>DATAVV010000456.1:0-46095 GCA_036267555.1 Streptosporangiaceae bacterium | reverse complement strand
ATCACGACCGCGGCGGCCATCATGGTCGTCGTGTTCTTCAGCTTCGTCCTCAACGACCAGTCGGCGGTCAAGATGCTCGCGATCGGCATGGCCGTCGCGGTGCTGATCGACGCGTCCGTCGTGCGGATGATCCTGGTGCCCGCGGTCATGTCGCTGCTCGGGGCCAGGGCCTGGTGGATGCCGCGCTGGATGCAGCCGATCGTGCCGCAACTGCACCTGGAGGGCAGCGAGGCGGCCGCGGTCGCGCCGGACCAGGCGGCTGCAAGAATCGGGGAGCATGACCGACGCCGATTTGATCCGGCGGGCCGAGGCGGCCGGAATCGCGCCCAGTTACGTCGACTGGCACCACGAGCAGGTCCAGGTGAGCGAGGAGACGCTCGCGGCGATACTGGACGCCCTGGACCGGGTCCCGGAGGTGCCCCGCGAGCCTGCCGACGGGCCCGCCCCGGCGGATGCCTCGGCCCGGCCCCGGCTGCCCGACCGGCGGTCCTGGGGATTCACCGTCCAGCTCTACTCGGTCCGGTCCCGGCGGTCGTGGGGTCACGGTGACCTGCGGGACCTCGCCGACCTGGCCCGCTGGAGCGCCCGCGACCTGGGCGCGGGGTTCGTGCTGATCAACCCGCTGCACGCGGCCGAGCCGCTGCCGCCGGTGAGCCCGTCCCCCTACCTCCCGATGACCCGCCGCTACATCAGCCCGCTCTACCTGCGGGTCGAGGACATCCCCGAGTACCGGCACCTCGACGCCGCGGCGAGGGACCGCATCGACGCGCTGGCCGCCCCGCTCCGGGCCAGGAACGCCACCGCCGACCTCATCGACAGGGACGCGGTCTGGGCCGCGAAGCGGGAGGCCCTCCAGATCCTGCGCCAGGTGCCGCTGAGCGGCACGCGGCAGCAGGAATACCGGCGCTACCGCCAGCGCGAGGGCCGCGACCTCGAGGACTGGGCCGCCTGGTGCGTGCGGGCCGAGCGCCACGGGCCGGACTGGCGGTCGTGGCCGGCGCCGGACCGCGACCCGGACGCGGCGGCTACCGGGCCGGGCGCGGTGTCTCCGGGGCCTGGTGGCGACGGCGATTTCCACGCCTGGCTGCAGTGGCAGGCCGCCGCGCAACTGGCGGCCGCGCAGCAGACGGCGCTCGCCGCTGGCATGGGCACCGGGATCATCACCGACCTCGCGGTCGGGGTCCACCCCGGCGGCGCGGACGCCTGGGCGCATCAGGACCTGCTGGTCAGCGGCCTGTCCGTGGGCGCGCCCCCGGACGAGTTCAACCAGCGCGGGCAGGACTGGTCGCAGCCGCCGTGGCATCCGCGGCGGCTGGCCCGGGTCGGCTACCGCCCGCTGGCCGACCTGTTCGCGGCCTCGCTGCGGCACGCGGGCGGCCTGCGGGTGGACCACGTGATGGGGCTGATGCGGCTGTGGTGCGTGCCCGCGGGCATGCCACCCGACCAGGGCGCCTACATCCGCTACGACCACCGGGCCTCGGTGGCCGCACTGGCCGGCCAGGCGGCCAGGGCCGGGGCGCTGGCGATCGGCGAGGACCTCGGCACCGTCGACCCCTGGATCAGCGAGTACCTCGCGGACAGCGGGATCATGGGCACCACCATGCTCTGGTTCGCCCGCGAGCCCGGCGGGGCGCCACTGCGGCCCGCGCACTGGCGCCGCAATTGCATGGCCACGGTGGGGACGCACGACGTTCCCCCCGTCGCCGCGTTCCGCACCGGGGAACAGGTGGCGGTGCGCGCCCGGCTCGGCCTGCTGAGCCGGCCGGAAGAAGCTGAGCGCGAGGACGCGCAGCGGCTGCTGGCCCAGTGGCAGGGCGCCCTGACCCGGGAGGGCCTGATCCCGGAGGGCCCGCTGCCCGGCCCCGACGCCTTCACGGTGGCGCTGTACGCCTACCTGGCGCGGACCGCGGCCGCGCTGGTCGGCGTCTCGCTGGCCGACGCGGCCGGGGACCGCCGGGCCCAGAACCTGCCGGGCACCAAGGACGAGTACCCGAACTGGCAGATACCGCTGTGCGACGCCGACGGCCACTCGGTGCTGATCGAGGACCTGTCCGGCCTGCCGCTGGTCGCGTCCGTGGCCCGCGCCGCGACGCCCGCGTAGCTAGGCCGCCCCGGCGTCGCGCTGGCGGCAGCGCAGCGCGCGGGCCGCGTCGTCGCGGCCCTCGGCCAGCAGCCGGCGCAGCGCCGCAGCCGGGTCGGACCGCGCGAGGTAGTCGTCGGCGGCCGCGATCGCCTCCGCGGTGACCTCCCGCCGCGGGTAGGCGTTCTCGGTGAAGTACTGAGCCATATCCGAGCCCCAGTCCCGCCAGATGTCGGCCACGACGTCGAAATACCGGGCCGCGTACGGCTCCAGCAGCTCGTCCTGATCCTGGTCCTCGAAGCCGTCCAGGGTCGCGCGGAACGTCGCGTTGGACAGCTTGCCGCTGATGATCAGGTTCCAGGCCTCTTGTTTGACCGCCGGGTCGGGCCGCGCGGCCCGGCAGGTGGCGGCGTGCCGGGCGCCCGCGTCCGTGGCGTCCCTGGCCAGCTCGGCGTCGATCCGGGCCGGCCCGGCCGTGCCGCGGCTGGCCAGCCGGTAGAGCAGGTGCCAGCGCAGCTCGGTGTCGATGGCCAGGCCCTCGATCGCCGTGGTGCCGTCGAGCAGGCCGGCCAGCAACTCCAGGTCGCCGGCGGAGGTCGCCACCCCGGCCAGCGCCTGGGCGTAGGCGAGCTGGCGGTCCGACCCGGGCTCGGCGGCCTGCAGCAGGTCCCGCAGGGTCCGCGCGATGCGCTCAAGCCCTTCGGCGCGCCAGGCCGGATCGGCGAACCGGCGCACCGCCATCGTCGCCTGCCGCAGGACGGTCTGCAGGACCGTGATGTCCTCGATCGCATCGACCCCGGACAGGACCAGGCTCACGTAGTCGCGCGCGGCCATCTCGGCGTCCCGGCACATGTCCCACGCGGCGGCCCAGCACAGCGCGGCCGGGAGCGAGTCGGTGAAGTCGCCGATGCCGGTGATCAGCGTGCGCAGCGATCGTTCGTCGAGCCTGACCTTGGCGTAGGTCAGGTCGTCGTCGTTGACCAGCACGAGGTCGGGGCGGACCTGGCCGACGAGCTCGGGTACTTCGGTGCGCTCGCCGTCGATGTCGAGTTCCACCCGGTGCCGCCGGGTCAGCGCTGTGCCGCCCTGGGGGGACGATGCCCCCGAACCCCCCTGCGGGCTGCGGTCGTACAGGCCGATCGCGATGCGGTGCGGACGGAGCACCGGACGGCTCGGCGCCGCCTCCTGGAGCACCGTGAACGCGGTGAACCGGCCGTCGCCGTCGCACGCGAACTCGGGTCGCAGCGTGTTGACCCCCGGGGCCTCCAGCCACTTCTTCGACCACTCGGCCAGGTTCCGGCCGGAGGACTGCTCCAGCGCCGCCAGCAGGTCGCCCAGGGTCGCGTTGCCCCACGCGTGCTGGCCGAAGTAGTGGCGCACCCCGGTGAGGAAGTTCTCCCGGCCGACGTGGGCCACCAGTTGCTTGAGCACCGCGGCGCCCTTGGCGTAGGTGATCCCGTCGAAGTTCACCTCCACGGCCTCGATGTCCGGGATGTCCGCGGCGATCGGGTGCGAGGAGGGCAGCTGGTCCTGGCGGTAGGCCCAGGCCTTCCATGCCTGGGCGAACGTGGTCCAGGCGGTGGTCCAGCGGGTGGCCTCGGCTTGCGCCATGGTCCCGGCCCAGGTGGCGAACGACTCGTTCAGCCACAGGTCGTCCCACCAGCGCATCGTGACCAGGTCGCCGAACCACATGTGCGCCATCTCGTGCAGGATCGTCTCGGCCCTGGCCTCCCGGTAGGTCTCGGTGACCCGCGACCGGAACACGTAGGCCTCGAGGAACGTGACACAGCCGGCGTTCTCCATCGCGCCGGCCTTGAATTCGGGCACGAAGAGCTGGTCGTACTTGCCGAACGGGTAGCGCACCGCGAACGCGTCGTGGAAGAAGTCCAGGCCCTGCCGGGTCACCTCGAAGATCTCGTCCGGGTCCAGGTAGCCGGCCAGCGACTGGCGGCAGAAGATGCCGAGCGGGATGCCGTCGTGCTCGTCGCGGACCACGTAATACGGGCCGGCCGCCACCGCGGTGATATAGGTCGGCAGCACCGGCGTGGGCGGGAACGTCCAGCGGCTGGCGGTGCCCTCTGCCGCCAGCCCGGCGGTGGCCTGCTCGGCCGGCGCCATGTTCGATACGACCAGCCAGTCCGGCGGGGCGGTCACCGCCAGCTCGAACGTGGCCTTCAGGTCTGGCTGGTCGAAGCAGGCGTACACCCGGTGCGCGTCGAACGTCTCCAGGTCGGAGTACAGGTACACGCTGCCGTCGGCCGGGTCGGTGAAGCGGTGCATTCCCTCGCCGCTGCGGGAGTAGGCGCAGTCCGCGGTCACCCGCAGTTCGTTGGCCTCGGCGAGGTCGTCCAGGCGGATCCGGTCGCCGTCGAAGTGGTCCGGGCTGACCCGGTCGCCGTTGAGCGTGATCTCACCTGCCGCGGGTGCGGACAGGTCGATGAACGTCGACGCCCCCGGCCGGGCGCACCGGAAGCGGACGGTGGTCACCGAGCCGAATGTGAGGTCGCCGCCGGTCAGGTCGAGTTCCACGCGGTAGGACTCGACGTCGAGCAGGCGTGCGCGCTCCCGGGCTTCGTCGCGCGTCAGGTTGCTGGCCAAAGTGCTGTTCCCTTCCGGACGTGCGTTCGGTGCATAATCGCACGCGGACCTGTGGAATGACGCGGCACACCCCCCGGTTATCAGCAGTAATACCCCCCGCTCCCGAGGAGTCACGCATGGCCCGGCTGGAACCCACCGTCGTTGATTTCTGGTTCGACCCGCTATGCCCGTGGGCCTGGATCGCCTCCCGCTGGGTGCTGGAGGTGGAGAAGGTCCGCCCGGTGACCGCGCGCTGGCACGTGATGAGCCTCGCGGTGCTCAACGAGGGCAAGGACCTGCCCGAGCGGTACCAGGAGCTGATGGCCCAGGCATGGGGACCGGTGCGGGTCTGCATCGCCGCCGAGCAGAAGTTCGGCCCCGAGGTGCTCCTGCCGCTGTACACCGCGCTCGGCACGCGGTTCCACCTCGAGCAGGCGCCGAAGGACCGGGCCACGGTCGAGGCCGCGCTGGCCGAGGCCGGCCTGCCGCCCGGCCTGGCGGACGCGATGGACGACCCCGGCTACGACGAGGCCCTCCGCGTCTCGCACCATGACGGCATGGACCGGGTCGGCTACGAGGTCGGCACGCCCGTGATCTCCGTGAACGGCGTCTCGTTCTTCGGCCCCGTGGTCTCGCCGATCCCGCGCGGCGACGCGGCCGCCCGGCTCTGGGACGGCGTGCTGCAGGTCGCCGGGACCGACGGCTTCTTCGAGCTCAAGCGGAGCCGGACCCGGGACCCGATCTTCGACTGATCCGGGCTGCGGCATGGTGCCTTGGAGTGCCGGGCCCGCGGTTCTGACAGACTGGCGACCGTGCGCGTCTACCTTGGATCAGATCACGCTGGTTTCGTCCTGAAGGCCCGCCTCATCGAGTGGCTCAAGCAGGCCGGCCACGAGCCGGTGGACTGCGGCCCGCCGGCCGAGCGCGACGACGACGACTATCCGCCCTACGTCATGGCCGCGGCGAATTCCGCCGTCCACGACCCGGGCAGCCTGGGCATCATCATCGGCGGCTCGGGGAACGGCGAGCAGATCGCCGCGAACAAGATCGCCGGGGTGCGGGCGGCCGTGGCCTGGAGCGACGAGACCGCGCAACTGGCCCGGCTGCACAACAACGCGAACGTGCTCAGCCTCGGGGCCCGCATGTACCCGATAGAGGACGCAGTGGGGTTCGCGCGGGTCTTCGTGGACACCGAGTTCTCCGGCGCGTCCCGGCACGCCCGGCGGCTGGCGATGATCGCGGACTACGAGGCGACCGGCGTCCTGCCCGCGATCCCCGACCAGGCCTAGCCGCCTGGCCGTGGTGGCCAGCTACATCTCGCCCAAGGCGGCCAAGGGCCGGCCGAGCGAGATCGAGGGACGCGGCCTGGTCGCGGTCGCGCCGATCGCCAAGGACGAGATCGTGGCGATCAAGGGCGGCCACCTCGTGGACACCGCGACGCTGCACGCGCTGCCGGAGCGGCTGCGCAACTCCGACGTCCAGGTCGCCGACGGCTTCCACCTGGTCGCGCTGGAGGAGTCCGAGTACGAGCCGGTGATGCTGTTCGTCAACCACTCGTGCGAGCCCAACGTCGGCTTCGCCGGGAACATCGTGCTGGTGGCCATGCGCGACGTGGCCGCGGGCGAGGAACTGACCACCGACTACGCGCTGTTCGACGACGCCGACGACCTGATGACCTGCCACTGCGGCACGGCCTCGTGCCGCGGCACAGTCAGCGGCCGGGACTGGCAGCGGCCCGGACTGCAGCGCCGGTACGGCGACTACTTCTCCTCCTATCTGCGCCGCCGGTTCGCGCCCGCGGCGGGCGCCGCGGGCGCGGGGTGACCAGCGGCTACGCGGGTGACCGGCGGCTACGCGGGTCACCGGCGGGGCTATGCCGGTCACCGGCGGCTACGCGGGTGACCAGGCGGGGTCGCGGCCGGACAGCCCGAGCAGGCGGTCCAGCGGCGGCGCGCCGGCGGGCACGTCCACGGGCGGGGCAAACGCCTTGCCCTGACCCTGGTAGTCGTCGGTCAGCATCGCCGGCGCGAAGCTCAGCGACGCCTGGGCCGCCTTGGCCGGCGGGGACCACTTCTGCCCGGTGGCCCGGGCCAGGTCCCAGCCGTGGACCTGGTACTCCCAGAGGATCATGCCCAGGGCCATCTCGCCGGGCATGGCGGCCTCGCCCAGCCGCAGCGGTCGCTGCGCGGCCCCGTTGCGTAGCGCCTGCCCGAGCCGGGCGGATGCGGACCTCACCTCGGCGGCCGGGTCCGCCGCGGTGTGGTATTCGCTGATGTCGGCCTGGGGCGCCTGCCCGCCAGGGTCGGCGAAGCCGTCCGCGAAGTTCGTCAGCCAGCCCAGCACGTGATCTCGCAACTGGCTCACCGTGTACTCGGTGCACGGCGTCGGGCCGTCCTGCTGGCCGGGAGAGATGGCGCCGACCACGTCGGCGAGCTCGTCAAGCACCGTTCTTAGCTGGTCGGCCGTCTGCTCGATGTCCATGCGTTCGGTCATGTTGATCACGGTATTTGGGCAGCTCCGGCCGGGGATTGAAGATTCGCGTCAGACGCCATCGCTATCGTCGTAAGCGTGGACGACACGCCGCCGGCCCCGGTCGAGCGCGACAGCCGCGGGATCCTGCATCCCGCCGAGCTGCGGCGGACGGTGCACCTGACCCGGTACCCGCCCGGGCGGGAGCTGGCGGGCCTGGTCGACCGGTTCTGGTCCGTGGAGTGGGACCTGCCCCCAGGCGTGCGCCATAGCCAGCAGGTGCTCACTCACCCGTGCGCGAACCTCAGCGTCAGCCACGCCGACGCGCGCACCGGCCCGCCCGGGCTGGTCGAGGCCCGGCTGAACGGCGTGGCCAGGGAGGTGGCCACGCGGGAGCTCGCGGGCCAGGGGTGGGTCATCGCGGTGATGACGACCCCGGGCGGCCTCGGCGCGTTCATCACCGGCCCGGCGTCCGCGTTCGTCGATCGCGCGGTCCCGCTCGGGCCCGCGCTCGGCCTCGACGAGGCCAAGCTGATCGAGGAGATCAGCGACCAGCCGGACGCGCAGGCCCGCGCCGAGACGCTGGCCCGGGCCCTGACGCGGGTGATCGACGCCGCCGACAGCCAGCGGGTCACCGCGGCCAGGCAGGTGGCCGAGGCGGCCAAGATCGCCGAGACCGACCGGTCGGTGCGCACGCTCGGGCACCTGTGCGACCGGACCGGCGTGGGCGCCCGGACCCTGCAGCGGCTGTTCCTGCGGCACGCGGGCGTGCCGCCGACCTGGGTCCTGCGCCGGTACCGGCTGCTGGACGCGGCCGAGGCCGTCCGGGCGGGCCAGGCGGTCGAGTGGGCCGCGCTCGCCGCCGACCTCGGCTACGCCGACCAGGCTCATCTGATCCGGGAGTTCCGGGCCGCGATCGGCCAGACCCCGGCCGCCTACGCCCAGGCCCAGGCCCGATCTTTACCGCGCGACCGCCCTTAACCGCGCGGCCTTCAACCGCGCGGCCTTGACCGGCTTAACGGCGCGGCCATAACCGCGCGGTCCATAGCCCGCGGCCCTCACCGGGCTTAAACCGCGCCTGCGGTCAGGCGACCGGCGGCGCGATCGTGCAGTTGCCCGGCGCGGGGTCCAGGGCGTTGGCGTGCGTCGCCAGTTGCTGCAGCAGCGCGCGGAACGTCTGGCGGTCCGCGTCGGTGGCCAGGCCGGCCAGCACGTGCTGTTCGGCGGCGCGCAGCCGCTGGCCGAGATCCCCGAGCCGCTCGCGGCCCAGCGCGGTCACCAGGATGCGGCGGGCGCGGCGGTCCGCGGGATCCGGGCGCCGCTCGATGAGCCCGGCCCCCTCGAGGTCGTCGAGCAGGTATGTCATTACGGTGCGATCGACGCCGAGGTGGTGGGCAAGCTCCAGCTGGCTGCCTGGCTCACCCTGCCTGGCGGTCGCGAGCACCTGGTAGCCGCGCGGCCCCCCGGGCAGCTCGGCGAACGCGGCCGTCGCGGCCTTGGCGTAGCTGCGAAACAGCACGCCCAGGCCCCAGCCGAGATCGTCGCACAGCGCGCCGCTACAGGCCGAGCCCCGGCCCGCCCGGGCCGCGGCCGCATCGGGGCTGGCTGCGGCGTTCATGCTGTTCAGCCTACCTGATCGGTGCGGCATGTGAAGATTTGCTGCGAAGATGTTCTGTGTTACATACTGTCTTGAGAGCAGTACTTCTTGCCCGCAGATCTATTAGCCGATTAGCGAGGAGAGCATTGATGAGCGAGCCTTCGCCAGCCCGGCCGGTCGTGGCCGTCATCGGCGGCGGATACGGCGGGACAGCCGTGGCCAAGGCCCTGGACGACATCGCGGACGTCGTGCTCGTGGAGCCGAAAGATGCCTTCGTGCACAACGTCGCGTCCCTGCGCGCCCTGGTCGATCCGTCCTGGCTGCCGCGGGTCTATTTTCCCTACGAGGGCCTGCTCGCGAACGGTCGGGTGGTCACCGGCCGCGCGGTCAAGGCCGACGTCGGCCAGGTGACGCTGGCTTCGGGCGAGCAGATCCGCGCGGACTACATCGTGCTGGCCACCGGCTCGGCGTACCCGTTCCCGGCCAAGAGCGACGTGGACCTGACCGCCGCCGCTCACGACAAGGTCCGTGCTGCCCACGCCGCGCTGGCCGGGGCGCGGCGGGTGCTGCTGATCGGCGCCGGGCCGGTCGGGATCGAACTGGCGGGCGAGATCAAGGAGGTCTGGCCGGACAAGCACGTGACGCTGCTGGACGTGGCCGACGACGTACTCGGCGAGCGGTTCCGCCCCGACCTCAAGGCCGAGTTGCGCCGTCAGCTCACCGAGGCCGGGGTCGAACTGCTGCTGTCCAGCCCGCTGCGCGAGCCCCCGGCGGTACCGCCGGGCGAGCGGCGGGAATTCACCGTGGCCACCCAGGCGGGAGCCGAGGTCACCGCGGACATCTGGTTCCGCTGCTACGGGGTCAGCCCGGTCAGCGACTACCTGGCCGGCGACCTGGCCGGTGCTCGCAGGCCGGACGGGTTCATCGAGGTCACGCCGTTCCTGCAGGTGGCCGGGCAGGACCGGGTGTTCGCGGTCGGCGATGTGTCGGCCGCCGATCACAACATGGCCGGGATCGCCGGGCGGCAGGCGCAGGTCGTCGCGGACAACATCCGGTCGCTGATCACCGGGGCCGGGTCGTTGCGGGCGCACGAGCCGACCGCGCCGGGCATTTTCGTGCCGATCGGGCCGCGGGGAGGCTCGGGTCAGCGGGCCGGTGTCGACCAGTTGTTCCCTCCCGAGGCGGTCGCGCAGGCGAAGGGCCGCGACATGATGGTGGATCGGTTCGCCACGATGTTCGGGGTCACCGGGCAGGCGCCGCCTCCGTCAGGGCGGTGACGAGGGCCTCCGCCGCCGAGCCGGGGGCCAGGGTGCCGTGCAGCAACTCGGTCCTGTGCACCAGCAGCGGCGACGTGACCGGGACGCTGGTCACGCCGGGCTGCTGCCGCGCCGCGCGCCGCGTCAGCAGCGTGAGCCCGTGTCCCGCGGCGACGAGGCCGGCCAGGACCTGAAGGTCGCTGCCGTCGTAGCCGAGGACGGCGCGGAATCCGTCGGTCCCCGCCGCGTGCCGCAGGTCGCTCAGGGGCGGCGCCACGCCGGGCGCGTCGATCCACCGGGCGTCGGTGAGGTCGCCCAGCCGCAGGCCGGCCCGGCCGGCCAGCGGGTGCGTGCGGGGGAGCAGCACGGCCGGCTGTTCCTGAGCCAGCCCGAACGCGGCCAGCGGGCCGGTCTCGCCGAGCCGCAGCGGATCGCTCGGCGCGGCCAGGCCGTCGACCAGGCCGATGTCGAGTTCGTCCCCGGCGACCTCGGCGGCGATCGTTTCCCTGGTCGCGGTCCGCACGCTGATCTCCAGCCGCGGCCGGGAGCGGCGCACCGCGGCGAGCGGGCCGGCCAGGTCCGCCCCGGCCAGCGGCGAGGCGCCCGCCCGCAGCCGCTGGCCGGGGGCGGCGGCCAGGCGCGCGACGTCCGCGCGGGCGGCGTCCAGGCGCAGCAGGATGGGGGACGCGTGCTCGAGCAGGCGCGCGCCCGCCTCGGTCGGGCGCACGGGCCTGCGGGTCAGCAGCGAGACCTTCAGGTCGCTCTCCAGCGCGGCGATCTGCTGCGACACCGCGGCCTGGGTGTAGCCGAGGTCGCGTGCCGCCGCCGAGAAACTGCCGCAGCGCGACACGGCTACGAACGTGCGCAGCAGGTGCGGGTCCACGCCATTAGTAGACCTTATGGAAAGACAACAAATCATCGTTTGTTCTTAACGCCCGGCGCCGCAATGCTGGAGCCATGACCGAGCCCATAGCCGGTACGCGCCCCGGCGTCTGCGCCAGGATCGCCCTCGTCGGTGACCGCTCGCCGAACGTCCGGGCGCACGCCCGCATCCCCGCCATCCTCGAGACGCTGCGCCAGCGGGACGGCCTGCTGCTCGACGCCTACTGGATTCCCACGCCTGACGCGGGCGAGGACCTAACCGCCTTCGACGCGATCTGGCTCACTCCCGGCAGCCCGTACCTGAGCCCGGAAGGGGCGATCGCGGCCGTCCGGACGGCACGTGAACAGGGCATACCTTTCCTCGGCACCTGTGCGGGTTTCCAGCACGCGATGCGCGAGTTCGCTCGGCACGCCTGCGGGCTGGCGGCCGTCGGCGACGCCCAGTACCCGCCGGACTCGCCGGGGGCGGGCCGGGAGGAGTTCCTGATCGTCCCGCTGGCCTGCTCACTGGTCGGTCACGAGGCCGCGGTCGCGATCACGCCGGGCACCCTGGCCGAGCGGATCCTGGGCGCCGAGCGGTCCGTCGAGCGCTACCACTGCTCGTTCGGCCTGAACCCGGACTACCTGGCCACGCTGTCGCACCACGGGATGCGGTTTACCGGCCACGGCGACGACGGTCAGGTCAGGATCGCCGAGTTGCCCGGGCATCCGTTCTTCCTCGGCACACTGTTCCAGCCCGAACTGGCCGGGGACGGGACCCGGCCGCATCCCATCGTCCGGGCGCTGGCCGCCGCGGCCGTGGCCCGCACGGCCGGCCAGTCTGCCTGATCAGCCCGCCTGATCAGTCTGCCTGATCAGTCCAGCCGGCCGCTGGTCGCCTTCACGGGGTGTGACCTGTGGCCCGTCGGGCTGTCGCCAGCGTTGCCCGGGCAGGTGTGATCCGTCGGGCTGTGGCCGGCGTTACCCCGGGCGGGTGTGGCCCGTCGGGCTGTGGCCGGCGTTACGCGGGACGTCCTCGCGGGCGTGACCCGTCGCGGCGCCGCGGGCCCATAACCGGTGTCGGCGGCGACGGTGCGGCCGCCGGGCCTTGGGCTGGCCCTGGGGAGCCTCGGGCCCGGGCGGGCCGGGCGGGCCGGGCGGGCCGGGCGGGGCCGCAGCTGCCCCGGCGGCCGGCTTCGGGTGAGGCGGAGCCGGCCGGGCCGGCGGCTCGGGTTCGGCCACCTGCGCCCTGGCCTCCTGGTCAGCGCGCGGCTGGGACACGTCCCTGGCCCGCATGGCCGCGTCCACCGTTATCTTCATCCCGCGCATCGCTCGGCCTCCCGCCCACCAGTCTCGCACGGGACCGTCACCGCCCCCCGCGGCCGGAACCTCCCGTTCCGCCGCGCGGCCCGGGGGCAGGCGGGGCGGACAGGGCGGACAGGGAGGCCGGAGCATACGGGGCATCGGCGCAGGCGGGGCAGATGGGGCGGATGAGGCCTATGGGCACCGCACGTCCGGGCAACGGGGGCCGAGCCGGGGGCCATTCCATGATCTGGGTTATCCGCGCGCACACGCGGTATGCGCGCGCCAGCGACCCAGATCATGAAAAGCAACGTCGGGCACCCCCCAGTTGGGTGATTCGCCGGTGTGTGGCGAGCGGCGGCGGGCGGGTGTGGGCCTGGGGAGCGGCTGCGGTGGGCGTGGGGGCTGGCGAGCGACCGGAGGCGGGCGGGCACAGGGCGGAGTGCGGGGGAGCCGCGGGTCAGAAGTCGGTGGGGCACCAGGGAGCCGGGTCCCAGGACATGGCGGCGGACAGTTCGGCCAGGGCACCGGGCCGGAGTTCGGCGACCTGGCCGGCGGCGGCGAGCGAGCCTAGCCTGGTCCCGCCCAGGTAGGCGGCGCCCAGCGCCTGGACGGGCAGGGCCAGGTCGGCCGGGTCCGACGTCCGCTCGCAGGTCGCGCCCGCGGCAGCCGGGCTGCCGGCCGGGCTGCCGGCCGGGCTGCCGGCCAGGCCGGGGGCCCGCAGCCGCCACCGTCCCTGGTTCTCGGTGAGGATGTCGTCGGTGACCTCGACGACGACATCCAGGGGGCACGCGTAGCACCGCTGGGCGAGTGCCTCGGGCACGCTGACCAGCCTGATCCACATCCCGTCCGCGATCCGCGGGCGGGCCCGGCGCAGGTCGGGCAGCAGGTGCAGCAGCGGCTCATCGGCCGGCCGCATCCGGGCCCGGACCCGGGAGACCAGGTCCCGTCCCAGCAGGTCGTTCCAGATCGCGGCGGCGGCCGCCGGGTCGTTGGCCACCATCTCCCGCACCCGCAGTTCGCCGCTGGGAATCCCGTACTCGTCGTAGTCGGGCTTGGCGCAGTACAGGGCATACCCGCGCGGGCCGGTCTCGTCCTCGGCGATCACGCAGGTCTCCTTGGAGAAGCCGTCGCGGCGGTGCTCCGGATTCCAGAGCCAGAAGTCCCACCAGCGCTCATCCCTGACAGGTATGCCGGGCCGGGTAGGCACCGCGGCCGCGAAGACCGCGGCCAGTTCGGCCCGCGCATCCTGCGGATCGGCGAGCCGCAGCCTCGGAGCGCCGGGGCGACCCCCCCAAACCCCCGCGCCGGGCCCGGTCACGGGCACAGGGCCGTCACCGCGGTGGATCATGAGGTCGAGTTGGATCGTGGCCACGCCGTAACCGAACCGGCCGTAGATGGCCGCTTCCGAGGCGAACAGCGCGGCCACCGCCTCACCGCGGTCGCGGATGTCGGAAAGCTGCTGGCGCATCAGGCTGGACAGGATCCCGCGCCGCCGGTGCGACGGCAGCACCGCGACCCCGGAGACGCCGGCCACGGGAATCATCCCGCCCGGCACCGACATCTGCATCGAAAACACGCACGTTGTGCCGACCATGTCGGATCCGTCGAACGCGGCCAGGGTGCGGTCGAATTCGAAAATAAGCAGATCGTGCTCCTGTTCGGGCTTGGTCGGATACGTGGCGTTGAAAGCGTGATCAACGACCACGTAGAACTCGGGGAACTCGGCCTCGCTCACCGGCCGGATCGGGTAAGGGGACGTCATGCTTGGATTTGTACCCGCCGCACGGCGCTGGCGCGAGCGAATATCCGGCAGGACCAGAACGTGCCGGAAGGCTGATATACCGGTACAGTGCCGGCAAGATGGTTCGCCTTTTCCCGTCCCGGTTCAGGTCCGCAGCGCTGGCCATGGCGCAGCGGATGCGCGGCCTGATCCGGCGGCAGTTCATCACGAGCAACCGGCGGCTCGCGTTCGGGCTGGCTGTGGTGGTGGCGGTCATCGGGGAAGCCGCGGTCAGGGTCTCGGAGTCGTGGTTCTCGCCCGGGGTGATGATCCTGCCACTGCTGGCGGGCGGGCTGCTGTTGTGGCCGCGGGCGCTGCGGATCCTGTTCGGCCTGATCGGCGTGGCGCTGATCTATGACGCGCTGGAGGGCAAGGCCGGCCCGGGAATCATCGCCACGATCGCGGTCACCGCCGTGTTCGCGGACGTGCTCGCCCGGACCCGGGCCAAGCTCGGCCTGCTCGGCCTGCGCGGGGATCAGATGCTGATCGAACTGCGCGACCGGATCCGGGCTCAGGGCAAGCTGCCGGGACTGCCGGATGGCTGGCAGTCGACCTCGGTGCTACGGCCGGCCGGGGGCTCCTCGTTCGGCGGCGATTTCCTGGTGTCGGCGAGCGACGGGAAGAATCTCGAGGTGGCCCTCGTCGACGTGGCGGGCAAGGGGATCGACGCGGGAACGCGGGCGCTGCTGCTTTCGGGTGCGTTCGGCGGCTTGCTCGGCTCAGTTCCGGCCGGCGAGTTCCTGGCCTCCTGCAACGCCTACCTGCGCCGCGGTGCTTCGGCCGAGGGGTTCGTCACCGCGGTGCACCTGTCGCTGGACCTGACCACC
This sequence comes from Streptosporangiaceae bacterium, assembly GCA_036267555.1. Taxonomy (GTDB): domain Bacteria; phylum Actinomycetota; class Actinomycetes; order Streptosporangiales; family Streptosporangiaceae; genus JASHPR01. Next base: position 31,343 of record DATAVV010000456.1, on the reverse strand, counting down.
GGCGACTTCATCGTGGACTCGGCCGGTCACCCGCCCGCGGCGCACTTCGAGGCGGGCAGCGGCAACTGGCGCCTGACGCAGGCGCGCGGGATCGTGCTCGGCGTCGTACCGGACCTGCGCTGCGTCCCTGAGCGAGGCACGCTGCGGCCGGGCGACGCCCTGATGCTCTACACCGATGGGCTGATCGAGGCACCCGGCCGGGACATCGACGCCGGCATCGACCGCCTGCTCGGCGAGGCGGACCGGCTGGTGACATCGGGGTTCGGCACAGGTGCCGGCAGGCTGGTGCAGGCCATGCAGGCTCCCGGCGCCGCCTCCGACGACTGCGCACTGGTGCTTATCTGGCGTAGCTGACCGGGTCGGGGCTGGTGGCGAGCAGCCGTATCGCGTGCTCGACCAGGGTGACGAGGGCATCGCGGCATGAGGTTCGCTGGCGCGCGTCGCAGAGGATCACCGGCACGTCGAGGTTCAGGTTCAGGGCCGACCTGACGATCTCGGCCGAGAACCGCCTCGCGCCGTCGAAACAGTTCACGGCCACGATGAACGGCGTGCCGCGCTGCTCGAAGTAATCCACGGAGGGGAAGCAGTCCGCCAGGCGGCGGGTATCGGCGAGCACCACCGCGCCGAGGGCTCCGACGACCAGTTCGTCCCACATGAACCAGAATCGCTGCTGGCCGGGCGTGCCAAACAGGTAGACCACCAGGTCGTCTTTGATCGTGATGCGGCCGAAGTCCATCGCGACCGTGGTGGTGGTCTTGTCCTCCACCCCGTCCGTCAGGTCAACGAGCGCGCTCGGCTCGCTCAGGTCTTCCTCGGTACGCAGGGGCCGGATCTCGGTCAGCGCGCTGACGAGGGTGGTCTTGCCCGCCCCGAAGCCCCCCGCGATCAGGATCTTGATCGCGATCGGTACTGTCTCCGCGTGGCTATCCTGATAAGAGCCTGCGAAGCCCATCGGCCACCTCTTTAAGCAGTTGCGGATCGGTCAGCCGGGTCGGCACCGGGTGATGAACGGCGATGAGCCTTTGCTCGCGCATGTCGGAGAGCAGGATCCGGATCACGCCGAGCGGCAGGTCCAGATCGGCGCAGAGGTCGGCGACAGCCGTCGGGAGGCGGCACAGCCGCAGCAGGGTCACGTGCTCGGGCTCGAGGTCGTAGGTGGTCCTGTGGGCTCCGCGGACCGCGGTGACCATGGTCATCAGATCAAAGGTGGTCTCACCGCTGGGGCGGGTGCGGCCTCCCGTCAGCGCATAAGGGCGGACGATGGGGCCGGCGTCCTGATCAAGCCAGCGGTCGTCAGCCGAGCACACGCAACGTCACGTCATCTCTGCGCTCGAGCGGACGGGGCGGGGGTGTACGGACAGGTGCTCCCCGACCCGCTTGACCAGGATCGCCATCTCGTAGGCGACCAGCCCCACGTCAGCGGCGGCCGTCGCGAGGACGGCGAGGCAGCTACCCTCGCCGGCGGCGGTCACGAACAGGAACTCGGACTCCATCTCGATGATGATCTGCCGCGCCGGGCCGCCCCCGAAGTGCCGGCCGACGCCCCGGGCCAGGCTCTGGAAGCCGGCCGCGGCCGCGGAGAGGTGGTCCGCGTCCTCCTTGCTGAGCCCGGCTGACGCACCGATGGCGAGGCCGTCCCGGGACAGGATGACCGCCTTCTCGATGTGGACGACTCTCGAGACCAGGTCGTCAAGGAGCCAGTCGAGTTCACTGGCTACGCTCACGTGTTCCCCCTCTGGTGCTCTCAACCCCGCGGAGTGCTCGCAGGGTCACTCATCGTTGCGCTGTTCGCCGCCATTCCCGCTCTTATCTGAGCCCAGCGTTGTTTCGGACGACGGCGTCACTGTTCCCGAGATGTAGCGGCCGCGTTCCCAGCCTCGTTGCAGGGCCGTCATCGTGCTTCGCGCCGCTTCGGGCGACGGCGCACTCGGGACACCGTCGTCAGCGCCCGCCGCGTGGCTGCCGCTGTCGCGCAGTTGCGGGGCCATGCTGGCCCGGCGTACCCGGACCGGCAGGCCCATCTCGTTCAGCTCGGCGGCGCTGATCCTGGGCTGCGGGCCCTCCGAGGCCGCCGGCGGGCCGGCGGCCGGGCGCGACGGTGCGGGCGGTGCGGGCGGTGCGGGCGGCGGTTGTGCCGGCAGGTCGTTGCCGTTCTCGGTGCCGAACGCGAAGAAACTGCCGCTCGGGCTGGCCGCCGTGTGCGGGCGCCGGGGCGTGAACAGGCTGTCCCCGCCGTCACCCGGGGCAGAAGCCGCGGGAGCGGCTGGGGTGTCGGGGAACGCCGCCGGGGTGTCGGGGAACGCCGCCGGAGTGTCGGGGAACGCTGGCGGCTCGGAGCCGTTGCCGGACGGCAGGTGCCCCACCGGGCTCGGGCTGGCCGGCGGCGCGGGCGGTGGTTCGGCGGCCGACGGGAGCGCGCTGCGCTGGCCCAGCGGCTCGGTCAGGGCGGTCTGGCCGAGGGAACCGTACCGGCCGCCGGGGATCCGCGCCGCGCGCTCGCCGGTCGGGGTCACCGAGGCCTGCACGTCGTAGGCACCCTCGTCGACCACCAGGGTCTTCGGGATCAGCACGATGGCCGTCGTGCCGCCGAAGGCGGAGGGCTGCAGGGTGATCCGGATGTCGTGCCGCCGGGCGAGCTGGCCGGCGACGAACAGGCCGAGCTGCTCACTCCCGGAGAGGTCGAACTGCGGCGGGTGCGCGAAGTCGTGGTTGATCGCGGCCATCTTCTCCTCGGCGATGCCGAGCCCGCGGTCCTCGATCTCGATGGCGTACCCGCGGCCGACCACATCGCCGTGGATCCGCACCGGGGCGTTGGGTGGCGAGAAGATCGTCGCGTTCTCCGCGAGTTCGGCCACCATGTGGATGACGTCGGCCACGGCCGGGCCGATCAGCGCTACTCGCGTGCCCGTGGTGACCCTGATCCTGGTGTAGTCCTCGACCTCCGCGACCGCGGCGCGCAGCACGTCGACGAACGGCACCGGGTGGCGCCAGCCCCGCCCGGGTGACTCGCCGGACAGGATGATCAGGCCTTCGGAGTGCCGCCGCATGCGGGTCGTGAGGTGGTCGATGCGGAACAGGTCCTCGAGTTCCTCGGGCTCGCTGGCCCGGCGTTCCATGGCGTCGAGCAGGGCGAGCTGGCGGTGCAGGAGCGACTGGCTGCGGCGGGCCAGGTTGCGGAAGACGTCGCTGACCCCCCGGCGGAGGTTGGCCTCGTCGACGGCGGCCTCCACCGCTGTCCGCTGTACGGCGTTGAATGCCTCCCTGACCTGCCCGATCTCGTCACCGCTGACTTCCAGGGGCGGTGCTTCCTGTGCCACGTCGACCTTCTGGCCGGCGCGCAGCCGCTCCATGACGCTGGGCAGCCGGGTGTTGGCCAGATCCAGGGCGGACCGGCGCAGCGCGGCCAGCTGGGAGACCAGGCCCCGGCCGATCCAGACCGACATGATGATCGAGAGGATGATGGCCAGCAATCCGAGGCCGCCGACCAGGTAGACGCGCAGGAATGTCGCGTTGGCGGCGGGCTGCGCGTCCGTAGTCAGCTGGGCCGCGGACTGCTCGGCGGCGTTCGAGAGGCCGGCCGAGACTGCTCCGGCGGCCAGCGTCCAGGAGGTGATCTGGACCGGCGGCATCCGCGTCGGGTGGTTGTCCGCGATGACCTTGTTCTCCAGGGCGGTCAGGGATGCCGTGGCCTGGGGGCTGATGTCGCGCTGATAGAAGGCTCGGTACCGCGGCTGCATGTCGGCCAGGGCCTGCGCGAAGATCGCCCGGTGGGCCCCGATGAACTGCGTGAACTGCTGGCGGTCGGCGGCCGAGAACGTCCGCGCGAGGATGTCTCCGGTCAGCAGCGCGTTCGCCTCGAGTAGCGACTCCTCGGACTCGCCCGCCCGGACGAGCGCCAGCGACTGGCTGACCACCTGGGTGCTGTCCTCCCGGAGGACGACCTGCGTCAGCACCTCGTCGCCGTCCGCGACGACCTTGGCGTACGCGGCGATCGCCGCCGGCCTGCTGATGGATAGCGAGGCGACCTGGGTACGCACCGCGGACAGGTTCGCCGCCGCGGTGAGCATCGCGTCGAACGCGCTCTTCTCCGGGGCGTTGGCGCTGCCCATGGCCGCGGCGATCGCGTTCCTGAGGCCCACCCCGGCCTGCTCGGTTTTGGCTTCCTGAGCGCGCAGGGCGGCGAGGTTGGACGGCAGCGGCGCCGCGAGGTACACCACGGCTGACTGGCGCTCGAGGTCGGACTGGCTCTCGAAGTTGCCGGTCGGCGTGCCGATCGAGGTAAACAGCGTCCTGGACCTCTGCAGGTTGATCGCCGTGCTCGCCGTCGTGGCCGCGGCAAACGCGTAGAGCCCGATCAAGGACAAGATCGGGATGGCGACGAGCAAGAGGATTCTTAGCCGTATGGACCGGCGACGCAAATCCATGTTTGTGGCCTCAGCGTGTGGAGTGTTCAGCGGACCGCGCTGTTATCCGGGAGACACCCGGGAAGCTTTGTGATCTTAACAGCCTGTTACGAAGATCGAGACGTAAATTGGCCAAGTCAGGACCAAAATCGCCGGAACATCGCGCCCAGTAACTAACACTTGCACATTGCTGTCAGCAGGATGCGAGTCTGATTTGACATGGTTTAACGGTTATTAACGAAATGCACGCACTATGAACGTAGTTCGCATCTCATGGCTTTGAGTCCGATTCAGGCGGTCTCGAAGCCGCGCCCGAGCTCCCAGTCGGTGACCGCCCGGCGGGCGAGCCGCAACTCGTGGCGCGCCATGGCGGTCACGTGGGCCCGGATGTCCTCGCCGAAGGCATGCCCGGCCAGTTTCGACTCCTCGAACCGCTGTATGGCCTCGGTGAGGTCCATCGGGATGGCGGGGGGGCCTGGGTGGGTCGTCCTCCCCGGGGCAAGCACCGTGGGGGGGTCCCGGGGGGTCGTCCTCCCCGGGGCAAGCACCGCGCCCGGGTCCTGGTCACCGGCGGCGGGCCCGGCCGCCGTCCGCAGGTCCGCGGGCAGCGCGGCCTCTGTCTCCAGGCCGGCGATGCCGGCCGCCAGAGTCGCCGCGATGGCCAGGTACGGGTTGGCGTCCGCTCCGGGCAGCCGGAACTCCAGCCGCAGCGAGGGGCCGCGGCCGACCACCCGGACCATGGTCCGCCGGTCGTCGTGCCCCCAGGTGGCCGCGGCCGGAGCCCAGCCACCGGGCTGCAGCCTGCGGTAGGAGTTCACGACCGGCGCGTGGAGCAGCGTGAGCTCGGGCGAGAACGCGAGCAGGCCGGCCAGGAACCGCCGGGCCCGTTCGCTGAGCTCGGTGCCCGGCGCTGCGGTGCCCGGCGCTGCCGTGCACGGGAAGCCGGCCTGATCCCGCAGGGACAGGTGCAGGTGGCAGCCTGATGCGGCCTGATCCTGGTCCGGCTGCGCCATGAACGTGACGCAGCGGTCGTGCCGGTACGCGATCGCCTTGGCCGCGTGCTTGAACAGGGCGTGGGCGTCGGCCGCCCGCAGTGGCGCGTCGGCCGGGAAGTTCATCTCCACCTGGCCCACGCCGCCCTCGCCCTGGGTGGCCTCGGCGGGCAGGCCCACGTCGGCCATGGCCCGGCGCAGCGGCCGCAGATAGCCGTCGAGGAACTCGGTCACCAGGACGTCGTTGTCACCGTTGCGGTGATACAGCGGGCTCAGCCCCCGGTATCCCTTACGGAACGACTGCGCATAGGAGTCCTCGTACACATAGAACTCCAGTTCCGTGGCCACCCAGGCGGACAGCCCGTGGCTCGCCAGCCGCTCGGCCTGGTGCTGCAGGATCGCTCGCGGGGCCTCGGCGATCACGCTCCCGTCCCGGCGGCGGGCCTGGGCGAGGACGATCCCGCAGTCCGGATCCCACGGCAGGCGGCGGAAGGTCTCCATATCCGGCCACAGCACGTCGTTGGGGAAGCCGGTGTGGTCACCGGTGGCCGCGACCCCGGCCGCGGGCTGATTGTCCGGGCCGGTGACCAGGTGAAAATCGGGCATGTCGAGCCCGCCCGCCAGAATCTCGCCGAAGCGGTGCGCGGCGATCCGCTTCCCGGCCAGCCGGCCGTAGTGATCGGGGACGCAGACGCTCACCGACTCAAGGTCCGGCGGCAGGGCGGGGCTGGTCATCCTGGCCGGTCACCTCCGTCCACCATGATCGAGGCTCCGTTGACGTAGCCCGCCAGCGGCGAGGACAGGAACAGGCAGATCCCGGCGATCTCATCGGGACTGGCCATCCGCCGCAGCGGGTTCTCATCCTCATAGCGCAGCCGGATCTGCGCGGCGCCGACGCCGGCCGCGGCGGCGATCAGATCCGCCGCCTCGGTGGTCATCGGGCTGTCCACGGTCCCTGGGCACACCGCGTTCACCCGCACGCCGCTCGGGCCAAGCTCCTTGGCCAGCGCCTCCACCAGGCGGCCGACCCCCGCCTTGGCCGCGCAGTACGCGGCCCAGCCCGGTGCGCCGTGCACCGCGGCCTGCGAGCCCAGGAACGTCATCGCCGAGCCCGGGCCCAGCCGCCGGCCCGCGGCCTGCGCGACGATGAACGCGCTCATCAGGTTCACGTCGAGCACGCGGCGGATCTCGCTGGCTGGCACGGTGAGCACGTCGCCGACCGACAGCACCCCCGCGCAGTGCAGGAGGTCGGTGATCTGGTGCCGGGCGGCGATGCCCGCCAGCGCCCGGTCGACCGCGTGCTCATCGGTGATGTCGCAGCCGACGATGTTCTCGCCCGGCCGTAGGTCGAGGCCGGTCACGTGCGCCCCCGCGGCGGCGAACCGGCGGGCGACCGCGGCGCCGATCGCCCCGGCGGCCCCGGTCACGACCACGCTGCGGCGGCTGAAGTCGAATGTGTCCATCTCAGGGGAGAACCTATCCACCCGGCTTCATCCGGATCCATTCGGCTCACAGGGAGTGCAGCAGCGCCCGGGCGCTGGCCACGGAGTGGCGGACGTGGCGGGCGGACGCCTGGGCCGCGCGCGCGGCGTCGCGCTGCGCCACGGCGGCGAAGATCCGCTCGTGCTCGGACTGGCTGCGCCGTCGCCATATCGCGGTGTCAGGAAGCAGCAGGATGACGACGTAGGTCTGGGCCCTGATCTGCTCCAGCGCGTCGGCCAGGAAGCGGTTCCCGGCCGCTTGCGCCAGGCCGACGTGGAACCGGGCGTCGAGCTTGGTGAACTCGACGTCGTCGTCGGTCGCTGCCGCCCGGTCGAGCAGTTCGCGCAGGGACGCGAGGTCCCGCGTGCCGGCGTGCCGTGCGGCCCGGGCGACCACGCGCGGCTCGAGTTCCAGCCGGGCGTCGAGCGCCTCCTCGATGGCCTGGCGGCTGCGGCGCGCCCGGGCCCGGAGTTGCCTGGTGGCGTCCGCGTCGCGGGCGCCACCGACCACGAAGGTTCCGCCGCCGCGACCGCGCTTGCTGGTGACGAGGGCGTCGGCTTCCAGTAGCCGGATGGCCCGGTGCACGGTCATGATGCCCACGCCGAAGATCGACGCCAGCTCGCGCTCGGGCGGCAGCGAGCTTCGCGGGCGGAACAGCCCGAGCGCGATCTCGCGGCGCAGTTGCTCGGCCACGTATTCATGCACCGGCGGCTGGCGCCGCCGTTCCCGATCGCCTCGCCCTTCGCCACTCACTGCTGCGGCCATGTCCTTCCGGGTACGGATAATACGGATAATGCGGTCATCGCCTGACGGGTGCACTTAATGGCTCTTGACAGCAATGATTCACAACTATAAGTTCTCATCGCAGCAACTTTAAATGCTGCGGGGATAGGCGCACTGCGAGCCCCGGGGAGGCCATGTTGCTCGGTTTCCGCGCTCCGATTCCCGGCCCCGTCCGCGCATTATGGCGCGCGTTCGAAGGCTCAGCCACGTTGGACTGACGGTCCGTGATCTCGACGACTCGCTTGCCTTCTGGCGTGATCATGTCCGCCTCCGTGAGCTGGGCCGGGGTGTCGTCGAGTGGGAGCACCTGGACCGGATCGTAGGCCTGGACGACACCAAGATCGAGTGGGCCGAGCTCGAGCTGCCGGACGGGTCCTTCCTTGAGCTGTTCGCGTACCTGCGGCCGCACGCCCACCCGCTGCCGCCCGGGGGGATGAACCGGCCGGGGATGACGCACATCTGCCTGGAGGTCGACGACATCGAAGAGGTCGTAGGGCGCCTGCGGGCGGGCGGCTACCTGGCCAGGTCCGCCGAACTCGTCACCATTCCCCGCGGTGCGTACCAGGACTTCAAGTGCATCTATTTCCTCGATCCCGACGGGGTCACCCTCGAGCTGAGCGAACGGCCTTCCGCGGGCGCCGCGCCCGACGGCGACGCAGCTCATCCGTGAACGTGCACCGGACCGATCACAGCGATCAGGAAGCAGGACACGATGGCTGACCTCAATTCCAGCTCGGCCGCGGGAACCGCGACGCCCGCCGAGGAAGGCCACCCGGGCCTGCGGCGGAACGCGATCGGGCTCGCCGACGCGATCATCGTCGGAATGGCGTCCTCGGGCCCGACCGCCTCGCTGGCCGTGACGCTGGCCGCGATCGTCGCGGCGTCCTCCTTCGCCGGCCCGATCGCCATCCTGGTCTGCTTCCTGCCCATGCTCGGCATCGCCCTGGCCTACCGGCGGCTCAACCAGTGGCGGGTCGACTGCGGGGCGTCGTACGTCTGGGTCGGCCGGGCGATCACGCCCTACCTCGGTTTCATGGTCGGCTGGATCATGCTGCTCGGGTACTTCCTCGGCACGATCTCCGACATCCTGCCGGTCGGGCCCTACGTGCTGCAGGTCATCGATCCGAGCGAGCAGAACTCCAGCGTGGCCACGGCGATCTCCGCATCGGTCTGGCTGGTGATCGTGACCGTGATCGCTTACATCGGGATCCAGCTCACGGCCAGGTTCCAGTGGCTGCTGGCCACCGTCGAGTACGTGATCGTCACCGTGTTCGCCGTGGTGACCCTGGTCGCGGTGTTCGGCCACCACCGCGGCACCTCGGCCTTCCACTGGAGCTGGTTCTCGTGGCACAGCATGGGCGGGACCTCGGGCCTGGTCGGCGGGATCCTCATCGCCGTCTACATGTTCAGCGGCTGGGACACCTCGGTGTACGTGAACGAGGAGACCAGGCAGTCCCGGGTGAACCCGGGCCGCGCGGTCGTGGTCGGCGTGATCACGCTCGGCGTGATGTACGCGTTCTTCACGTTCGCCTTCGAGGGCGGCGTCACCCAGAAGGCCCTGCAGGCCAACGGCGACAACGCTCTGGCCTACATCGTCAAGTCGGTGGCGGGCTCGCCCTGGGACAAGGTCATGACCCTGGCCGTGCTGCTGTCGATCGTGGGCGCGACGCAGACGGCACTGGTGGCCGGGGCGAGGATCGCGTTCGCCATGGGCCAGGACCGGGTGCTGCCGTCCGCGCTCGGCGCGTCGCATCGCCGGCACCGGACGCCGGCCGTGGCGACCGTGGTCTTCGCCGTGCTTACGCTGATCGTCACCTGGGTGTACACGCTGAGCTCAGGCAGCGTGGAAGACGCGTTCACGAACGTCGTCAGCTCCGTGGGCCTGATGTTCGCGCTGTTCTACGCGGCCACGGGCATCGCGATGGCCGTCTACTACCGGAGGCTGGCCGCTCGCGGCGTCGGCGCGTTCCTGCAACTGGCCCTGGTCCCGCTGATCTCGGCCGCCTTCCTCATCTGGGTCGCGATCAAGTCGGTGCCGGGCCTGGGGGGCTGGAACGGCACCGTGATGCACTACATGTACGTGATGCTCGCCGTGGGCGTCGTCTTCCTGCTGATTGCCCGGTTCGTCGGGCGGTCTTCCTACTTCGCCGAGCCCATCGAGGCGTACGACCCCGCTGCGGCGGGGGGCCAGGGCGGGGCCTCCGGGTGAGCTGGCGCAGCCGGTAACGAAGCCTGGCCGACCGCGCCGGGATCGCGCAGTGCCCCCTGGCCTCCGCCCGGCGCGCTGGCGAGAACGTGCTCGACGAGCGTGACCAGGACGTGCTTGACCGAGGAGCGCTGCCGGGCGTCGCAGAGCATCGTGGGAACGGTTGGCTCCAGGTCCAGCGCGATGCGGACGTCCTCGGCGTCGTAGTGGGGCGCGCCGTCGAAGACGTTGACGGCCACGACGAACGGCAGTTGACGCCGTTCGAAGTAGTCCACGGAAGGAAAGCAGTCGATGAGCCGGCGGGTGTCGGCCAGGATCACGGCTCCGAGCGCCCCGTAGGACAGGTCGTCCCACATGAACCAGAACCGGTCCTGCCCCGGGGTCCCGAAGAGGTAGAGGGCCAGCCGGGTTCCCATCGTGATCCGACCGAAGTCCATTGCCACGGTGGTCGTGGTCTTGTCGCCCACGCCGCTGAGGTCGTCCACGCCGATGCTCTTCTGGGTGAGCGCTTCCTCGGTACGCAGCGGCCGTATCTCGCTGATCGTGCTGACCAGCGTGGTCTTGCCCACCCCGAACCCTCCGGCCACGAGGATCTTGAAGGGGGTGAACTGGTTATCTTCGGGCGGCCCGTCAGAGGGCACGGAGCCCATCGAGTACCTCCTTGAGCAGGTCGGTGCTCGCCTGGGGGCGTGGAGCGCGTCGGGGCAGCACGGTGATCATCTTCTGCTGGATCAGGTCGGCCAGCAGCACCCGGACGACGCCGAGGGGCAGCGCCACGTCGGCCGCCACGTCGGCCACGGTCCCGGGTACCTGGCACAGGCGCAGGAGCTTGCGGTGCTCCGGGCTGAACTTGGCCGCCTCGGCGCGCGTCAGCGGCGGCCCGGTCGCGGCGATGACCGAGATCACGTCGAGCACCGCGTCGCCGACCGGATCAGTCCGGCCTCCGGTCAGCGCGTACGGCCGGACGACCGGACCGGCTTCCCGGTCAAGCCACCTGTCGTACTGGGGCACGGCGGCCTCACTCGGCCAGCGTTTGACGCGAGGCCAGCCTGGGCTGGGCCACGAGGTGCGGCCCCGCCCGCTTGACCAGCATGGCCATCTCGTAGGCGATGAGGCCCGCGTCGGCGCTCGCCGGGCACATCACCGCCAGGCAGCTGCCATAGCCGGCGGCGGTGACGAACAGGAACGCCTGCTCCAGCTCGATGATGGTCTGCCGCACCTCGCCCAGGCTGAAGTGCTCGCCCGCCCCCCTGGCCAGGCTCTGCACCCCGGCGGCCAGCGCGGACAGATGCTCAGCGTCCTCGCGGCTCAGGGTCTGGGAGGCCGCGACGGTCAGGCCGTCACGGGACAGGATCACGGCTTGCTTGATGTCAGTTACCCGAGTGGCTAGGTCGTCAAGCAGCCAGCTCAGCTCGTCGCCTGCCGTACTCGCTCCGTACGGGTCCATCACGTCTCCTCTTGCGATGCCTGGCGCGCGCCACCGCCCGCGTTCTGGCCGCCCCCGGTGGCTTCTGAGTCTGGCACCTCTGTCTCGCGGCCGCGTTCCCACCCACGCTGCAACGAGGACAGCAGGCTCTTCGCCTGTTCCGGCGAGCGGGCCTCCGGTCCCCGGGTCGGCGGGCCGGCCACCGACCCGCTGCCCCGCAGGTGCGGTGACAGGTTCGCCTGGCGGACACGACGCGGCAAGCCCAGGTGTGTGCCAGCCGTCCCGCTGGGACCGGGCGGGGCCGGGCCGCCGGCCGGCTGAGCCGGACTCGCCGGCTGGCCGGGGCCTACCGGGTGAGTGAGGCCGGGCTGCTGGGCCGCGCTGCTGCGCTGGGTCACCGGGCCCGGCGCCTGCGGGCTGGCCATCCGGCCGGTCAGGTCCGGCGGGTCAGATCGCGCCTGGAACAGGGACGGCCGGGCGTTTCTCGCGCCGTGCCGGGTGGGCAGGGCGGCCGAGCCGGAACCGGCCGCCGGCGAGCGCGGCCCGGACTCGGTTGCCGCGGGCTGGCCGTGCGCGGGCTCGCCGGGGGCAGGCTGATTCGCGGGCGTGGGGGAGGGCGGGAGCACCGGGCCCGTGCCCAGCCGGAAGAAGGACGGCTGCGTGTGGCTGGAGTCGGGCGGGGGCGGGAACCCCGAAGGGCTGGCCGAGGCGGGGGCGGGCGGGGCCGGGAACGCCGGCTCGGCCGAACTGACGGCGGGCGGCGCGGGGAACACCGGCTGGGCCGCCGTGATCTCGGTATCTGCGGTCGCGCTGGGCTCGGGGTGCGCGGCCGCATCGGCTCGCGCGGGAAAGCCCGGCTGGCCGGCGGCCGCGGGCAGCGCGGCCGGAGCCGCGACCGCGTCCGACACACCCGGCTCCACGCCCAGCCGGGCGTGGAGGTCGTCGGCGGCCGGCGCGGTCCGACGCATCCGCCGGCCGGTGAGGGCCAGTTGCAGCTCTTCGTTGCGGCCAGCGCCTCGGATCTCCTCGGCGGGCTGGTCGTCGGTCGACGTCTCGGCCTCCTGCGTGACCATGGTGCGGGGCAGCACCACGATCGCCGTGGTCCCGCCGTAGGGAGAAGGGCGCAGAAAGACGCGCACCCCGTGCCGCGCGGCGAGCTTGCCCACCACGAACAGGCCAAGCTGGTCGGCGTTGGCCAGGTCGAAGTCAGCCGGGCTGCCCAGCCGCTCGTTGATCGCGTCCAGTTCCTCGGCCTTGATGCCCAGGCCGCGGTCCTCGATCTCGAAGGCGAAACCGTTGCCAACCCGCTCGGCCCTGACCTCGACGCGCGTGCCCGAGGGGGAGAACATGGCGGCGTTCTCGATGAGCTCGGCCAGCAGGTGGATCATGTCGGCCACAGCCGAGCCGATCACCATCTCCTCGGCGGTGGTGACGACCGCGATCCGCTTGTAGTCCTCCACCTCGGCGATGGCGCCGCGGATCACGTCGATGACCGGCACGGGGCGACTCCACCCTCGCCCGGGCACCGCCCCGGACAGGATGATCAGGCCCTCGGCGTGCCGGCGCATCCGGGTGGTGAGGTGGTCGAGCGGGAACAGGTCCGCCAGCGCCGCGGGGTCGGCGGCCCTGCGCTCCAGGTCGTCAAGCAGGCGAAGCTGCCGCTGCAGCAAGGACTGGTTGCGCCGGGCCAGGCTCACGAACACCTGGCTGACCCCGCTGCGCAGGCTGGTCTCGGTGGCGGCCGCGGCGACGGCGGTCCGCTGCACGCCGGCGAGCGCCTCGGCCGCGCGGGCGACCTCAGTGATCTTCACGTCGGCGACCGCGGACGCGTCGGCCTCGGCCGAAACCGGCTCCCCACGGCGCAGCCGCGCCATCAGGTCGGGGAACCGCTGGTCCGCGAAGCGCCGCGCCGTGGCCTCCAGGCTGGAGACGTCGCGGGAGACCCGGCGCGCGAACCAGAACATGACCACGGTCGCCACGAGGACGGCGACGAGGCCGATCACGTCGGCCAGTGCGACCCGGATCAGCACCGTGCCGTGCTGGGCCGTCCGGTTGTGCTCGAGCCCCTCGGTGAGCGTGACGCCCGCGAAACCCCAGATGCCGAGCACCGCGAGGACCGGGATGGCCAGGGTTGCCCCCATGATGAACCGGATCGAGCGGCGCCTGGCGCGCCATCGCTCGCGGCCAGGCAACATGTGCGCGCCCATGCGATAACTCCTCGGTCCGGATCGCGGGCTCCCGGGTGGCATGACCGCGCGGCACCGGTTCAGGCCGGCACGCGCCATACCGCGGATCGCGAGACCTCTGAGACAACATCACTCCCCGCGGTGGGATGAATGGTTTCCCGTCGGTACAGTACAGGATGGCCTGCGTATTTATGATCAGTTCAGGCCAGAAGTTACCGGCCGGAACACTCGCCGCGCCTCGTCGGGAAGTATCGCTTTGCGATACGATACGGCACTTGTCGACGGCGCCTTGAAGCGGGCGTGAACGCGCCCAGAACGCGGCCCCTTAATGGAACGGATCAAGTCGGCTTCGGCTTAGGGGGGATTCGGACACGCTGCTGGCCGGCTAGCGGCTAGCCACAATCCGGCCGGGAGACGGCCGCCCGGTGGCGTGCGGCGTTGTTCGCCCAAGTTGTCCGGATTTCGGGATATGGCCCGTGTCCACTGATGCGCATCTTGTGCCTATCGCAAAAATAGTCAACTTACGGGCTAGGGGTTCACTATCCGCAAATAACCGCTATGATCCCGGAGGGCTCGGCCGCCTGACCGCATCCCCAACGCATCCCGCGGCAAGCCCCGTAATGGCTCGCGCTCTGACCGGCGACGTTGTTAATCGCCTGGGGGGTTCCCATGCTGTGCCGACATGCGAGCGGGACTTGTCAGCGTGTCGCAGGCCCATTCATCAACGGTGCCCCGAATGGCATTGGCGACCGCGGGGGGATCTGCGCCGCGCGGGCTCCCGGTGGCCGGTGCCCCAGGCAGCCAGGGCTGGCCAACCCAGGTGCGCGACAGGGCGCGCGTTCCTTACACGCCGCCCGCGCTCACGCCTGAGGTTTCGCGGGCCCACACGACAGGAGTACAGATGACGGATTACCCGGCCGCCACCGTCTCGGGGATCGCGCCGGCCCCGCCCGCCCGTCTCGAGCCTGATGCCATCGGCGTAGCCCAGGACACGGTCATCGGCATGGCCTCGTCCGCCCCCGCGGTGTGTGTCGCGCTGACGCTGGCCCCGCTCGCGCTGGCCACGGCGTACGGCGGCGTGGCGAGCATCGTGCTCACGGCCATCCCGATGCTGATCATCGCCAACGCCTACCGCCGGCTGAACATGTGGAACGCCAACTGCGGCGCATCCTTCGAGTGGGTGGGCCGGGCCATCAACCCCTACCTCGGCTTCATGACCGGGTGGCTGATGATCGCCGGCTACATCATCGGGGCCATCGCGGGCGTCGTGGTCCTCGGGCCCTCGGTCCTCGCCGTCTTCACCAGCAGCTCGGGCAGCACCTGGACGAATGTCGGCATCGCCACCGCGATCTCGCTGGCCATGCTGGTCATCGCCATTATCGGCATCCGCATCACCGCGCGAACACAGGTCGGGATGGCCGTGGTTGAGTACACGATCCTCATCGGCTTCGCGGTCGTGGGGCTGATCGAGGTCCTGCACCACCACCACGGCACCTTTCCCATATCCAAGGGCTGGTTCAGCCCGTCGGGCATCGGCGGGAAGGGCAGCCTCGTCTCCGGCCTGCTCCTGTCGGTGTTCATCTTCAGCGGCTGGGAGGGCACCCTCTACGTCAACGAGGAAACCAAGCACCGCCGGATCAACCCGGGCCGGGCCGCCATCATGGCGGTCATCCTGCTGACCATCATCTACTCGATAGCGCAACTCGGCCTGCAGGGCCTCGTGTCACCGGCCAAGCTGCAGTCGCACTCGACCTCCGCGCTCGTGTACGTGGCCCAGGCGCTGGGCGGCTCCGACTGGTCCAAGGTCATGGCGCTGGCCCTGGCGCTGTCGGTGATCGCCGCCACGCTGACGAACATCGTGCTCACGTCCCGGATCATGTACGGGATGGCCAGCTACCGGACGCTGCCGGAGGTCCTGTCCGGGGTGTCTCGCCGGTTCGCCACCCCGGTCGCGGCCAGCGTGGTCGTGGGCGTGCTGCTTATCGGGCTGACGTGGGTGTACCTGCTCGCGGGGTCGTTGCAGAACGCGTTCACCTCGGTGATCGATACCAGCGGGCTGCTGTTCGCCGCGTTCTACATCCTCACCGCGCTCGCCACGATCGTGTACTACCGGCGTCGCCTGGTCCGCAGCCCCTGGGATGCCCTGATCCTGGGCATCCTGCCCATCGCCGCCGCGGTGTTCCTGGGCTGGATCATCGTGAAGTCGATACAGGGCGCGGCGGCTTCCCAGAACTACTCGCTCATCGGCGTCGTCGTACTGGGCGCCATCTTGATGTTCGTCGCGCGCTACGTCCTGGAGTCACCGTTCTTCCAGATCCAGCGGGAGAGCGACGGAGGGCGGCAGCGCCGGCACTGACCGCAGGCGTGACCGCCGACCGGGCCATTCCTGGCCCGGTCGGCGTTGCCTTCTGAGGCCGCTAAAGCGGCTTGTCATGCTCCGGCGATGTTGGCCAGGCTCTCCCGCAGGGTCTGCGTCAGCGGGTCTCCCGCGGGGAGGGCCCGCTCGCAGCGTTCGACGGTATCGCGCAGCATCGTCGTGGCGTCGGAGAGCCGGCCCACGGTGTAGTAGGCGTGGGCCAGGTCGCCCCGGCGGGCCAGGGTCTCGGGATGGTCGGCGCCCAGGACCCGTTCGTAACCCGTGCACGCCTGCTCGTAAAGTTGCAGGGCCGACGCCATCCTGCCGACCTTGTGGTACGCGGCGGCCAGGCTGCCGCGGGCCACGATCGTGTCCAGGTGGTCGGGGCCGAGTACGCGCTCCCGGTCGTTCACGAGGCGCTTGAGCTGGCCGATGGCGTCTTTGGTCTTGCCCTCGGCCAGGTAGGCGTGGGCCAGCCGCTGGCGGGTCTTCATGGTGTCCGGAGCATGCGGTCCCTGGACCCGTTCCCGGTCGCCGAGCGTGCGCCGGTACAGCCGCGCGGCGTCGCCGGTCCGCCCCGCGGCGAGGCACGCCGCGGCGAAGTCGTCCCGCGCCTCAAGCGCCTCGGGGCTGTCCGCGCCGCGGGCGCGCTCCCAGTCCCCGGCCGCCTGCTCCAGGATGGGGAGCGCGGCGTCGGACTGCCCGGCGGCCACGTAGGCGCGGCCGAGATCGACCCGGGCCGCGATCGTGCTGGGATGTTCCGGTCCCAGCACCCGGCCGCGCCCGGCCAGAACCCACTGCGCCCACGCGATGGCCTCCTTGGCCAGCCCGGCCGCGCGCAGCGCCCCGGCCAGCCGGTTGCCGGCCATGAGCGTGTCCGGGCTCCCGGGCCCGACGATCCGGTCACTGGCCGCGGCCAGGTCGCGCCAGTACTCCACGGCCGGGCCGGTCAGGCGGGCACCGTCCATGCTCTGCCCCGCCCGCAGCAGTATCGGATGGCCGGTGCCGCTCGTCCACAGCGCGTCTCCGGCGTACTTCTGGAGGGTGAACGCGGACGACCGCAGGGCCGCGGCCGTCCAGGCGTGCGGCTCCTCTTCCGGCCAGATCTCGAGCAGCGCGTCCGCGGCCGCCTGGGCTGCACGGTCCAGCATCACCTGCGGAGCGGCCAGGCGCACCGCGGCCTGAACCGCGGAATTCACCCGCACCGAAGGGGCGGGGCCCGTCACCTCGATGCTCAGCAGGCCCACCCGTTCCAGGCTCAGCACCGTGGCCCAGACCCGTCTCGCGTCGACGGCGCCGCCGATGCCGTTCGAGACGTACTGACAGCAGGCCGGCGAGGTGAAAACCTCCCCCGGGAACTCGTGCCCGTCCAGCAGCGCGGCCATCGCCAGCAAGTGCTGTGCGCCGCCCCCCGGCGCCAGCCGCTCAGCTTGCTCGACCGAGAGCGTCCACGTGACCGCGACGGCCGACCGGTCACCCACGCCGACCTCGGCGAGCTGGCCCCGCCGCTGCGCGAAATAGTCCCGGTAGTCCCGGCACGACAGTCCGGAACTGGCGATCACCGCGCTGGCCTGAGCCAGCGCGAACGGCTCACACCCGAGGTCGGCCACGAGATCGATCGCCCCGATGCGCTGGTCGGGGTCGGCGGTGAGGCGGCCCATGAGGTAACTCAGGGCCTCCCGGGTGCTGAACGCACGCACCGGGAGGGCCAGCATCCGGTGATCGCCGGAGACGGCCGCCGGGTTCGCGGTCGTGACCAGCACCCGGCCGACCGAGCTCTCGGGCCACAGGCCCTCCATGTCCGCCGGGTCGGCCAGGTCATCGAGCACCACCAGCCACGGCCGGCTGGTCTGGCCGAGCCAGCCGACGAAGCGGGTCGCGACGGACTCGGCGTCTCCCACGTGATCGGAACCGCTGGCCGCCGCCGCCTCGGCGTAGGCCGACAGCAGCGAGGCCCGGCTCGTCGCCGACACCCAGACCAGCAGGTCTATCCCGCGCGATCGCCACAGGGATTCAGTGAAGAACGCGGCGAGCTGAGTCTTGCCGCACGTTCCGACCCAGTCGGGCGAACCTGCCGGGGCGTTCTGCCCGGCCACGAGCGCCACGCCGGCGCCGGGAACCAGCCCCGAGCCAAGTGCGGGGGCGGTCTCGGGCCGCGCGCTGAAACCATCGGCCAGCGGGGGCACCGCGCCGGATCTGACCGGCCAAACCACATCAGGTGCCTGGCCGACCGGTCCCGTGGCCCTCACCCGGCTGTCCATGGGCCGCTACCTGTAACAGTCCATTTGCACCGGTACCTCCCTGGCATTCCCGACCGGGCGCAGCCCACACGATACGGCGCACCGAACAAGTACGACGGCGGATCAGTGCCCAAATACCAGCGAAATCTCAACACAATGCCACCCACCGCTCGCCCTGCGCCCGCACCCGCTCCCAATGCCCCCATCGCGGCGGCGTCCGGGCAAACCGCCGCAATGAACCTGTTTAACCGCCAATACCGTCAGTGTGACATCTGCCTGGCCTTTCGCCTCCGGAAAGCACAGGTCCCCGGCCGAGAGGGGCGCCACGGTAACCGTCGCGGCGGCGGGGGAGCAAGGCCCAGATCGTACTGGCCGCGACCGCTGGGATGATTGCGCCGCGCCGGCACCTTATATCCGGTTCTCCGCCCGCGCTATGCCCTGGTCCCCTCGGGCCCCGTGGCCCATCTGCCCGCCTCACGCCCCGAGCCAGCGATCACCACGATCGCGATCAATGTGCCCTCGGGGCACATACAACTGCCCCAGGCTCACATTCATCGGCCGCCTCGCCGAGCGAGGGCGGCGGGACGGGAACTGGAGTGACCAGCGTGGCTTGTGGGGCGGACCGGGCGGGGCATGAGCGAGACGTTGCGCTGCCGCGTTCGGCGGAGCGGCGAAATCCGGCGAAATCCGGCGAAATCCGGAGGGATCCGGAGGGATCCGGGGGTTTGGCGGTCGGCCCGGCTAAATCGCGCGGGGCCGCGCGGCAACAGGGTGGTTCGCGGTCGACAGGTGGTTCGCGGTCGACAGGTGGTTCGCGGTCAACAGGGTGGGTCGTGGCCAACAGGTGGTTTGCGCGGGCAACGGAGCGGTTCGCGTGGGCAACAGGATGGTTCGCGCGGTCAACAGAGTGGTTCGCGCGGCAACTGGGTAGTTCGCGCGGGCAGCAGGGTGGTTTTCCGGGACCGGTTGCGGGGTAAAAGCTGCGCCTTCGGCGTGACGTGGCGACATTCGGCGTGGTGTCGCCACATTGCGGGCGTCATTTAGCGGACGGGCCGCCGATTCGGCCGCCCTTTCCCGAACCGGGTTGGCGGCAAGCCACTGACGGCCGGCGGCCCGGCCGGCGCTGCTTCGCTGATGCCGGGTCCTGCCATACCAGCGCGCTTCGGCCGGCCGGGTTAAAACCGAATTGAATTCGGTTCCGCCCGACTGGGGCCGGTCGGCCCGGCCCTCGCGGCACTCGCCCCAAACTCGCCCCAAACCCGCCGCCGATGGGCCCGGGCGGGGTGCGGAGCCTACGGTGCGCGCGGATGACCGGCTATGGCCGGCAACACCCGCGCCGCGGTCGTGGCGACGCGGCTACCGCGGTCACGGTGCCGCGCTCACCTGGCCGGATGGCCGGCCCGCCCGGAGGCGCGGCAGGCGTCAGCGCGGGGCGGGGCCACGTTTCCGCGGCGGGCGGTGCGGGCCGGTAAATGTCCAGTTTCGCGGCGTTTCGGGCGTGCCGCGACGGCGGTGGCCGGCCTCCGGATGCCCGGGAACCGGGCTGGAAAGGGGCCCGGCCGTGCAATATGACATTGGCGTCAGTTTCCCGGATATGACATCGACGTCAGCTTTGCTATATGACATCGGCGTCAGTTTCGCGGCGTATGACATCAGCGTCAGTTAATGTTTAGCTCCGGGCCAGGTTTTGCGCGCAGAGCCTTCGCGAGCAGGGCTTAGAGCACGTCGGTCCGGCAAAACGCGGCCCGTGCGCTGAGGCAAACCAGTGAGAAAGGCGACGCGCACGTCAGCTGACACACGCGTCATTATTTGCCTTTCAATTGACACCTGTGCCCAAATAGAGATCGTGGCGCGCGACGGGACAAGGGTGAGTGACGGGCTCCGCCTGGCGGAGGGACCCGCGGAGGAACCCGCGGGGGCGCTCGCGGCTGCCGTCGACGCGGTCAATCCGGGGGCGGCCCGGGCCGACGGCGAGAACTTTCCCGTGGCGCTGCGGCTGCTGCCGACCGGCCGCAAGCGCTACCTCATGGCCGTGTACGGATTCGCCAGGACCACGGACGATATCGGCGATCAGGCCCCCGTCGACCAGCGGCTGAGCCTGCTCGACGAGCTAGAGGCCGACCTGCGCCGCCTGTACGCGGGCCTGGGGAGCCGCCTGTACGCGGGCCTGGGGAAGAGCGAAGCGGGCCAGGGCGCGCCGGCCGGGGCCGCCGCGGGCGTCGGCGACATGCCCGGCGGCAAGCCCGTCGACCAGCCCGGGGCCGCCGGCGGCAAGCCCGGGGACCCGCCCATTTCCGGCGCTGGTGACGGCGACGGAGATTCGCCCGGGGCGAGCGCCGGTGGTGTCCCGGGAGGTGCTGGCGCTGAGCCGAGGATTGCGGTGGTGCGGGCGCTGGGGCCGGCCGTCGCCGACTGCGGGATCCCGATGGAGCCCTTCCTCGACCTCATCCGGGCGAACCGGCAGGACCAGGTCGTCTCGCGGTACGAGACCTTCGAGGACCTGCGCGGTTACTGCCGACTGTCGGCCGACCCCGTCGGCCGCATCGTGCTGTATATCTTCGGCAGCTTCTCGCCGCGGCGGGCCGAGCTTTCCGACTCCGTCTGCACCGCGCTGCAACTGGCCGAGCACTGGCAGGACGTGGCGGAGGACCTGCGCGCGGGCCGGATCTACCTGCCGACGCAGGACCTGGAGCAGTTCGGCTGCACGCCGGAGGACCTGGCCCGGGACCGCGCGTCGTCGGCGGTGCGCGCGCTGATGGCGTTCGAGACCGGGCGGGCCCGGGTGATGCTGGACGCCGGCGCCCCGCTGATCGGCATGCTGCACGGCGCCGCGCGGGCGGCGGTGGCGGGTTACGTCGCGGGCGGCCGGGCCGCCCTGGCCGCGATCGCCGCGGCCGACCACGACGTGCTGGCCGCGACGCCCCGGCCGCGCAAGCCGCGGCTGGCCGCCGAGTTGCTCCTGGCCTACACGAGGGGGCGGTGAGGCGATGACCACCCAGGCGCCGTACTCCGCCGAGGTTCGCGACGCGTACGAGCACTGCGAACAGGTGACCAAGACCCAGGCCAGGAACTTCTCCTATGGCATCCGGCTGCTGCCCGCGCCGAAGCGGCGGGCGCTGTCGGCGGTGTACGCGTTCGCTCGCCGGGTGGACGACATCGGCGACGGGACCTTGCCCGCCGCGGAGAAGCTGACCGCGCTGGCGCAGGCGCGTGCCGCCATCAGCGGCGTGGAGAGCCACGGCGCGGACGCGGCCGCCGGGGACCCGGTCCTGCTGGCGCTCGCGGACGCCGCGGACCGCTACCCGGTGCCGCTGGGCGCGTTCGGCGAGCTGATCGAGGGCTGCGAGGCGGACGTGCGGGGCACCACCTACGCCACGTTCGACGAGCTTGAGCACTACTGCCGGTGCGTGGCCGGGTCGATCGGGCGGCTTTCGCTCGGCGTGTTCGGCAGCCGGGACCCGGCCGTGGCCGAGCCGCTGGCCGACGCGCTCGGGATCGGGCTTCAGGTGACCAACATCCTGCGGGACATCCGCGAGGACCTGCTGAACGGCCGGGTGTACCTGCCCGCGCGGGACGCCGAGCGCTTCGGTGCGCAACCTTTGACCCTGGACCGGGCCGACGTCCTGGCCGAGGATCCCGGGCTCATCGAGTTGATGCGCTTCGAGGCCGAGCGGGCGTTTGGCTGGTACGCCCGGGGGCTGCGGCTGCTGCCGCTGCTGGACCGACGCAGCGCGGCCTCGGCGGGCGCGATGGCGGGCATCTACCTGCGGCTGCTGGAGCAGATCGTGGCCGCGCCGCAGGCCGCCCTGCGCGAGCGCCAGTCGCTGCCGGGCAAGGCCAAGGCCATGGTCGCGGTGCGCGCGCTGGCCGGGATCGCCGAGCGCGTGCCCGCCAGCGCCGGCGCCCCGCCCGCCTCCGCCCGGGCCGCCGGCCCGCCGGCCGCTGACACGCCGGCCGCGGAGAGCAGCGCGCGCGGGGGGCAGGCATGACCGCGCGCAGCGTCGTGGTGATCGGCGGCGGCCTGGCGGGCATCACCGCGGCCATCACGCTGCGGGAGGCCGGCCACGACGTGACCCTGATCGAGGCCCGGCCGCGGCTCGGCGGCGCGACCAGTTCGTTCTCCCGCGGCGGGGTGATGATCGACACCGGGCAGCACGTGTTCCTGCGCTGCTGCACCAGCTACCAGGAGCTGCTCGCCCAGCTCGGCGTGACCGGGTCCGTGGCCATGCAGGACCGTTTCGACGTGACTGTGCTGGCGCCCGGCGGCCGGTCCGCCCGGCTGCGCCGCAACCGGCTGCCCGCGCCCCTGCACCTGGGCGCGACCCTGCTCGCCTACCGGTTCCTCTCGCTGCCCGAACGGCTGCGCGTGTTCCGCGCCGCCCTGGCCATGCGGTTCACCGACCCGGCCGCGCCGGCGCTGGATGCCCAGCGGCTGGGGGACTGGCTCAGCGCTCGCGGCCAGAACGAGCGCGCTCGCCGCCGGCTCTGGGACCTGTTCATCATCTCCTCGCTGAACATCGAGGGGGACGAGGCGAACACCGCACTGGCCGCGACCGTGCTCAAGACCGGGCTGCTGCTCAGCAACGGCGCCGCGGACATCGGCGTGCCCGCGGTGCCGCTCGGTGAACTGCACGGCCAGGCCGCGGGCCGCCTGCTGGACCGGCTCGGCGCGCAGGTCCGGATGACGACCAAGGCGGCCGCGGTGGAGCCCGATCCCGCCGGCGGGTACCGGGTCCAGCTCGCCGCCGGCCGCGACGACACGGGCCGCGACGACACCGGCCGCGACGACACAGGCCGGGACGACACGGCCGGCCCGGATGACGCCGGCGCCGACGCTGGAACCGTAGCGGAAGGCGCCGGCCAGGGGGTCATCCGCGCCGACGGCGTGGTCCTCGCCGTGCCCGCGGCGCAGGCCGCCCGGCTGGCCGGGGCGGCGGGTGTGGCCGGCGCGGCCCGGTGGCAGGACCTCGGCGCGTCGCCGATCGTGAACGTGCACGTGGTCTACGACCGGAAGGTCACCAGCCTGCCGTTCGCGGCGGCGGTGGACTCCCCGGTGCAGTGGGTATTCGACAAGACCGCGGCGTCGGGCCGGGCGGAAAGCCAGCCGGGCGGGCAGTACCTGGCGGTGTCGCTGTCCGCGGCCGACAGCTACGTCGACGTCCCGGCCGCCGCGCTGCGGGAACGCTTCCTGCCCGCGCTCGAGGAGCTGTTCCCCGCCGCCGCGCAGGCCCGCGTCACCGATTTCTTCGTTACCAGGGAGCGCCGGGCGACGTTCCGCCAGGCCCCTGGATCCGGGGCGCTGCGCCCCGGCGCTGTGACCTCGCTGCCCGGCCTGATGATGGCCGGGGCCTGGACCGATACCGGATGGCCGGACACGATGGAGGGTGCCGTGCGGAGCGGACGCACTGCTGCACAGGAGCTGATCCACGCGCTGGCCGGGCAGGCCACGCACCCCGCGCGGGACACCGTCCCCGCGGCGCAGGCGGCCGGAGCGGCCCGGAGGCCGTCATGACGGCCACGATCCCCGCGGGCGTGGAGAACGCCCGCGACCTGGTCGGCCCGGCGACCGCCGCGGCCGTGAAGCGGCTGAGCCCCGAGGTGCGCATCGTCGCCTCGTACCACCTGGGGCTGACCGACGCCGAGGGCCGCCCGACCGGCCGGGCCTCGGCCGGCAAGGCGCTGCGCCCGGCGCTCGCCCTGCTGTCGGCCCGGGCCGCGGGCGCCGCGCCGGAGCGGGGCGTGCCCGCCGCCGCGGCCGTGGAGTTCGTGCACAACTTCTCCCTGCTGCACGACGACATCATGGACGGCGACACCGAGCGCCGGCACCGGCCGACCGCCTGGACCGTGTACGGCGTGGGCGCGGCGATCCTGGCCGGCGACGCGCTGCTGGCCCTGGCCCAGGACCTGCTGCTCGAAGGCCCGGCGCCGCAGGGCCTGTGGGCGTCGCGCTGCCTGGGCGCGTCCGTGCAGCGGCTGATCGCCGGGCAGGGCGCGGACCTGGCCTTCGAGCGCCGCGACGACGTGACGCTCGATGAGTGCCGCCAGATGGCAGGGGACAAGACCGCGGCCCTCATGGCCTGCGCCTGCAGCATCGGCGCCATCTACGTCGGCGCCCCCGCGGTGCTGGCCATGGGCCTGGCCGGGTTCGGGGCCCACGTGGGCCTGGCCTTCCAGCTCACCGACGACCTGCTGGGCATCTGGGGCGCGCCGGACGTCACCGGCAAGCCGGTCCGTTCGGACCTGCGGACCAGGAAGAAGTCGCTGCCGATCGTGGCCGCCCTGAACAGCGGCACGCAGGCCGGCGGTGAACTGCGCGCGCTGCTGACCCAGACCGAGCCGCTCAGCGAGGACGACCTGATCCACGCGGCCGGCCTGGTCGAGGCGGCCGGCGGCCGGGAGTGGGCGGAATCCGAGGCCGACGCCGCGCTGGCCTTGGCCGACAAGTGCCTGGCCGAAGCCGAGATGCCCGACGACGTCCGGGCCGAATTCGCCGGGATCGCCGAGTTCATCACGGCGCGCCAGTGGTGAGAGGAGAGGCAGGACTGCGGTGATGGCGACATGACCCTGACCCAGGCTCGCACCGGCGCGCCCGCGCAGGCCCGGGAGGCAGCCCGGGCCGCGCTGGACCGCGGCGTCGAACACCTGCTCGGGCTGCAGCACGAGCAGGGCTGGTGGCAGGGCGAACTCGAGACCAACGTCACCATGGACGCCGAGGATCTCCTGCTGCGGGAGTTCCTCGGCGTGCGCACGCCCGAACAGACCGCCGCGGCGGCCCGCTGGATCCGGTCCTGCCAGCGCGCGGACGGCACCTGGGCCAACTTCCGCGGCGGCGAGGCCGAACTGTCCACGACCGTCGAGGCCTACGTGGCCCTGCGGCTGGCCGGCGACTCCCCGGACGCCGCCCACATGCTGATCGCCGCGGACTGGATCAGGATGCGGGGCGGGATCGGCGCCACCCGCGTGTTCACCCGGATCTGGCTGGCCCTGTTCGGCGCCTGGCCCTGGGACGACCTGCCGGTCATGCCACCGGAGATGATCTACCTTCCGGCCTGGTTCCCGCTCAATGTGTACGACTGGGGCTGCTGGGCACGCCAGACGATTGTGCCGCTGACCATCGTCGGTTCGCTGCGACCGGTACGCCCCCTTCCTTTCGGCCTTAACGAATTGTCCGGGCCGGTCGCCGCCTCCGGCCCAGCGGGCGGAGCGGCCCGTGACCCCTGGGGCGCGGTGTTCAACGGGCTCGACCGGGCCTTGCACGTCTACGAGCGGCGCGGGGCCGGCCTGGCCCCGGCCCGGGCCATCCGCCGGGCGGCGATGCGCCGGTGCGCCGAGTGGATCATCGCCCGGCAGGAGAACGACGGCTGCTGGGGCGGTATCCAGCCGCCCTGGGTGTACTCGCTGATCGCGCTGCACCTGCTCGGCTACGGCCTCGATCACCCGGTAATCAAGCGCGGCCTGGCGGGCCTGGACCGGTTCACGATCTGGGAGGACTCGCCCGAAGGGCCGGTCCGGCGGCTGGAGGCCTGCCAGTCCCCGGTCTGGGACACGGTGCTGGCCCTGGTCGGGCTCGGCGACGCCGGCGTGCCGTCCGAGCACCCCCAGTTGCAGTCGGCGACCCGGTGGCTCCTGGACGAGGAGATCCTCGGCCCGGGCGACTGGCAGGTCCAGCGGCCGGACCTGGCCCCGGGGGGATGGGCGTTCGAGTTCGACAACGACGGCTACCCGGACGTGGACGACACGGCCGAAGTGGTGCTCGCGTTGCGGCGGTTCACCCGCCCGCCTACCGCAGTAAGCGGGGGGGTCTGGGGGGGTAGTCCCCCCGAGGCCGACACTGACGACTCGTCGCCCGGCCTGGCCCGCCGGGCCACGGACGCGACGGCGCGCGCGGTGCGCTGGCTGATCGGCATGCAGTCGCGCGACGGCGGGTGGGGCGCGTTCGACGCCGACAACACCGCGCGCCTGGTGACCAAGCTGCCGTTCTGCGACTTCGGCGAGGTTATCGACCCGCCGTCGGCCGACGTCACCGCGCACACGGTGGAGGCGCTGGCCGTGCTCGGCCTGGGCGCGTCCAGGGAGGTGCGCCGGGGCGTGACCTGGCTGCTGCGAGCGCAGGAGAGCGACGGCTCGTGGTTCGGCCGGTGGGGCGCGAACTACGTGTACGGGACCGGCGCGGTGGTGCCCGCCCTGATCGCCGCGGGTGTCCGGCCCGGCAAGCCGGTGATCCGGCGCGCCATGGCCTGGCTGGTCAGCCGGCAGAACGCCGACGGCGGCTGGGGCGAGGACCTGCGGTCCTACGATGACCCGGCCGGCTGGTCGGGCCGCGGCGAGTCCACCGCGTCGCAGACCGCGTGGGCGCTGCTGGCCCTGCTGGCCGGCGGCGGCCCGCAGGAGCAGGACGCCGTCGAGCGCGGCGTCCGGTGGCTGGCGCAGACCCAGCGCCCCGACGGGACCTGGGACGAACCGCAGTTCACCGGGACCGGGTTCCCCGGTGACTTCTACATCAACTACCACCTGTACCGGCTGGTGTTCCCGGTCAGTGCCCTGGGCCGGTACCTGTCCGGCCCGGCGACCAAAGCGGGGGGTGCTCAATGACCGAGCCGAACGATCTGCTCGTCTGCTCGCCGCTGAGGCTGGAGGCGCGAGCCGTGCGCCGGGGCCTTGACGGGCGCGGCGACGTGCGCCGCAGCGGCTACGGCGTGGCCAGGTCCGCCGCGACGGCGCAAGAGCTTCGCGATGCCGCGTTCAAAATGATGGCGATCGGCGGTGTCGGCGGCGGGCTGGCCCCGGAGCAGCAGCCGGGCGACATCGTGGTCGGAACGCAAGTCAGCCGGCTCGGGTCGGCGGACAGCGTGACGCTTGCCTCCGCGCCGCTGCTGGCCGGGGAACTGCGCCGGGCCGGGCTGCGGGCCACGGCGGGCAAGATCGTCACCGTTGACCACCTGGTGCGGCGCGGCCAGCGCGAGCAACTGGCCGCCGCGGGCGCCCTGGCCGCGGACATGGAGTCGGCCCCGCTGCTTGCGGCCGCGGCCGGCCGTCCCGCGGTGGTGCTCCGGGCGCTGTCGGACACCCCGGACCGTCCGCTCTTCAGTCCGCGGGCGGTGCCGGGCGGCATCGCCGCGCTGCGGTCGCTGCGGCTGGCCGGGCCGGCGCTCGCCCGCTGGGCCGAGGCCTGCGGGCCCCGCCAGGTGCTGCTGGCCGGGCCGCGCTCGTTCTGCGCGGGCGTGGAGCGGGCCATCGAGATCGTCGAGCGGGTGCTCGACCGGCACGGCCCCCCGGTGTACGTGCGCAAGCAGATCGTGCACAACAAGGTCGTCGTGACCGACCTGGAGGGCCGCGGAGCGATCTTCGTGGACGAACTCGACGAAGTCCCCGACGGCGCGATCGTGGTGTTCTCCGCGCACGGGGTGTCTCCGGAGGTGCGCGAGCAGGCATCGGCCCGGGGCCTGGAGGCCATCGACGCGACCTGCCCGCTGGTGTCCAAGGTTCATGTCGAGGCGCGCCGGTTCGCTGCCGAGGGCTACCAGGTGGCGTTCATCGGGCACGCCGGGCACGAGGAGGTCGAGGGCACGCTGGGCGAGGCGCCGCGGGCCATGACCCTGGTCGAGACCGTGGACGACGTGGCCAGGCTGGAGCCGCAGGACCCGGGCAAGATCGCCTACCTGATGCAGACCACGCTGTCGGCCGACGAGGCCAGCGGCATCACCCGCGCGCTGCTCGATCGGTTCCCCGCCGCGCGCGGGCCGGGCAGCGACGACATCTGCTACGCCACGACCAACCGCCAGCTAGCGGTGCGCGCGATCGCGGCCGAGTCCGACGTGTTGCTGGTGGCGGGCTCGGCCAACTCGTCGAACTCCAAGCGCCTGGTCGAGACGGCGCAGCGGGCCGGGACCCCGGCGTACCTGATCGACGGGGCCGAGGACATCCAGCTCGACTGGCTCGCCGGAACGTCGGTCGTGGGACTGACCGCCGGGGCGTCCGCGCCGCCGGCCGTCGTCGGCCAGATCATCGACGCGCTGTCGGGCCTCGGATCGGTCGAGGTCAGCGAGCGCGTCGTCGCCACCGAATCCATCCGCTTCGGGCTTCCCAAGGAGTTGAAGCAATAATGCCGATGCCACTGCGCCAGAGCTTGCGCGTGGGAAGTTACCTGCTGCGCCAGAAGCTGGCCCGAAATGACAAGTTCCCGCTGCTGGTCGAGCTCGAGCCGCTGTTCGCGTGCAACCTGAAGTGCGCGGGCTGCGGCAAGATCCAGCAGCCGCACACGCTGCTCAAGCAGCGGATGCCGGTCGAGCAGGCCCTCGGCGCGATCGCGGAGTGCGGCGCGCCGATGGTGTCGATCGCCGGCGGCGAGCCGCTCATGCACCCGCAGATCGACGAGATCGTCAATGCGCTCGTCAAGCAGAAGAAGTTCGTGTTCCTGTGCACGAACGCGCTGCTGCTCCCCAAGAAGCTGGACAAGTTCAAGCCGTCGCCCTACTTCTCCTGGGTGGTCCACATCGACGGGCTGAAGGAGCGGCACGACGAGTCGGTCTGCAAGGAGGGCGTGTTCGACGAGGCCATCGCGGCGATCAAGGAATGCAAGCGGCGCGGGTTCAACGTCAACACCAACACCACGTTCTTCAACACCGACACCCCGCAGACCGTGATCGACGTGCTGAACTACCTCAACGACGACCTCGGCGTGGACCAGATGCAGATCTCGCCCGCCTACGCCTACGAGAAGGCGCCGGACCAGGAGCACTTCCTGGGCGTGACCGAGACCAGGGAGATGTTCCGCAAGGCGTTCGGGGACGGCAACCGCAAGCGCTGGCGGCTCAACCACACCGCGCTGTTCCTCGACTTCCTCGAGGGCAAGACCGACTTCGGCTGCACGGCCTGGGGCATTCCCTCGTACTCGCTGCTGGGGTGGCAGAAGCCGTGTTACCTGATGGCCGACGGTTACACCAAGACCTACAAGGAACTGATCGAGACCACCGACTGGGACTCCTACGGCCGCGGCAAGGACCCGCGCTGCGCGAACTGCATGGCGCACTGCGGCTACGAGCCGTCCGCGGTGCTCGCCACGATGGGTTCGCTGCGGGAGTCGATCCGCGCGATCAAGGGCTCCTGAGGCTTCGCTAACCTCTGGGCCGGGGCCGCCGCAGCGGGTTGCCGCCGCGGCGGCTTCTGGCCGGGACTGTCCCGGCCGAGTGGTTCCCGCAACCTTCACGGGTTGCATAAGGTCTAGAGATTGCAGCGGCCTGCCCTGACCGGATCGGCTTGACCGGAGCGGGAGGCCCAGACCGAAAGGCACCGCGCGGTGACCTCGCCCAGCCCACAGCCCGTCGCCGTCGGCCAGGCTGCCGGGACCGGCTCGAAGCGGGGCGACGCCCGGCGGGCCGCCGGATTCACCGGACCGGGCTGGCTGATGATGGCGTTCCCGCCCGTGGTCACGTTCGTGGTCATGCTCTGGGGCATCACCGGTCCCTCGTACTGGCGCGACGAGGCGGCCACGATGTCCGCGGCCGAGCGCTCGCTGCCCAACCTGCTGCGCACGCTCGGGAACATCGACGCCGTGCACGGCGCCTACTACTTCCTCGCCTGGGTCATGGTGCGGCTGGGCGGCCCGGGCGAACTGGTGACCCGGCTGCCGTCGGCGGTGGCCATGGCCGGCGCGGCGCTGGCCGTGGCGGCGCTGGGCCGGCGGCTGATCTCGCCGCGGGCCGGCCTCGCCGCCGGCCTGGTGTTCGCGGTCCTGCCCGAGGTGAGCTTCTACGGCCAGGACGCGCGGCCGTACGCGATCGTCGTCGCGCTCGCGACCCTGGCCAGCTACCTGCTGGTGGGGGCCCTGCAGGCCGGCGACGCGCGGACCCGGGCCCGCTGGCTGGCCGCCTACGCGGTGTGCCTGGCCGCGCTGGGCATCGTGGACATATTCGGGCTGCTGGTGGTGCCGGCGCACGCGGTGACCGTCGCCCTGCGCTACCTGCGCGCGGGGCGCGACGCCAGGTCGCTGGCGCTGGGCTGGCTCGCCGCTGTCGTGTTCGGCTTCGCGCTGACCAGCCCGGTGCTGGCCCTGGGCTTCGTGCAGCGCGGGACGCTCTCCTGGCTGACCGCCCCCGGGCTCAGCGATGTCACGGGCCTGCACGCGCTGGTCGGCCCGACGATCATGGCGGACCTCGTGGTCCTGGCCATCGCCTGCGGGATCGTGGTCAGCGCCGTGCTCGGGCGGGAGCGGCTGCGGGCTAGCTGGCCGGGCCTGCTGACCTCGCTGTGCCTGCCGTGGCTGATCCTGCCCCCGGCCATCCTGCTGATCGGCTCGCTGATCACCCCGCTCTACACGCTGCGGTACGTCCTGCTGTGCATCCCGGCGATCGCTCTGTTCGCCGGGGCGGCGCTGGCCTCGCTGGGCTGGGTGGCCGGCACCGCGGTGCTCGTGGTGCTCGCGGTGCTCGGCGCGCCCGCCCAGCGGCACTTCCGCGAGCCCGATGGGCACGGCGACAACGTCCGTCAGGCCAACCGGATCGTGGCCGCCCACATGCGGCGCGGCGACGCGCTGCTGGAGTTCAAGGCCGAGAACTTCGCGCAGGCGTACCCGTACGGCATGCGCAAGCTGGATGCCGTGGCCCAGGCCAGGTCGCCCGTGGCGTCGGCCACGCTGGTCGGCACGTTCCTGCCCGATCCCGTGGTGCGGCAGCGGCTGACCCGGGTCTCGCGGGTGTGGGTGGTCGAGTACGGCCATCCCGCGCCGCTGGTGGTGCTCAACGGCATGCATTTCCGGCTGGTGCACGCCTGGCGGACCAGCGATATCTGGCTGTTCCTCTACGCGCACCCGACCTCGTCGTGAGCGCCAGGGAAACGTTATGACCCAGCCAGGGAACCGCACGGTCCCCGGCGGCGCGGGCACCGCGGCCGAGGCCGGCGCGGCCCCGGCGGGCATGGGCCGGGCCGCAGGCCGGGCGGCCGGCTCCGACCGCTTCGACCCCGGGCCCGCCTGGATGGGTGTGGTGCCGCCCGTGGCCATGCTGGGCATGGCACTGTGGCGGATCACCGGGCCCTCGTACTGGCGTGACGAGGCCGCCACGCTGACCGCGGTGCGGCGTCCCTTCGGCGAGTTGCTGCGGATGATGGGCCATGTCGACGCGGTGCACGGCATCTACTACATGTTCATCTGGGTCGCGGTGCGGCTGGGCGGCCCCGGCGAACTGGTCACCCGGCTGCCGTCGGCGCTGGCCATGGCGGCCGCGGCCGCCGCGGTGGCGGCGCTGGGCCGGCGGCTGGTCTCGCCCCGCGCCG
>DATAVV010000455.1:0-1886 GCA_036267555.1 Streptosporangiaceae bacterium | reverse complement strand
CCGCGGGCGGAGGAACTGTTCCGGGCCGGGATCGAAGATCATTCGGCCGAACGAGTGGTGGTTCCCGCCCACCGCCACTGGATCTCGCTCCCCCGCCTGCGCCTGCGGTGGCGGCTCGTCATCGCCGCCGGGCTAGCCGCGGCCCTGGCGGCCGGCCTCGTCGCGGCGATCCAGCCGTCGGGTATTCCCCCGGTGCTGACCGCGAGGCTGCTCGCCGAGCGGGCCTCGGCCGCCGCCCTGACGGGCCCGGAGGTGCCGGCCGGCAAGTGGGTCTACCAGCAGACAGTCATCCACACGGACCACCCGCCGAAGGGAATCCCGGCCCGGCTCACCCAGGGCACCTGGTCGACCGCGGATGGCTCCCTCGAGTACCTGGGCGGCCCCTGGGCCTTCGGCTCGGGTCACACGCTGTACAGCCAGCTGGGCTCGCTCCCCCGCGACCCGGCCGCGCTCAATGACTACCTGGCCAAGCTGGTCTACCCCGATGGCGCCATGACACCGGCGGGCAAGCACACCGCGGACTTCACCGCCATCGAGGACCTACTGAGCAAGACCGTCCTGCCGCCGTCCCTGAACGCCGAGCTGTACCGGGCCCTGGCCGACATCCCCACCATCCAGGTCAAGAGCCACGTCACGGACATCGCCGGGCGGGCTGGCGTCGCGTTCGTCCTGCCAAGAACATCACAGAGCGCGAACCTGGAGATCATCCTGGACGCGTCGAACTACCGTTATCTCGCCCAGGCCGCCTGGCAGCCCGCCGACGGCCCGCCGAACTCGGCGATCCCGTTCACCGAGAGCGCGCTGCTGCGGACCACGCTGGTCTCCGGGCCGGGCAGCACGACGGCCGACCCGGGCCCTCCCAGCCAGGCCGAGCTGGCCATGGAAGGCGTGGCGCGGGCCGTGCTGAACGCCGACGCGGCCCATCCGGGCGCTCCGGTGCCCGATCTCGCTCCTGGCCAGTGGATCTACCGCAAGATCGGTACCCGGGAAGTCTGGGCCCGGGCCGACGACGCCGTGCAGGCGTCCTACGTCAACGGCACGCTGGTGACCTGCTCCCGGCCGGCGAAATGCGCCGGCGGTACTAGGTGGCTGATGCCCGCGGGCCCGGCTTACTCGCTTGCGAACCCGGCCGGGAGCCAGCCCCGGCTCAGCGGCAGTCCGCAGGCCCTGCTGGCCGAGCTCAACGCCTACCGCACGGGATGCACCGATACCGCGGGCTACTGCAACGCCGTCGGCGTGCTCACGAACATGCTGATCGGCTACGGAAACGCGATCGTCACGCCGCTGACGTGGTATCTCGCGCTCGCCGCCGTACCCGGGGTGACGGTCCGGCGCGTTACCGACATGGCAGGCCGGGCCGACATCGAGTTCCGCTTCCCGTTCACCGGCGGCGTCACCGGCATCTTGCTGGACGCCGGCACCTACCGGTTCGCCGGCTACGTGAAGGACGGCGCGCAGACCCTGCTGCTGCGGCAGGCGAACGTGGCCGGCCCCGGCATCCGGCCGTAGGCGCGCCGCCCGGGTGCTCGCCCGGCCGACCGGGCCCGGCCGGCTCGGAGCCAGCCGGGCCCGGTCGGCGGCATGAGGCCGCTGCCCGGTCAGGCGGGTACGGCCGCGAGAGCCCTGACGTCCTGCGTGGTCAGCGCCTTGCCCGCGACCCCCCAGTCGCCGCTGCGGACTTCCTCGACCACGACCAAGGTGAACGGGCGCATGGCCTCGCCCTCGATGGCGACCATCGCGTCGGTGAGTTCCTCGACGATCCGGCGCTTCTGCTCGGGGGTGAACACGTCCTCGATGAGCTTGACGTTGATGAACGGCATTTCTTCTCCCTCGTTGGTTTGCGTTGCACTGTCTTGCGGTGACGCTAGCCGCCGCCACTATTAGAG
>DATAVV010000454.1:0-4849 GCA_036267555.1 Streptosporangiaceae bacterium | reverse complement strand
CGATGTAGTCGACGCCGATGGCCTGGAGCACCTGGGCCTCGGCGAAGTGCCCGATCCGGCACTTGGCCATGACCGGGATCGACACCGCGGAGATGATCCCGTCGATCATGTCCGGGTCGCTCATCCGGGCCACGCCGCCCTCGGCCCTGATGTCGGCGGGCACCCGCTCCAGCGCCATCACCGCCACCGCGCCGGCGTCCTCGGCGATCTTGGCCTGATCGGGCGTGACCACGTCCATGATCACGCCGCCCTTGAGCATGTCGGCCATGCCCCGCTTGACGCGCGACGTTCCGGTCTCGGCCCCCGGACGCCCGGGCTGGGCCGCGGTAGGGCTGGCAGAACTAGAAGAACCTGAGACTGGCACGGATACCTCGCTCCATCGTCGTCCACCGATATCCCCATCGTAGGGGTGTTTTTTAGCTCGCATCAGCGGGCATGCAGCGGTGACATGGAAACCATCGTGTCAGCGTGGCGCCGGGCCCTGGGCGGTCTTGTGCTGTGCGCGGCGGTCGTCGCGAGCCTGGCCTGCGCGGCCGCCAGCAACGCCGCCAGCGCAGGCGCTCCCGACCCGCTGGCCGGGCTCACCGCCAGCCAGATCGCCGCCACGGCGATCACCGGCCTCAAGGCAGCCTCCACGGTCCGCGTCGGCGGCACGCTGAACAGTTCCGGTGTGACGATCGGCATGAACCTGTCGCTCGTGCGGGGGACCGGCTGCGTGGGCACCATGTCGGAGAAGAGCGCCAAGGGCAACGTGGGCTCGTTCCGGCTCGTCACCATCGGCAAGCAGGTGTGGGTCCAGCCGGACCGGACATTCTGGGTGAAGGCCGGCCACGCCAGCCCCGCGGTCCTGCAGGTGGTCTCCGGCAAGTACCTGCGCGTGACGAGCACCTCTACTCTCGGCGACTTCAGCGCCTTCTGCGACACGACGACGCTGGCCAGCAACTTCGAACCGGTCCCAGCCAACCTGAGGAAGGGCGCCACCGTCACGATCGCCGGCCAGCGCGCGCTGCAGATCACGCAGGCCACCGACACCGCCAGCCTCTACGTGTCGGACACGGCCCAGCCCAGGCTGCTGCGCCTCGCGGCGGGCAGCCAGGGAAACCTCGATTTCACCGACTACGGCGCCCCGGTCAAGATCGCCGCCCCGCCGGCCTCCGAAACGCTCAGCGGCGCCAAGTACGGCTTCTGAGCGACGCGCCGTCCGAGGAGCGAGCGAGCTTGCGGGCGCCCCGGCACCCCCGGCCCCTCATCGGCCACTCTGGCCCCACCGGCAACCCGCCACCGCCCGCACCGTCATCCCACCCCGGATCAATGTGACTGCAGGGCACATCCATGTGCCCTGCCTCCACATTCATCGCCAAAATCACCGCCCGGCGCTCCGAGGAACGAGCGCCCAAGGAAGGAGGGAAGAGGGCGGTGAAGGGGATGGGGAGGTGGGCGGGGGCCCGGAGGCGCAAATTAAAGAGTGCAAACTATAGAGTCAGGTGCGGCATGTCGGCGCCTTGGGCGGACTCGCCGGTCCCGACCAGCGAGTCCTCGATCTCGAAGAACTCGGGCATCGGGGCGCCCCCGGCCAGCCGCAGCAGCCGGGCCAGCGGCCGGCGCCGGGCGGCCTGGGTGGCCGCGACCGCGTCGTTGTAGAACTTGCGGGCCAGGAAGACCTGGTGGGCCGCGCTCTCCAGTTCGGTGAGCAGTTCCTCGGCGCCCTCCATGCCGGTCAGCGAGGAGCGGAAGCCGGGCTGGCCGAAGACCGCGCGCAGGGCCCGGGTCAGGTCGCTCTCGGGCAGTTCCCGGTCGCTGTGGGCCGCCCGGGCGTCGTGCGCCACGCCGGCCAGCAGCAGGCTGGTGGCCGGGTCCAGCAGACCCGATGACGCCAGTTCCAGCGCGATCGAACTGCGGCGCACCAGGGCGGCGTCCAGGGCGGCCCGTGCCGCCTCGTACCGGGCGTGCAGCCGGTCCAGCCGGCCGGCCCGCCAGGAGATGTACACGCCGAGGATCGCGACCGCGGCCACCACCGCGATGGTGGGGATCATCGCGTCACCCGGACCGCGTCACGGCCATGGCCCGCCCCTGGCACCACCGCCTCGTAGACGCGCACCACGTCCCTGGCCACGACCGCCCAGTCGTAGTCCCGCACCGCGGCGGAAGCCGCCGCCGACAGGCCGGCCCGCAGTTCGGGCTGGTCGAGCAGCCGCCCGGCCGCGGCGGCGAGCCCGGCCGCGTCGCCGTTGGGGAACAGCTCCCCCGCCTCACCGCGCCGCAGCACCTGCCGGAACGCGTCCAGGTCGCTGGCCACGATCGGCGCCCCGGACGCCATCGCCTCGGCCAGCACGATGCCGAAGCTCTCGCCTCCGGTGTTGGGGGCGCAGAACACGTCCACCGAGTGGTACACGCGGATCTTGTCCGCGTCGCTGACCTGGCCGAGCATGACAATCCGTTCGCGCAGCGCGGCCGGCGTCTTGCCCAGGGCCTCGTCCGCGTCGCCGTGCCCGGCCACCAGCAGACGCAGCCCCGGGCGCTGCGCGGCGAGCATCTCGAACGCCCGCAGCAGCACCGCGAAGCCCTTGCGCGGCTCGTCCATCCGGCCGAGGAAGCCGAGCGCGCCGCCCGGGCCCGGCCAGCCCGGCAGCGGGTCGGCCTTCTCGAACTTCTTCACCGGGACGCCGTTGGGTATCAGCACCGCGTCCCCGCCGAAGTGCTCGACCAGGGTGGTGCGCGCCGCCTCGGACACGGCGATCCGGCCGCTGATCTTCTCCAGCGCGGACTGCAGGATCGGCTCGGCGGCGTGCATCGCGCGCGAGCGCGGGATCGCGGTGTGCACCGTGGCCACGATCGGGCCGTCGGCCACCCAGCACGCCAGCAGCGACAGGCTCGGCGCGGCCGGCTCGTGCACGTGCAGGACGTCGAAGTTGCCCTCCTTGAGCCACCGGCGCACCCGGCTGGCCGACAGGAAGCCGAACGCCAGCCGGGCGACCGAGCCGTTGTAGGGCACCGGCACCGCGCGGCCGGCCGGGACCACGTACCCGGGCAGCGGGGAATCCTCGTCCGCCGGCGAGATCACCGAGACCTGGTGGCCCAGGTCGATCAGGGCGTCAGCCAGGCCCCTGATGTGCTCCTGAACGCCGCCCGGCACATCCCAGGTGTACGGGCAGACGATGCCGATCTTCACCCCGTGCTCACCCTTCCGCGCCCTGACTTGACCCGGCCGCCCTGGCCTCGGCCTTGGCCAGCCGCTCCGGGTCGAGATCGGCGACGAAGACCCGCTGCAGCATGTGCCAGTCCGCGGGGTGCGCCCTGATGCCGGCTTCGAAGGAGCGCGCGAGGTCCTGCATCATCTCCGCCACCTTCTGTTTCCTGTCCCCTTCCGGGGGCACCGGGATCTCCTTGTCTACGAAGATCCCCCAGCGGTCACCCTCATACCACAGGATCGCGGGAAACAACGCGGCCCCGGTCCGCTCGGCCAGCGCCGCGCAGCCGCCCATCATGCGCGCCTTCTCGCCGAAGAACTCCACCTCGGTGCCGCTCCCGGTGACGTCCCGGTCGGCGGGCAGGCAGACCAGCTTGCCCGACCGCAGCCGCTCGGAAAGGATGCTGAAATTGTTCACCACTCCCCCGCTGGCCGGCAGCACCTCCATGCCGAGGCCCTCGCGGAACGCCACGAACTTGTCGTAGACCGCGTCCGGCTTCAGCCGCTCCATCACGGTGGTGAAGGAGCCAGCGCCCAGGTTGATGATCCATGCGCCGGCCTGGTCCCAGTTGCCCATGTGCGGCAGCGCGAAGACCACCCCGCGGCCCGAGGCGAGGAAGTCCAGGGCGGCCTGGAAGTCCCCGCTGGCCTCGGTCTCCTCGAGCAGCCGGTCCAGCGGGATGACCGGCAGCCGGAAGATCTCCATCCAGTATCGCGCATAGGACTGCATGGACTGGCGGGACAGCGCGCGCAACTGCGCCCCGGTGGCATCGGGACCCAGCACCCGGAGCAGGTTTCCCTCCAGCACCTGGACCTGCCGGCCCTGGCGCCGCCAGGCGATGCCGGCCACGGACCCGAACGCCCACCTGGCCCAGGACTCCGGCACCCGGCATATGACCGACCACCCGAGGCCGTAAGCGAGGGTGACCAGCCGGTCTTTCAGTCCGGCCATTCATTACCTCCCGAATCGGCGCCCGCGGCTCCCGCGGCCGGCGTGGCTCCCGCGGCTGGCGCGGCCGGCCTGGCCCCCGGCGGCCCCGCCGCCGGACCCGCAGCGGCGGCCTCCTCGCGCACGGCCAGGACCCGCTGCCCGAAGGTGAACGTGCTCGCGACCGCCAGCAGCCAAAGACCTGCGGAAAGGACATATGGTACGCCGAGCCCGGACAGGCCCGTGGCGACAAGGGCGATGACCATCCGCTCGGAGCGCTCGGCCAGCCCGACGTCGCAGCGCAGCCCCAGGCCCTCGGCCCGGGCCTTGGCGTACGAGACGAG
This sequence comes from Streptosporangiaceae bacterium, assembly GCA_036267555.1. Classification (GTDB taxonomy): domain Bacteria; phylum Actinomycetota; class Actinomycetes; order Streptosporangiales; family Streptosporangiaceae; genus JASHPR01. Next base: position 390 of record DATAVV010000454.1, on the reverse strand, counting down.
CGCGCCGGAAACCAGGCAGAACACCGCGAGCCCGGCCAGCAGCCTGCTATGCCCGCCGAACACATAATAGGCGGCAATACCGGCGAACACCGAGGCATCGGCCACCCGGTCCAGCGTCGAATCCAGGAAGGCGCCGAAGACACCGGTGGTGCCCTTGACTCGCGCCAGGGCCCCGTCAAGCATGTCGGCCATAACGAAAAACCAGCAGACCAGAGTCCCGGCGAACAGGTGACCGGTGGGAAACAGCCAGAGCGCCCCGGCGGCCACCCCGACCGTGCCCGTGACCGTGATCGCGTTGGGCGTTATCGGGGTGCGCGCGAGGGCGCCGGCGAGCGGGTCGAGCCCCCGGGCGAGGAGCGGGCGCAGCATTTTCAGCATGGCCGTCTGATC
>DATAVV010000453.1:0-20338 GCA_036267555.1 Streptosporangiaceae bacterium | reverse complement strand
GCTCAGGTAGCGGGTATTCATTCTGAGTGACTGAGAGCGGGCGGCAGGTTCAGCCAGGCCAGGTACGGCCGATGCTGGCGACAGCGGGCGACCTGCCGCCCGACCCGCACCGCTGGGCGTTCGAGATGAAGTGGGACGGCGTGCGCGCCCTCGCCTTCATCGACGGGCCCGAGGTGCGGCTGTGGGGCCGTTCCGGCCGCGAGATCACCCCCGCCTACCCCGAACTGCAGGGCCTGGCGGGCGCGGTGCAGTCCGCCGCGGGCGTCACCCGGGCCGTCCTGGACGGGGAGATCGTGGCCTTCGCCGGGCAGCAGTGGCCGAGCTTCGAGGCTCTCCAGCCGCGGATCCACGTGTCCTCGCCGGCCCAGGCCCGGCTGCTCGCGGCCGAGAACCCCGTCAGCTACCTGGCCTTTGACGTGCTGTGCCTGGACGGTCGGCCGCTGCTCGACGCCCCGTACACCCAGCGCCGCGCGCTGCTCGACGGCGAACTGGCCCTGGCCGGCCGGCACTGGCAGGTTCCGCCTTCTTTCACCACCGAGGTGACCGGGGCTGACCTGCTGGCCGTGGCCAAGCAGCACGGCCTCGAAGGGGTCGTGGCCAAGCGCCTGACGTCGCGTTACGACCCGGGCAAGCGCTCGCCGGCCTGGCGCAAGATCAAGAACGTGCGGCGCCAGGAAGCCGTGGTGGGCGGCTGGAAGCCGGGCGAGGGCGTCCGGGCGGGCCAGATCGGCTCGCTGCTGATCGGCGTGCACGGCCCGGACGGCCTGCACTACGCCGGGCACGTCGGCACCGGGTTCACCCAGCAGATGCTGGCCATGCTCGGGCGCAGGCTGTTCCCGCTGCGCCAGGAGGACTCGCCGTTCACGACGCCGGTCCCGCGCGAGCACGCCCGGGCCGCGGTCTGGGCCGAGCCGCGCCTGGTCGTTGAGGTGGCGTTCGGCGGCTGGACCAGCGCGGGCATCATGCGCGCCGCGTCCTACAAGGGCCTGCGCACCGACAAGGACCCGGCCGACGTCGTCCGCGAACCCTGAACCGAACCCCGGATTTTGCCTTAACGCGGCGCTCCTGGCCCGTCTGGCACCCCCGCCCCGGTCGCAGTGGGGGTAGGGGCCGGCGTTCCATGTCCCGTCACATGTACATGCCATTTGCATGTACATGTGTGGAGGCATGTACATGTACGGGTCGCTTTGGGTGGCGTGGGCGCGGGACGCTAGGGGGCGATGGACGCTAGGCGCCCCTTCGGCGGGCTGTTGCGGCAGCGCGGCTTCCGGCGGCTGTGGATCGGGGAGACGGTCAGCCAGCTTGGCAACGCGATGGCCGTGGTCGGCGTGCCGCTGGTCGCGGTCGTGGTGCTGCACGCGAGCACGTTCGTGGTCGGCGTGCTCACCGCGGCCGGATGGCTGCCGTGGCTGGTCAGGTCACGCGGCGCGGCACCGCCCGGTTCGGCACCTCCCGCGGCCTGCTCGGCGCCACGCTGGGCGCTGCGCCGTTCGGGCTGCTGATCCCGCTCACCGGGCCCGGGCCGCGCGTGGCCTGCTACGTCGCGGGTTCGCTCGTGCTCTACACCGGGCTGGCGGTGGGCAACATCGTCATCGCCGCGTTCCGCCAGTCCTACGCGCCGCCGGGGATGTGCGGCCGGGTCACCGCGACCATGCGGTTCCTGATCTTCGGTACCAGCCCGGCCGGGGCCCTGCTCGGCGGGGGCCTGGGTACGTGGCTCGGCATCCGCCCCGCGCTGTGGGTGCTGCTCGGAGCGGTCACGGCGTCATCGGGGCTGTTGCTTACCCGCGCGCTGACCGCGGGCCGGGACCTGCCCGCCCGCCCGGCGGCCGGCCGAGGGGCGAGGCCGCCGGCCCGGGCGCCGCGTTATGGCTCCTGAACTGGGAAAACGCCAGGCCGAAAAAAACCTGAAGAAAAGTTGTTGGCCGGGGCGATCTCGCGGCTCTTATCACTGTCAGGCCCAACGCCGGCCATGGCTGTCCCGGGGCGTAGGAGGGGAGCGCCCCGGGCAGCGGCCGGCCCGCCGAGAGGGATAGGACATGAAACACGCTCGCCACGCATCCGCCCGCCGCCGCCCCGCTCCGCTTACCTGGGTGCGCCGCGCCGCCGGCGTCGCCCGGCGCTTCGCCCGCGCTCTGGCCGCCGCGGCCATGGCGGCCGTCGGCTTGGACGCGGTCGTCAGCTAGCCGGCCGCCTGTTCGGTGAGACCGGCGCCGGCTCAGATCGGCTCGTCGCGGTCGCGCAGGGCGTTACGGACGGTGGGCGGCACCCGCAGGCGCCTGTCGGCGTGGGTGAGGTGCAGCAGCTCGTCGAAGCGGCGGTCCGGGTCCTGGGTCAGCGCGGCCAGGCGGTCGAACAGGGCGCAGCGGTCGTCGCCGATCGGCACGCCGGGTCCTGGCATCGCGCCCCAGTCGTCCCATGGCAGCAGTTCGATGTTGCCCAGGGCCGCGGCGTCGCGCATCAGGTTGGCCGCGATCCACCAGTCACCGGTCTCGTTGATCACGCTGAGCCCGAACCTGTCCGGGTCCGCGGTGCCCGCGCGGAACCGGGCCCAGGCGTCGCCCGCGATCAGGAACTGGTCCCGGGGCACGTCGGTCACGTCAAGGTCGAGCCGGAACAGCTTGTACTGCACGGCGTCGATCTGCGCGTCGACCAGGACCCAGCGCCGCAGGCCGGCGTTCCAGTACTCGCCGGCCCAGTGATCCTCGAACGCGCCGGCGCGGAAGTAAGCGCCGAAGCCGCAGCGCGCCCGGGCCGGGATGCCGTGCGCCCGCAGCATCGTGACCAGCAGCACGGTGAAGTGCCGGCAGTTTCCGGCCAGCCGGGCGGCGGGTTCCCTGGCCACGTCGAGCGGCCGGCCGTCGCGGGCCAGGACCTGGTCGAGCAGTCGCTCGGCGGGCCGGGTGTGCACGCTGGCGCGCTCGTCGTCGGTCAGCGTCACGCCGTACGCGTCTGCCAGGTGCTCATGGATGAGCAGGCCCTGGATGATCTCGGCCAGGGCGGCGGGGTCGGTCGGCAGCGCCCGCAGGGCCGCCGTGTGGCGGCCCGCCGAGGTCATGGCCCCGGGCTGCGTGTAGAAGGGCAGAGTCGGCGGATCGGTGGCCGGCATGCAGTGCTCCTCGGACGTCGGTTGCTGTCGGCACGTGACGTTACGCGGATATTGCTGACACCTCATGTCACCGATGGGGCCTAGTCTGCTGTCGTGCGCGCCGACCGCCTGGTTTCGCTGGTCCTGCTGCTGCAGGCGCGCGGCCGGATGACCGCTCTGGCCCTGGCCGGTGAGCTTGAGGTCTCCGTGCGGACGATCTACCGGGACCTGGAGGCGCTGAGCTCGGCGGGGGTCCCGGTGCGGGCCGAATCGGGGCCTGGCGGCGGGTGCCAGATCATGGATGGCTACCGGTTCCCCCTGCGCGGCCTGCGCCCGGACGAAGCCGAGGCCCTGCTGATCCTCGGGGTGCCGAGCGTGCTCCGCGACCTCGGCCTGGAAAGCGCCGTGACCGCCGCGCACCGCCAGATCCGGGTCACGGCGGGCCTGGACCCGCCCCGGGAACGGGGCGGCGGGCTCGTCCATCTCGACATGCCCCGCTGGTTCGGCAGCGAGGAGGACGTGCCGCACCTGGGCACGCTGGCCCAGGCGCTGCGGCGGCAGCGGTGCCTGGAACTGGAGTACCGGCGCGGGAGCGGCGGCGCGGACGCGGGTGAGGCGGGTGCGGGCGGCTCGGGTGCGGGCGGCACGTGCCGGGCAGACGCGGGCCCGGGCCGCGTCGTCAGGCCGCTGGGCCTGGTGAACAAGGCCGGGACCTGGTACCTCGTCGCGGCCGCGGCGGACGGCGCCGGGAGGGTCTCGGTGTTCCGGGCCGGGCGGATCACCCGGGCCCGGGTGCGGGCGGAGGGCTTCGAGCGCCCCGCCGGCTTCGAACTCGCCGCGTTCTGGGCCCAGTGGTCAGCGGCTTTCATGACCACCCGCCCCCGGCTCGCGGTGCAGGTCAGGGCGTCCCCCGAGGCTCTGGCGCTGCTGCCGGAGGTGTTCGGCGACGCCGCGGCGGCCGCGCTCGCGGCCGCCGGGCCGCCCGACGATCAGGGCTGGCAGGTGGTCCCGCTGAGCTTCGAGCACGAGCACGCCGCCGCGCATCGCCTGGCCGGCTTCGGCGCTATGGTCGAGGTCCTGGCCCCGGTACAGGTCCGCGACCATCTCGTGGCCACCGCCCGGGCCCTGCTGGCCCGCTACCACGAACCATGATCTGGGTGGCTTCCCGCAGTAGGGGCTCGCGGATGATTAACACGCTGATTTGATCTTGAGGGCACCCCGGTTTCCATGATCTGGGTTGATGACGCGCATATCGCACGCGATCCACCCAGATCACGGAAAACCTATCTGGCCAGGCGCAACGGGGATCCCTCACGGCGCTCCCGTAACGCGCATACCACTCACGACGCCTTCCGGCGGGCCTGGGCGGCGTAGATGATCGCGCCGAGTAGGAGGGCCCAGAGCCAGATCGACCCCGTCCAGGCCAGGACGTGCCCGGCCACGGAGGCCACGACGACAACCACGACCACCAGGAACACCGCGCCGGGCAGCCGGGTGTGGCCGCGCCTCGGGTGCCCGGCCCTGGGGGCCTCGGCCACCTCGGTCTCGGTCCGGGGCAGGTCGATGAACAGGTCGCTGAGGTCGGCGTAGGTCTTGGCGCGCATGGCCTGGTCCATGCGCTGGTTGAACTCTTCCTGGTCCAGGCGTCCGTCGCCGTAGTGCTTGGACAGCAGGTCGGCCACCTCGGACCGCTCGGCGTCGGAGATCCGCATCCCGGAGTAACCGTTGCGGCGGCGGGTCGCGTTGAGCAGCCAGGGCGGTGTGGTGGGCGCTGACATGGTCGGTGTCCTCTCAGAGCAGTTCTGCTGGATTCGGCGCCGGGTCAGCGAGACCGGGCGGACAGGGACTGGAAGAGGTCGCTGGCCATGGACTGGTCCCGGCCCTCCTCGGGGATCAGCAGCCAGCCGGCCAGGTACAGGACCACTCCGGCGCCGCCGCCGATGACGGTGAGCACGGCGAAGACGATCCGTACGATCGTGGGGTCCACGCCGAGGAAGTCGGCGATGCCGACGGCGACGCCGCCCAGCATCCGGCCCTCCAGCGGGCGCTCCAGCGGCTGCGAGGCGGTGTGGGTGCGGTTGACGGTTTCTGTGTCGGTGTCCTGTGTCGTTGTGTTCATGGGTCCAGCCTGGCCGCCGTCGCGCGCGCCGGGTATTCGGAAGAACCCGGAGCTGACCCGGATTCGACCCGGATAACCCCCGGGCAGGGACCCGTGTTTGCCCGGATAGCCGCGCATGTGCCGGCCGGGTCATGATGGGTACGTGCAGAAGCCAACTGGTCCCGTACCCCATCCGGGATCGCCCGGATGGCCGGGCGGTCCGGCCCAGTACCCGTCCCAGGACGGCGTTCCGCCCTCCCAGGACGGCGTTCCGCCTCAGGACGGCGTTCCGCCTCAGGACGGCGGGCCGCCATGGCACGGCGGCGTGCCGCCGCGGAATGGGGGCGCCCCGGCGGGACCGCAGTGGGGCGGCCGGCGCTCGTGGCGGCACCACCCCGGACTGCGGGCGCTGTGGGCGCGCGGCCCCCGGGACGACGGGCCGCTGCGCCGCCGGCCGGATCAGGCCCTCGGCGGCGGGGTGGCCGCGGCCGTGGCCGCGCGGACCGGGCTCGAACTCTCGGTGGTCCGGCTGGCCTTCGTGGCCCTGACCCCGCTCACCGGCGGCTTTGTCACGGCGGTCTACCTGCTGGCCTGGCTGATCATGCCGGCCGCGGGCAGCGACCGCGGCATCGGCCACAAGGCCGCAACCGACCGGCGCGGGATCGCGCTGACCGCGGGCGCGGCATCGCTGCTGATCGTGCTGCTGATCTTGGCCAACATCATCGGCGCCGCCTGGTTCGGCTCCGTGGGCTGGCTGCTGGTCATCGACCTGGTCTGCCTGGTGCTGATCTGGCGCAACGGCGACGCTCACGAGCAGGGGGCGATCCGGCGCCTGGTCGAGCCGTTGTTCCCGCTCGAGGGCACCCCCCGGCGGCGGGCGACCGTGCTGCGGGTGGCGATCGCCGCCGTGGTGCTGATCGCGGGCGTGGTCATCCTGGCCAGCGCGCACGAGAGCGTCAAGATGCTGCGGCCGCTCGCCGGGCTGGCCCTGGTGATCGCCGCGATCGCGGTCGTACTCGGCCCCTGGTGGCTGGGCATCGCCCGCAACCTGGTCGACGAGCGCCAGGCCCGCATCCGGGCCGAGGAGCGCGCGGACATGGCCTCCCGGGTGCATGACTCGGTGCTGCAGACACTGGCGATGATCCAGCGCCGCGCCGATCAGCCGCAACAGGTCATCCAGCTCGTCCGGGCCCAGGAACGCGAGTTGCGGGCCTGGCTGTTCGACGGCCAGGCGCCGGGATCCCTCGGCGAGGAGACCACGCTCGCCGCGGGCGTGCGGCTGATCCAGCAGGAGGTGGAGGCCCAGCACGGGATCTCCGTCGAGGCGGTCACCGTGGGCGACTGCGATCTGGACGAGAACCTGGGCGCGCTGCTGGCCGCGGCGCGCGAGGCCACGGTCAACGCCGCGAAGTGGTCGGGCGCCGAGGTCGTCTCGCTGTTCGCCGAGGTCGAGCCCGAGGCCGTGTCGCTGTTCGTGCGCGACCGCGGGCGCGGGTTCGACCCGGCCGCGGTGCCCGGCGACCGCAAGGGGCTGGCCGAGTCCGTCCACGCCCGGATGTCGCGCCGGGGCGGCACCGCGACCGTGCGCAGTGCCCCGGGCCAGGGCACCGAGGTCTCTCTGACCATGCCGAGGGCGGCCGGCAAGCGCCAGCCGAGCCGGTCATGACCGCGCCAGGCACGCCCGCTCCGGGTCCCGGCGGCCCCGGCGTCCCCAGCCGGCCGCGGGTGGTCATCGTTGACGATCACGGCCTGTTCCGGTCCGGGGTCCGGTCCGAGCTCGGCGACGAGGTCGAGGTGGTGGGCGAGGCGGAGGACGTGCAGCCCGCGATCGCCGTGATCTCCGAGCGGGTGCCCGACGTGGTCCTGCTCGACGTGCATCTGCCCGGTGGCGGCGGGCAGGCCGTGGTCAGCGCGGTCAAGCCCGTGCTGCCGCAGGTGCGCTTCCTGGCCCTGTCCGCGTCGGACGCGCCCGAGGACGTGATCGCGGTCATCCGCGCGGGCGCGCGCGGGTACGTGACCAAGACGATCTCCGGCGACGACCTGGTCGACGCGGTGCGCCGGGTCGCGGCGGGAGACGCGGTGTTCTCGTCCCGCCTGGCCGGTTTCGTTCTCGACGCGTTCGCGGCCCTGCCGCAGGACAGTCAGGGGCGCCCGTCGTTCGACCCCGAGCTTGACCAGCTCACCTCCCGGGAGCGCGAGGTGCTGCGGCTGATCGCCCGCGGCTACACCTACCGGGAGATCGCCCGCGAGCTCACGATCTCGGTCCGGACCGTGGAAAGCCACGTGTCCTCCGTGCTGCGCAAACTCCAGCTCTCCACCCGCCACCAGCTCACCAGGTGGGCCGCGGAGCGCAGGCTGAACTAGGGGCGGGTACCGAAGGCGGGGCGGCCGGGGGTGGCCGGGAGCACGGCGTAGGCGTCGCGAACCCAGTCGCACAGCAGGGGGCGGGTCTCACGCGGGTCGATGATGTCCTCGACGCCGAACTTCTCCGCGGTGCGCATCGGGCTGCGCACCGCGTCCAGCCGGGCCAGGATGTCGGCCAGCAGCGCGTCCGGGTCCTCGGCGCGCTCGAGGTCGGCCCGGTACGCGGCCTCGATCCCACCTTCCACCGGCAGCGAGCCCCAGTCCGCCGACGGCCAGGCCCAGCGTCGGATCAGCCGGTGCCGGTTGGTCAGGCCCGCCCCGCCGACGCCGAACACCCGGCGCACGATGATCTCGGCACCTGGCACGCTGGCCTGGTAGACCGCGCTGATCGCCCGCACCCCGTGCCGGATCGTGGCGCGCTGCTCGGCGCGGGTGCCGATCAGCAGCCCGGGCTGGTCGGTGAGCGTCACGATCGGCAGGTGGAACGTGGAGCACAGGTCGGCCAGCCGGGTCACGGCCTCCGCGCCCTCGACCGTGAGACAGCCCCCGGCCACGTAAGGGTCGCAGGCCACGACGCCCACCGGATGGCCGTCCAGCCGGGCCAGCGCGGTCACGATCGACCCACCGTAGCGCTGCACCTCCATCAGCGACCCGGCGTCGAACACGGCGCGCAGGATGTCCCGGATCCGGTAGGGCTGGCGCCGGCTGCGCGGCACGGCGGACAGCAGCGACTCCTCGCGCCGCCCGGGCGGGTCCTCCCCGGCGATCACCGGCGGAAGCTGGTACGCGCTGGCCGGCAGGTACGAGAGGAAGCGCCGGATCATCTCGAACGCCTCGGCCTCCGACCCTGCCACCAGGTCCACCGCCGCGTTGCGGCTGTGCACCCGCGACCCGCCCAGTTGCTCCTTGTCCACGTCCTCGCCGACGCGGCGCACCACCGGCGGCCCGGCCACGAAAAGCTGCGCCGTGCCTTCGACCAGGATCGACAGGTGCGCCGCGCACAGCCGGGCCGCGCCCAGGCCCGCCACCGGGCCCAGGCCGGCGGCGACCACCGGCACGACCGACAGGTTGTCGACGACGTACTCCCAGCCCGGGTTGACCGGGACATAGGTCCGGCCCATCTGCTCGAGCATCTTCACGCTGCCGCCCCCGCCGGTGCCCTCGACCAGCCGCACCAGCGGCAGCCTGAGCTCGTTCGCGAGTTGCTCGGAGAAGATCTGCTTGCCCGCGATGGAGGCGTCGGCGGCGCCGCCGCGGACCGTGAAGTCGTCCCCGCCCACCACGACCTTGCGCCCGTCGACGCGGCCGGTCCCGGTGACGAAGTTGGCCGGGGTAAAACGGTCCAGCTTCCCGTCGCCGTCGTAGACGGCCGCCCCGGCCAGCGTCCCGACCTCGCGGAACGAGCCCTCGTCGAGCAGCGCCGCGAGGCGCTCGCGTACGGTCAGCCGGCCCGCGTCGTGCTGGCGGGCGATCTTGTCCGGCCCGCCCATCGCCTCGGCCAGTTCCCGCCGCCGCCGCAGTTCGTCCAGTTCCGGTTCCCACGTCATGGCCCGAAGGTATAACGCGGCGTGATCGTGCCCATAGCGGGCGATGCCGGGCCTGGCCGCACCGCGCCGGTAACGGTGAGCGCGCCGGGCGCACCTCGGCGGTGGCGGCGGCCGTGTCCCAGCCGCCGACCTCGCCGGCGGCCATCCGGAACACCCCCCACGCGGCGGCCAGCGCGGCGGCGATGTCGGCGGCCTGGACAGTCACGATCACCCGGATGCGGACGTAGTCGCGGCCGTGCCGGGTTTCCGAGTCGATCTGCGCGTCCAGCACGGGCGGCCTCACCTGCTGGGCCAGTCTCTCCTCGAACCGGCCCGCGGCGGTGTTCCAGGCCCGCCACCCGCCCGCGCGGGGCACGTCGACCGAGACGGCGTAGCGCCTCGCGCTCCGTGGACTCATGTTCCCCCGTGGACTCATGCGCCCCGGTCGGCCAGCGTTCCCCCGCGGCCGGCCTGGGCGTAGCCTGCTCTTCATGTCTTCCCTGACCGGGCGGCGCGATGCCTGAGCCCGAGCACCTGAGCAACCATCACCGCACCACGCTGCGGCAGCTTTTCCAGCACCCGGCGAGCCGCAACATCGAGTGGCACGCGGTGGTCTCGCTGCTGGAAGCGGTCGGCTCGGTGCAGACCCACCACGACGGCAAGGTCGGGGTCACGCTGGGGTCCCGGACCCAGGTCTTCGACCCGCCACGGGACAAGGACATTGACGTCCAGACCGTGGTGGACCTGCGCGAAATGCTCAGCTCAGCCGGTTACGGACCGGAGGACTGACGCCGGCGCCCCCAGCGACCGCGTGGCTGAACAGCTAGGGCCGGGTCAGATCCTGGATGGCCTAGGTCGGCCTGCGCCTCGGCTACTGCCTGCTCCAGGACCCCGGTGAGCAGTTCGGGCAGCGGAGGCCCGGTCTCCGCCGCGACCTCGATGGCCGCGCCGAGGATGCCGGGCAGGTTCCGCTCCAGCATCTCCTCGATCCACGTCCGCGCCTCGGGCTCGCGCTGCGCGAGCCGGGTCAGCCGGGTCAGCGCGGCCCGCCACCCTCGATCAGCGCCCGCAGTTCGGCCCGCTGCAGTTCGGCGAAACGGTGCCACCGGCAGCGGTCAAGCAGCACCCGGCTGAGCTGGGGTGACCAGGCCGGCGCGGGTGCCGCGTTCGGCTTAAGGCGCGTCAGGCACCGGTCAGGCGTCGGCGCGGGCGAGGACGAGATAGCCGCCCAGCAGCGCCGCGGCGGTCCAGAGCGCGACGATGCCAAGCCCCGTCCAGGGCCCGTAGGGACGGCCGAAGCGCGGGTCGCCAGGTGGCCCGGTCAGGTGCATGATCACCATGCCGGCCTGGTCGGGCAGGTACTGGGCGACGGTCTTGATCTTCGGGATGTTGCCGAGTCCCTGGGAGCCGAGGAAGAGCAGCGGGATCAGGATCCCGAGGGCCCGGGCCGAGCTGCGCAGCATCGCCGCGACGCCCATGGCGAGCACGCAGATGAGGGTCAGGTACAGGCAGGCGCCGAGCGCCGCCTGCGCCGACCCGCCCGCGGTGAGCGAGGTGCCACGCGGGCCCAGCGCCAGTTGCGCCGTGAAAAAGGTCAGGCCCACGGTGACCAGCGAGATCGCGAAGGCGACGGACGCGCCGGCCAGAACCTTGCCCCCGTAGAACACGCCGCGCCGGGGGACGGCTACGAGCGAGATCCGGATCGTCCCGGACGAGTATTCGCTCCCCACGGTCAGCACCCCGAAGGCCACCAGGGCCAGCTGGCCGAGGGTGAGGCTGTAGAAGGTGGCGTACAGCGGGTCGAAGTGGGCCCGCTGATCGGCGGGCAACTGGGGGAAGCTAGCCCGCAGGATGTGACTGACCAGGTAGCCGAGTCCCACGCTGACGGGGACCGTCAGCAGCAGGCTCCACAGCGTCGAGCGCACGCTGCGGATCTTGATCCACTCGGCGGCGAGAATCGCCGACCCCAATCCCTTGCCGGTCACCTGGTCAACGCTAGGAACCCGGGCCCGGCGCCCGCAGTCCCCGAAGGTCGCTTTCCGCGCCGGCCAAAGTTGCGGCGGCGGGTTACATAACCTGTCAGCCGTGGGCAGATATCTCCTCGCGGCCGGTGTTGTCCTCGCGGATACCGCGATCCTGGCCGCCGGGCACCACGGCCTGCCGGTCTGGGCCGTACCCGCGTACGCGCTGACTGCGGCGCTCGTGATCGCGGCGGGGTCGCGGGTTCCCCTGGCCGCGCTGGCCGCCGCGCTGCTGCTCGCCGTGGTTACCGGTGCGTCGCAGGTTCTGCTGCTGTGGACCGCCTATCAGGCCGGGAGCCAGACCAGGTCGCGACCGGTGATCGCCGTCACCGCGGCGGGAGCACTGGCCGGCCTCGGCGCGCAGGCCGCGACCCGGCACCCGGACGCGCGGGTGCTCTCCGGCCTGGTGGCCACCTATGTCGTATTCGTGGCCCTGCCGATGGTCAGCGGCTGCTACCTGGCCCAGCACCGGCGCGTGCTGTCCGGCCTGCAAGAGCAGAACCGCCGGCTTCGGCGGGGACGAGAGGCCCTCGCCGAGCAGGAGCGGCTGCGGATCGCCAGGGACATGCACGACGCCCTGGGCCACCGGCTCAGCCTGGTGTCGGTCCAGGCCGCCGCGCTGGAGGTCACCGACCTGCCAGCGAAGCACCGGCGGGCGATCACCCAACTCGCGGCCGCTGCCCGGAGCGCCGTGGATGACCTGCAGACTTGTGTCGGATCGCTGCGCAGCCGGGACCCCGAACGGGCTCAGCAGCCGATCGCGGAGCAGATCGACGCGCTGGCCCGCGGTTTCCGCTCGGCCGGGATGCGGGTGGCGCTCGAAGAGCGGGGAAACCCCTGGCTGCTGCCGGGCCGGGCGGCACAGGCTGCCTACCGGGTGGCCGAGGAAGGGCTCACCAATGCGGCCAAGCACGCGCCAGGCCAGCCCGTTACCGTGCACATCGAATGGGAGCCGGACACGCTGCTGCTCAGCGTCGCCAATCCCGTGCCGCCTCGTCCGGCGCCGGCCGGGCCCGGCGCCGACCGGGAGCCCGGCGCCGGCCGGGAGCCTGGCGCCGACCGGGAGCCTGGCCCCATCGAGCGGCACGGCCTTCGCGGGCTGGGGGAGCGCATGGCCGCGGTCGGCGGCCTTCTCGATCACCGCCGGTCCGGCGGGCAGTTCCGGCTCGCCGCGATGCTGCCCGCCGTCGCGGTGCCGCCCGCCAGCGACAGTGCCTCGCCGCCGGCCCGGCCCGGCCGCCCCGCCCGGCTCGGCCTCGTGGTGGCGGCGCTGATGTTCGTCATCCTGCCCGCGGTCATCCTGGCCGGAGTCCGATGATCAAGGTCCTGATAGCCGACGACGAGCCGCTGATCAGAACCGGTCTGCGCACCGTTCTGGAGTCGGCGGACGACATCGCCGTTACCGCGCAGGCCGACGACGGCCGGTCGGCCGTCGCGCAGGCCCTGAAGTACCGGCCCGATGTCGCCCTGATCGACATCAAGATGCCGCACACCGACGGGCTGACCGCGGTCGAGGAACTGCGCCGCCAGTTGCCCGCGCTGCCCGCTGTGGTGCTGACGTCGTTCGGCACCGAGTCGAACGCGCTGCGTGCCGTGGCGGCCGGCGTGGCCGGGTTCGTGCTCAAGAACGCCGCGCCCGGCGAGCTGATCGAGGCGGTGCGGGCCGCGTACCGCGGCGAGGCCTATCTCTCCCCGGTGGTGACCCGGCTGGTACTGGACATGATCGCGCCCGGGACGGCCGGGCGGCGCCAGGCCGCCGCCGAGCGCCTGGCCGCGCTGGCCCCTCGCGAGTCGGATGTGCTGCGCCTGCTGGCCAAGGGCATGTCCAACGCCGCCATCGCCCGGTGCCTGTCGATGACCGAGACGAGCGTCAAGACCTACGTGAGCCGGATCTTGTCCAAGCTCGGCTGCTCTAACCGCGTTCAGGCCGCCCTGCTCGCCCGTGACGCCGGCCAGTCATGACTTACCCCGTAGTACGGACTGCTCGTCGCTGACGCGCGGTGGGCGCACGAACCTGAGCAGGCGTAATGGGCGAGCCGTCGCGGCCGCCCGCCGTCAGTGATTCCGCACCGGGTTTCCCGCCGTCGCCGGGATGCTGAAGCAGCCCACACCCGCACCCCGATTTCAGGAGCGAACGATGAACCGAACGTGGTGGTATCTGCCCAGGCTGACCGGGATCGCCGCCGCCGTGGCGGCGGCCGTATTACTCGCCGTCCCGGCCACCGGCGCCGGTGCCGCGGCGGTACCCGGGCCGGCGACCGCCCCGGCGGTGGCCTCGCTGGGCGCGGGAGTCGGCACGCCCGCGGCCGCCATCTCCGCGGCCACGGCCAGCACCTGCGCCAACGTGGCCTACAAGGCCGGGTTCCCCTACAACAAGACCGTCGCCGGCTACCCGGCCATCGTGGTCGCCGTGGCCGTGGCGCTGGCCGAGTCGTCGTGCAACACGGCCGCCCAGGGCCCCAACGGGCCCACCTCGGGCTGCCCGGACGGCTCCACCGACCGGGGGCTGTGGCAGATCAACAACTGTTACCAGCCGCAGGTGAGCGACGCCTGTGCCGACAACGGCATGTGCAACGCCATCGGCGCCTACCAGATCTCCAGCAAGGGAACGAACTGGACGCCCTGGTCCACCTATAACAGCGGCGCGTACAAGAGCTACATCGCCACCGCGCAGAGCGCGATATCCGGGCTCACCGTCACGCTCTACAACGTCAACACGAACCGGTGCCTGGGAGCAGACTCGGCCGACACGAGCAACGGAGCCCCCGTCTTCCAGTGGGCGTGCAGTTCGGGCAACGCTTACGAGCAGTGGCGCGTCGAGGTGGTCGACGACAACCTGCAGGTCCTGAAGAATGTCGGTACCGGCAGGTGCCTGGACGGCGACGGTTCCGCGAGCGGGAACGGCGCCCCGGTGTTCCAGTGGTCATGCGGCTCGGACACCTCGGCGTATGAACAGTGGATACTCGGCGGGAGCAACTCTTTGTCTGATGACGCGAACGCGACGCTGTTCAACTGGGGCGACCGCGCCTGCCTGGCCAACGACTCCGCGAACGTCGGCAACGGCGGGACGGTCTTCCAGTGGGCGTGCAACAGCAGCAACGGCTGGATGCTGTGGACCTGAGAGGAACAACATGGCAGACGGGCAAGCCGTGGCACCGGACAGCACTGCGGTGCGCGCCGTTTATCAGCTTCTACACACCGTCTGAAATGCTGGCCCTGGCCCGCGAAGCCGGCTTCGAAGACGCCCGGCGCCTGTTCCGCTCGAGCCGGGCCCGGTCCGGCCAGCGCACGCCGCTGGCCCACCCGAAGCGCTCGAGCACGCGGATCAGCCCGGCCCACAGCGCCGCGGCCAGGGCCGCCTGGCAGGTGCCGCCGATCGCCCACCCGATGGCGCCCGGAACGGCCAGCGAGATGACGCACAGCAGGGGGAAAGGCGCGCGAGATCCACCGCATCGCCGGGTCGGCCGGCAGGTCTGGCGCGTATCGCCGCTGCGGCGTCGGATCGTTGCCGAACAGCCATCCGACGTGGGCGTGCAGCACGCCCCGCAACTGGCCGGCCGGCCAGCAGCACCGGGGCAGAAGCCGACGAGACCACGCCCCACCACGGCACGCTGCGCATGACCATCACCGTAGGCGAATGCCCGCCACGGGCAACGTCAAAATCACGCTACGCAATTCCGGAGATATATTGCTGGTTTTTCAGTTCAAGCGTAACGTTCGCAGGGAGGGAATTCCGAACGCCCGCAGTCACGTCGGCGCTGTCCACGGTTCTGGCTAGCCCGGCGACCCTGCGCCGAGGGACGGGAAGCCGAAATGTTCGGCTTAAGGGTTATCAAGCAGTACGAGAAGGGCATCGTCTTCCGCTTCGGCCGGGCCCTGCCCGGCACCCGCGATGCCGGGCTAACCTGGATCAACCCGTTCACCGACCGGCTGAGCAAGGTGAACATGCAGATCATCGCGGCGGCCGTGCCCGGCCAGGAGGCCATCACCCGCGACAACGTCACCCTGCGCGTGGACGCGGTCGTCTACTACCGGGTCATCGACCCGCTCAAGGCGATCATCAACGTGCAGAACTACACCTACGCGGTATCCCAGGTCGCGCAGACCTCGCTGCGGTCGGTGATCGGCCAGAGCAACATGGACCAGCTGCTGTCCGAGCGCGACAAGGTCAACGCCCACCTCAAGGACGTCATCGACGCCCCCACCGAGGGCCCATGGGGTATCCGCGTGGAACGGGTCGAGGTCAAGGACGTCTCCCTGCCCGAGTCGATGAAACGCTCGATGTCGCGGCAGGCGGAAGCCGAGCGGGAGCGCCGCGCGCGGATCATCAACGCCGACGGCGAGTACCAGGCATCCAAGAAGCTCGCTCAGGCCGCCGCGGTCATGGCCGCCGACCCGGCCGCCTTGCAACTGCGGCTGCTGCAGACCGTCGTCGAGGTGGCCGCGGAGAAGAACAGCACCCTAGTCATGCCCATCCCGGTGGAGTTGCTGCGCTTCTTCGACCGCGCCGCCCCCCGGCCTGACTGAATCGTCGGCCGTCCTCCGCCGGACCCGCGCGTCCGCGGCCGGGCCGGTGAGCGGCTCTGACCCATCGACGAAGGCCTGGGCCAGGTCGGACAGGCGAAGGTTGCGGGCCCGCGCGTGGTCTCGCAGGAGGCTGAAGGCCTGGCTCATGTCCAGGCCAAGGCGCTCCGCGAGCTTGCCCTTGGCCTGCTCGATGATGACCCGGCTGTTCAGCGCGGTCTGCAGTTGCTCATTCAGGGTGTCGCTGCGGCGCATGTTGCGCTCGTGCAGCAGGCTGATGGTGGCCACATCAGCCATGGCCTGGCCGACGCGTACGTCCCCGGGGTCGAACGCCCCTGTGCCGGCCCGGAAGAGGTTCAGCGCGCCGATGACCTGGTCGCGCAGCCGCATCGGCAGGGCCTGCACGGCGGCGAACCCGGCCTGGCGGGCAGTGGGCGCGAACTGCGGCCAGCGTGCCGCCTCGGCGGCCAGGTCCCCGGCGGTGACGGGCCGGCCGGACCGGAAGCAATCCAGGCACGGACCCTGATCGTTCTGCAGCTGGAACAGCTCGAGCAGCCGGGCCGCTTCGCTGGAGGCGGCCAGCACCCTCAGCTCACCGCGCTGGTCGGCCAGCAGCAGCCCGGCAGCGGAGACGTCCAGCAGTTGCACGCTGCGGTCGGTCAGCACATGCAGGAAGTCGATCACGTCGAAGTCGGCGACCATCGTGTCGGTCAGCTCGACGAAAGTATCTGAGAGTAGTTGTCCGTCCATCTCAGCTCACCCTCTCAGGGGATGCGGAAAGATCCGTCGCAGGGAAGGCGGCGTGCGCGCCGGGACCGGAGAATGTTTCACGCCTCACCATCCGGCGGTAGACCGAGATCGGGGCGAAGCCGCAAGCGGCGGGCCACGATGTCGCGGGCGACATCGGTCAGCCGCAGGTCATTACCGTAAGCATAGGCGCGCAACCGAGCGAACGCATCCGCGATGCCGACCCCGAGTTGCTCGGTGAGCATCCCGGTGGCCTGGTCGATCTCGGACCGGTGCCGGGCTAGGCCGACGGGCTGACCGCCGGCGCCGGCCGGTGCCCCCGGGCTGGCCGTGGCCTGGTCTTGCGCGTCGAGCAGCAGCAAGGTCGCGGTGTCAGCGAAGATCAGCGCGTCACCAAGCCCGGCAGCGCTCAGCGAGCCGGGCCGCACGCGGTACAGACCCAGCACCCCGGCCCGGATCGCCCCGATCCGGAGCGGGAACACGAAGATCGCCGCCACACCGGCCTGGCAGGCCGCCGGGGCGAACACCGGCCAGCGGCCGACGGCGTCCCTCGCACCCAGATCCGAGGCCAGCACGGGGCCGCCAGAGGCCGCCGCATCCAGCGAAGGCCCTTCTCCCAAGGTCAGCTCGAGCTCGGCGAGGCGCTCGCTGACCCCGTCCGTCACCCGCATCAAATGACCCCCTTCCCCGCCGCCGGGCGCGGTCAGCCACGCGCCAGTGACGCCCACCGCGGCCACCGCCGCCGTGCACGCATCCGCCGCCGCCACGGGCCCGCCGCGGAGGACGGCCTGCTCGGCGACTAGGCCCCAGACCGTGGCCCGCCGGCTATCTGTCATCCGCGCGGCCAGCGAAGCGGCCCTCCGGGCCGGATCTGGCCCTGGCCGCGTTCGGGGCCTGAGGAAGTGCCAGGCCATCCGGGCCGTGCGTGAGCCTTGCCGTGCGGATGCCGGGAGGGTCGCACTGCCGTCCCTCTGGCCTTCTTGCGAGGTTCACGTTCTCACCTCCCGTTGCATCATGTCCTGGCTCGCTTCCGGTCGGATGATCTTGGTGAGCCGGCGCTACGGCACCGCGCGGGCCCTGGGCGAGAGCGCCCGGCCCCGTCATCCGCTCGAAGCTGGTCCGGACAGAACGCACCGACCAGCCGGCACCTGGGTCTTTCGGCACGCCAACCAGCGAGTCACCTCCGCCGCGCCGGGCCCGCCCCCGGACGAATCCCAGCGCTGCGACGCCGCTGGAATCGATGAACTCCAGGTCTCCCCGGCCGGCGATTCGGCGGCTAGTTCGCCAGTTCTCCCGATAAACACTACGCCGGGTGTTCGCCCGCCAGCGCGAGCAGGGTCAGCCCGCGTTCCTGGTCGGCTTGAGCGCCGGGCGCGGAGTGCTCATCGGTCCGCCGGGCGATGAGGCAGCCGGCCTTACTAGACAAATCGCAGCGGGCGGTTTGTTCCGGTATTGCTATCCTTCGCGTGGTGCTTACCGGGCACGGTCCGGGCACGGAAAAGAAAATTCCGGAACCCGGTGCAGCCGCCATATCTTTGCGCCGCGCTGCCAGGGACCGGAGCAACAATTTCAGTGTACGCCGCGCCGAGTCGTGCCAATAGCGTATACCGGGATGCGAGACCAGATCGTCGGGAATCCGGATGATACACGCTGGTGCCGCAGAGCGTGGTAGATGCCTAGGTCCGGAGCAATATTTACTAAGTTATTACACTTATTCCTTTTGCACATCGGGCATTCTGGGGCCGGAGCAGGCAACGGGTGAAAGCCCGCGCTTGAGGGATCATCCCCAGCTAACGCCTTCACGCCCCGTGCTCTCCAGGCCGCGGACATGCTCGCCCTGGCCAGGCTCGACGATGACGGCGCGCCTCCGGTACCCAGGGTGGCCAGGCGCGCCGATTCCATCGGGGCTTCGCCAAGCGCCCTGGATCATGCGACGCAGGCGCGTGATCCGCGGGGTTCTCGCAGCGGCCAGTGCCAAGGCGCTCTCGATGGCGGCGCCAGCTACCGGCGCTCGCCAGAACGGGCTGCTGAGAGGGAACGAGCCGCCGCGGCGCCGCATCCGGCATGATCCGGACCGGATTCGCGCCGCGCACAGCCTGTTCCACGCTGGGATACACCGAGAAGACGTCGAGCAGGCCGGTGACACTCAGGATCCGGCGGACACGCTGCTTCGGGGCGACGAGAGACAGGTCACCGCCCCTGACCCGGGTCCACTTCAGCACGCGCACAAGCATTCCCAGACCGCAGCAGTCGATGAACTCCAGATCGGTCATGTCCACGATGATCGACGGCCCGCAGGCTGCCCCGACCGCGATCAGATCGGACGCGACGCCCGGCACGTCGGCCAGGTCAAGGTCGCCGTCCAAGGCGACCACGGCGTGACCGCCAAAGTCGTCGACGCGCACTTCCAGGTTGAACATGGCCTTCCCTCCTGATCCAGCAGCCAGGCGGGGTCCAGGCCCAACGGCAAACTTGCTCAAGCTCTCAGCTCAATGCGGAGGATTAATCGGCTGTGGCCTGGCCTGGCCGGGATGGGCAGGCCGCTGACCGCAGGCCGTTAACAGATCATGCCCTTACCCCCGGTATGTCTTTAATTGAATTACCGGCGTACTTCCTGGCATAAAAAACTCCGAACCCGCCGCATAGCCGCGTTGCAGGCGACAGTGCAGGTTGCCGAGGGTCCGGAGCAACACCGACACCCTACTCCTCCCTGCTCAAATGGCGAAAGTGCCAGCCGCTGCGGCCCTCCCCGGGAGAGGTCTGCCGGCGGGCGCTGGTCACGTGCCTGCCCGGCGCCGGGTACGTGCTGGGCCCGGTGCGCAAACAGGCCACAGCGGGCGAATATTGGCGCGAATTATGTGCGTCAAGGTCAAGAAAGTGTAATATGTAATATGCTCCGGACCTTGGCGGCACCCGTGATTTTGCGGCTGCATAGCTAGGTATTTTTTTTGGTTTTCCCTAACGTCGGTCCTGACGGCGAGACCCACGGGTCGCTACCGCCTGGACCGTAATTGGCGCCTGGCCGGACCCGGACGCGGGTGACGGCGCGGCCCAGGATCATCGCGGCCGGCAGGCTGGTGACCGGCGAGGCGGGACCGAAGTCCCAGTAGAACGCGGGTGCGATGACCGGGGTGACGCGCGGGTCAACTTGCGCCTGGTAGATGGCCGCGCCGGGCTTGGCCACCCGGAACCCGTCGACCACGCCGACGTACTTCGCGCCCCGGTACTCGTGGCCGCGGCCGGACGGGTAGTCGAAGCCGGCCCAGGCGAGCAGCCCGCAGTACCGGTCGTCGGAGGCGGCGACCCTGCGACCGTTGAGGTAGAACCCGTCTAGCCGGAACGCGGCTTCGCGGAACCCTGTCCGCACTTGGTAATCGTGCAGCGGGGTGACATTGACCAGCAGCGTCGCGACGACGTTGTAGAGCTTCGGGTTGCCGGTGTCCCACAAGGTGACGTCGCCGAACTCGGACGGCGTCGCGGTCACGGTCACGCGGCCTGCCTCGGTGATCGGCACCGGCACCCGGGCGGAAGCGAGCACGCGGTGCCGTCGCGCAGGTCAACCGCGACCTTCGTGGTCCCGGCCGGCACGACGGCGGCGTCCACCGTGGCCTGCACCACGACCTGCCGGGCAGCGGCGTCGAGAACTTTGACCGGTTTGGCGAACACGGGTCCCAGTTCTGCCAGGACAGCGGTACCACCGTGTGCGGTAACGTCGCCGCCGCGAACGCGCTGTCGTCGAACCCCGGCAGGTCGCTGCCCGGCGATGCCGCTCCGAACAGCCAGCCCGAATCGAACGAGACGGTCCTCGCCGCGGGCCCCGGACCAGCGCCGGCCGCCGCGCGCTCGGCCGGTGTCCGGGCGCTCAGCATCGCGCGCTGCGAGCACTGCCGTGCCGAAGCGAACCGCTGGGATCTGGTCGCCGGCGGGGTTCGCGGCCTGGCGGCGGCGGTTCCAGAGCCCGCCCGCCCGC
>DATAVV010000452.1:0-27729 GCA_036267555.1 Streptosporangiaceae bacterium | reverse complement strand
CCGCCGGGCCGCCGACGTGGCGAACGCGCTGGCGGCCGCGCGGGCCAGGATCGCGGCCGAGCCCGCGGCGGCCCGCGGCCGGATCTGGGTCGTCCGTTCCCACCTGAGCCGGACCGAGATTCGCGCCTGGCGCCGTGACCTGGCCGGAGACCGGGTGCAGACGCTGCACGTCGGACGGGATCCGATCCTGCTCTACACGCCCTCGTAGGGCCTTCGGTGCCCCGGCGCGCCCGCCTTCTGGCATGCTTGCGACAGGCATGCTGAGTTCTTGCCGCTTGTCTGCTCTGCTACGTTGGCTGCCGCCGACGAGGCCATCATCTGAGGGAGCACCCGGACACCATGGTGCAAAACCGCGCAGAACCCCGGTCTGACCCGGAGGTAGCCGCGGACAAGCCCAGCCCGGCGGGCGCTAGCTCCCCGCTGACGCGCCGGGTCGCCTGGCTGCTGGGCCTGATGCGCTCGAAGGTGATCCGGATCGGGTTCCTGGCGTTCGCGCTGGCCCTCCTCGCCCTGGCCCTGGTCGACGAGTCGAATTCGCTCCTGCGCCAGGTGGAGCGCCTCTCCGTGCCGATCGTGCTGCTCGCCCTCGCGCTCAACTACTGCGGGCTGATGTGCAGCCTCATGGTCTGGCGGGAACTGCTGGCGGACCTCGGCTCGCGGCTCTCGGTGGCCGAGGCGTGGCGCATCATGTTCATCGGCCAGCTAGCCAAGTACATCCCCGGCAGCCTGTGGCCGGTCCTGGCCCAGGCCGAACTGGGGCACGACCGGGGTATCCCCCGGAGCCGGTCCGCGCTTTCGGTGCTGCTCAGCTACGCCGTGATGACCTGCTCGGGAGTGGTCGTGGCCGCGGTCACGCTCCCGTTCGCGACCGCGGCCTCGGTCCTGCAGTACCTCTGGATCGTCCTGCTCGTCCCGGTCGCGGTCGTGCTGCTGTCCCCGCCCGTGCTGAACCGGCTGCTGCGCCTGGTGCTGCGACTGGCCCACCGCGGGCCGCTGGAGCAGGGCGTGAGCTACACCGGCCTGGCCCGGACCATGGGCTGGGCGGTGGCGGGCTGGCTGTGCAACGGGGCCATGGTCTACGTGCTGATGCGGCAATTGTCCGGCCTGCAGCAGGGCACGCTGCTGGTGTCGATCGGCGCGTACTCGCTGTCGTGGGCCGTCGGGTTCGTGGCCGTCTTCGCCCCGGCCGGCACCGGGGTCCGCGAGGCGGTGATGGTGGCGATCCTGCACACCAGGACGACCACCGCGATCGCGCTCACCATCGCCCTGGTGACCCGGGCGACCTCGGTCGTGTGCGACGCGGTGGCGGGCGCGGTGGCGGCCGCGCTGGTCGGCCGGGGACGGCTGCGGCGGCTGCGGGCCGCGCGCGCCGACGCCACCGACGCCGACGACGACAGCGGCGGCGGACCGGGCATACGTTAGACGAACCGGGCACACGTTGAGGGCCGGCGGCCGTAGCCGCCGGCCCTGTCACGCGGAAGGGCGGCCGGACTCAGCCGGACCGCTCACACACCCACATCTTGCGCAGGTTGACGCCGTCGCGGCGCCACTCGCCGCTGTTGCGCGGCTCCCAGCCGAAGGTCCCGCTGCTCCAGTCGCCCATCGGGTTGGAGATGTCGCGGACGGCATCGAAGCCGGCCTCGTGGCAGACCCGCTCCACCCAGGACGGGCTGGGGCGGCACCCGCGGCCGCTCACCGCCTGGTCCTGGCCCCGCCAGCCGCCGGCCTCGGTCACCCAGTCCACGACCGGCTCGGCGCGGTCGCAGACCGCGGTCTCGAGCAGCAGCACCTTGGCGCCCTTGCCGCAGGCCTGCAGGAACTCCTCGGGCTGGGCCAGGTGGTAGAGGACGCCGAAGGCGAGCACCAGGTCGTAGCCGTCAAAGTCGCTGGCCTGCGCCTTTTCCAGGTCGAGGACGAACGACTCGCGACCCCGGCCCTTCATCGCCTCGACGTGCTCGGGCCGGCCGTCGGTCGAGGTGACCTCGAAACCGAGGTCGGCGAACGCGTCGCCGAGGGCGCCGAGCCCGGCGCCGACCTCCAGGATCTTCATCCCGCGCCACTTCTCGACGTCGACGTGGGCGAACAGGTCGACCAGGCGGGTCAGGTTCGACTCGCGGTAATGGCTGGCCTCGAAGATCGACTTTCCCGACAGCCGTTCCAGGGCGATGCGAGCGCTGAACGGAAGGCGCCGGAGGCGGCCGGCCGCCCGGGTCGTGGTCACCGCTGACCGACCATCTGATCGTCGTCCAGCGCCGCGTCCGGCGCGCTGCCGTTGCCCTCGGCGCCGGCCTCGTCGCCTTCTTCGGGGGCCGGGTCGAGCAGCGACTGGCGGAACTGCCCGAGGTCGATCTCGGCGCCGAGCCTGATGCTCTCCTGCGCCGCGAACATGCACGTGGTGGCCAGCGAGGCGTCTTCCCAGGACAGCAGGTGGTTGTCCTTGCCCTGCACGGCGCGGACGAACTGCTCGAGTTCCTCGGCGTGGCCCATGGACTTGTGCAGGCCGGAGCCCTGGCTCTTCTTGCCCTGGCCGAACTCGGTGAGCTTGGCGAAGTCGTCCAGGATCGAGATCTGGCCGTGGGCGAACACCGACAGCCGCTCCCGCGGGAAGCCCGGGGCACCGCACTCGTCGAAGATGATCGTGGCCGCGGCCCCGTCGTAGTGCAGGGTCACCGCGAAGTTGCACAGCGTCCGGATGTCGTCGGGCACCTGGCCGAGCGCGCGGGCGGTCACCGACACCGGCCGCTTGCCGATCAGCAGGTTGCACAGGTCGATGAAGTGCTCGCCCTCGGTGATCAGGCGGCCGCCGCCGTCGACCGGGTCCAGGGTCCAGTGCTCCGGCGGCACGAAGGGCTGCGCGATCACGTACTCGACGAAGTCCACCGGGGCCTTGAGCGACTTGCGCAGGGTATCGGTCAGCGGCGAGTACCGGCGGTTGAGGCCGAGCGTGACCAGGGACGACGGCTTGTCCTCCATGAGCCGCAGCAGCTTGGCGAAGTCGTCGAGGCGGGTGACCATCGGCTTCTCGATGAACACCGCCTTGCCGGCCGAGATCGCCGCCGTGATGTGCTCGTAGTGCTCGGGCTGGCTCGAGCAGATCATGACCGCGTCGGTGCCCTCGTCCGCGAGCACTTCGTTCACGTCGGTCGTGATCATCGTGGCGTCGAGGCCCTTCGCGACCACGGAGGCGTTGCGGCCCGTGGCCGACGCGATGCCGCGCAGTTCCACGTCCTTCGTGGACTTGATGTTGGGCAGGTGCTTGCTCAGGACGTGGTTGCCGAACCCGATGAGCGAGATCCCGACCTTGCCGCCGGACTTGGCGCGGGGGTGGACCGGCATGGTCCGGCTGAGGTCCGGGCTGCCGCCGTAGGAGATCAGCGCGGCCACGCCGGGCAGTCGCTTCTCCCGGATCGCGTCGAAGGGCTCCTGGACCTTGTCCACCGGGTAGACGCCGGCGATCAGCGGTTCGGGATTGACCGCACCCGCGGCGACCAGCCTGATGAACTCCTCGAGATTGCGCTTTTCCGTCCAGCGCACGTAGCCGAACGGGTAATCCACGCGGCCTTTCTCGTAGTTCGTGTCATAGCTGCCCGGCCCGTAAGCGCGCGAGTACCGAAGATCAATTTCGCGGTACAGGAAGTTCTTCGGGTGGATGTCCAGCTTCACGTAGCCGACGAGCACCACGCGGCCCTGCCGGCGCGTGATCTCCATGGCCGAGTTGATGATTTCCTGAGAGTCCGAACTGGCGCAGATGATCGTGGCGTCGACACCGTTCTTGCCGGTGAAGTCGAGGATGCGCCGCTTCCATTCGGGCTCGGACGGGTTGACCACCAGGGCGGCCCCGGCCGAGGTGGCCAGGTCGTTCGCCTTCGTGTTGATGTCGATGCCGACGACCACGCAGCCGGCCGCCTTCGCGATCGCCGCGCAAAGCTGGCCGACCAGGCCCAGGCCGTAGATGGCGACGGTCTCGCCGAACTTCAGGTCCGCGCGGCGCAGGGACTGCATCGCGATGCCGCCGACCGTGACGAAGGCCGCGTGCCGCAGGTCAACGCCGTCGGGCACGGGCACCACGTGGTTGATGTAGGGCGCGGCGACCTCGGCGTGGCCCTGCGCCGCGTAGGCCACGGTCTGGCCGATCTCCAGCCCTTCCACGCGGTCCCCGAGGGCCAGGACCGTGCCCGCTCCGCTGTAGCCGATTTCCCGGGGGGTGACCATTTCGTGCCAGACCCGCCGGCCGGTCTGGCTCGGGCCGGTGGCGAGCACGGTCTGCTTGACCACGTGCCGCATCCAGGGGTCGGAGATGGTCTGCCGGACAAGCTCGGTCGGGGTCTTCGAGAGCGTCCCCATCTCCGTGCCCGAGCTGATCAGTGAGTAATGGCTCTGCACCAGGACCTGATCGGGTCCCACGTGCGGGACGGGGAGATCGGCGACCAGGACGCGTCCGCGCCGATCAATCACCCTGCGGAACACCTGCTTCATGGCGGCTTCAACCTGCCTTCGGTGAGACTAAACCCAGACCGCGTATCTACGGCCGCAAGCACCTCAATTTGTCGGTCCGCCACGCTACCAGAGCCATCCGCTGCCACAGGCCGCCGAGGTCCGGTGGGGTAACCGAGAGGGCCGGCAGTGTAACGCTGCGCGGTATCCGGATGCCGCGGGCAAACCGGGCACAACGCAAAAGGCACGGGCCCCGGCTGCTAACCTTTACCGGTACTTCGAAGCTTTTAGCCCACTGGACATCTGCGCCAGGCCCGGGCCCGCTCTCCCGCTCTGGGGTATCCGAGCGCCAGCAGATGCGAGGTTATCGTTGCCATGACACAGGACCGGGATACGGCCACCGCACAGCGCCGGGCCGGGACCCGAATGGACGTGCTCGACCGGGTCCTGCAGACCGCCCGGTCCGCCCGCTACGAGGGGTACTCCAAGCACGACGGGCTCAACTCGCCGCTGCTCGCGGCCCTGGGCGGCGGGTCGCGGATACGCCGCCTCGGCGCCATCCAGGTGGTGACCCGCAGCCCGGTCGACATCCGCCCGCTCATGGGCGTGCGCAAGGCGCGCAACGCCAAGGGCCTGTCGCTGTTCGCCCGGGCGCTGCTCGCCCGGCACCGGATGACCGGGTCGGCGGACGACGCCCGGGAGGCCCGCGAACTGCTGGACTGGCTGATCGAGAACCCGTCGTCCGGATTCGACGGGTTGTGCTGGGGATATCCGTACCCCTGGCAGGATGTCGGTTTCTTCGCTCCGCGGCACTTCCCGAACCGGGTCGTCACCTCGTTCGTGGGCCAGGCCCTGCTCGACGGGTACGAGACGCTTCAGGAAAGCCGCTACCTCGGCGCCGCGCGCCAGGCCGTCAAGTTCCTGCTCGAGGCGCCCAAGGTGCTGTTCGAGGACGAGGACCGGCGCTGCCTGAGCTACGTGCCCGACCCCGCCATCGACTGGATCGTCATGGACGTCTCGGCCCTGACCGGGGCGCTGGCCGCGCGGCTGGGGTCGCTCACGGACGACGCCGGGCTGATCCGCGAGGGCGGCCGGCTGGTCCGGTACGTGGTGTCCAAGCAGACCGACTACGGCGCCTGGTTCTACGCCGACCCGCCGTCGGCCAGCCACATCACCCACGACAACTACCACACCGGCTTCATTCTCGACGCGATCCAGCAGTACGGGCTGGCCGCCGGCAGCGACGAGTTCGCCTCGGCCTACCAGCGCGGCATCGAGTACTACGAGCAGAAGCTGTTCGAGCCCGATGGCGCGGCCAGGTTCATGAACGACCGGCTCTACCCCATCGATATCCACGGGTGCGCCCAGGGGATCATCACGTTCTCGCTGCAGCAGCGGCACGCGGGCACCGGGGCCGCTACCTCGGCCCGGATCCTGGACTGGACGCTCGCCAACATGTGGAACCCGAAGACCGGGTGGTTCTACTACCAGCGCCGCCGGGGATACCGGACACGTATCAGGGAACTGCGCTGGTGCCAGGGCTGGATGTCCTGGGCGCTGGCCAGCCACCTCGAGAACTGTGGAGATCAATCATGAAGGGCTTTCCAGGGCGCGAACTGTCGCTCGACCCGAGCCGCAGCAAGTTCGAGCGCATGTACGCGAACCTGCTCGGCGCGCCGGCCAACGGGCTGCGGATCCGGCTGCGGCGGGTGCTGCCCGTCACCAAGGGCTCATACGGGACGATCCTGGACGCCGGGTGCGGTTCCGGGGTGTTCAGCTACGAGCTGGCCAAACAGCACCCGGAGGCCCAGGTCACCGGCGTCGAGCTCGAGCACGACCTGGTCGACCGGGCCAACCACATCGCCAAGAGCGCGGGCCTGGCCAACCTGCGGTTCCAGCAGGGCGACGTGACCAAGCTCGACTTCGATGAGGAGTTCGACCTCGTCGTCAGCGTCGACAACTTCGAGCACGTCGAGGACGACATCGCGGCCATGACCACCCTGCTGCGCGCGCTGCGTCCGGGCGGGCGCCTGGTGGCCCACACCCCGGGTTACGAGCGCCGGTGGATCCTGCTGCGCCGCCGGGTCAACTTCGACGTCCCCGGCCACGTCCGGCCCGGCTACAAGGCCGACGAGCTTGTCGGCAAGCTGCAGCGGGCCGGGTTCGAGGTCCAGGCCCACCAGTACACCTACGGGGCCATCGAGACCTTCACCAACAACATCTCCTACCTGATCACCGGGGCCGACCAGAAGCGCAAGCTCCCGTACGCCGCGGTGTTCCCGCTGCTGCTCGCGGTCTCCTACCTCGGCAAGTCCTCCCGGCCCAAGTGGGGCGCGGGCGTCCTGGCCGTGGCTAAGCGCCCGGCGGCCGCCGCGGACCCGGCCGCCGGCGCGCCCGACGCCACCGAGGCCGGCCAGAACGAGGCCGGCCAGAACGAGGCCAGCCGGGACGCCTCCGCGAGCGGGGTCGCCTGATCTCATGCGCGTGCTCATCGACATCCTGCATCCCGCGCACGTCCATTTTTTCCGCAACTTTTACGCGGAGATGGAGTCCCGTGGCCACAAGGTGTGCATCACCGCCCGGGACAAGGACCGGTCCGTCGAGTTGCTGCGCGCCTACGACCTGCCCTACCAGCAGATCTCGGAGCAGAAGAGCGGCGGCGCGGGCCTGATGCTCGAGATGGCCCAGCGCACGCCGAAGCTGATGAAGATCATGCGCTCGTTCAAGCCGGACGCGATGACCGGGATCATGGGCCCGTCGATCGCGCTGGCGGGCGCCCTGCGGCTGCGCCGGGTACCCGCGGTGGTGTTCTACGACACCGAGTTCGCCGTGCAGACCAACCGGATCGTGTACCCGCTGTCCTACAGCGTGTGCACGCCCGACTGCTATCAGGGCACGGTCCCCGGCCGGCACCCGACCTACGCCGGCTACCACGAACTGGCCTACCTGCACCCGAACCGGTTCCAGCCCGACCCGGCCGTGCTGGCCGAGTTCGGCGTCAGCCCGGGCGAGGCCTTCTCGATCGTGCGCTTCGTGTCCTGGCAGGCCGTGCACGACCGCCGGGAGAAGGGCCTGACCGCCAAGCAGAAGCGCCACCTGGTCGAGGTGCTCCAGCGCCGCGGCCGGGTGCTGATCTCCTCCGAGGGCGAGCTCACCCCCGACCTGGCCGACCTCGCCGTGCGCGGGCCGGTGGAGAAGATCCACCACCTGATCGCCCACGCCCGGCTCGTGGTGGGCGAGTCCGCGACGATGTCGTCCGAGGCGGCCGTGCTGGGCACGCCCGCGGTGTTCATCGCGACCACCGGCCGGGGCTACACCGACGACCAGGAGAAGCGGTACGGGCTGGTCCGGCACTTCACCGAGGACCAGTACGACATGGCCCTGTCCGCGATCGAGGAGATACTCGCCGAGCCCGCGGCCACCTGGCAGGCGGCGCGGCAGCGGATGCTGGACGAGAAGATCGACGTCACCGCGTGGATGACCGACTATTTCGAGAGCACGTTCGCGAAGAGGAACGGGTAGCCGCCGATGTGCGGGATAGCGGGCACGGCCGGTTTCGGGGACGCCGAACTGCTCAGGACCATGACCGACACGATCGCGCACCGGGGCCCGGACGGCGAGGGCTTCTACAGCGTCGGCTCGGTCCACCTGGGCAACCGCCGGCTGGCCATCCAGGACGTGCCGGGCGGCTCCCAGCCGATGGCGAACGAGGACGGCTCGGTCGTCGTCGTGTACAACGGCGAGATCTACAACTACCCCGAGCTTCGCGAGCGGGTGCTGGCCCGCGGCCACAAGCTGGCGACCCACTGCGACACCGAGGTCCTGCCGCACCTGTACGAGGACGAGGGAATCGACTTCGCGGCCCGGCTCAACGGGATCTTCGCGTTCGCCCTGCTCGACCGGGCCAAGGGCAAGCTGTTCCTGGTCCGCGACCCGCTGGGCGTCAAGCCGCTGGTGTACGCGGTGAAAGACGGGAAGCTGGCCTTCGGTTCTGAGGCCAAGGCGGTGCTCGCGAGCGGGCTGGTCTCGCCCGGCATCGACGAGACGAGCCTGCACCTGTCGATGAACGTCCGCTACGTGCCGGGGGAGCGGACGTTCTTCGACGGCATCAAGCGCCTGCGGCCCGGGCACGTGCTCGAGTTCGCCGGCGGCCAGGCCCGGCTGCACGAGTACGCGTCGATCGACTGGACGCCCGACCCCGGCCCGAGCACCGCTGACTGGCTCGAGGGCATCCGGCACCACTACGCCGAGGCGGTCAAGCGCCAGCTCATCTCCGACGTGCCCGTCGGCGTCTCGCTGTCCGGCGGCATCGACTCAAGCTCGATCGTGGCCATGCTGCGGCGGACCACGACCGGCCCGATCAAGACGTTCAGCCTCGGCTTCGACGAGCCCACCGACGAGACCGGCGACGCCCGGTTCGTGGCCCAGACCTTCGAGACCGAGCACCAGGAGGTCGTGCTGCACGAGCCGGCCCTGGCCCACCTGGGCGAGGCCATCTGGCACAGCGAGGAACCGAAGGTCAACTCGCTGCAGCTCTACCTGCTGCACCGGTTCATCGGCGAGAACGTGTCCGTGGTGCTGTCCGGCCTCGGCGGGGACGAGTTGTTCGCCGGCTACGACATCTACGGCTACCTGCTGCGCACCCGGCGGCTGCGCCGCGGCGCGCTCGGCGGCGCCACCCGCGCGGCCGCCCCGCTGCTGGACTGGGCCGCGCGCCGGTCCGCCGGGATGGGCCGGCCCGACCTGGACCTCGTCACCCGCAAGCTGGAGTTTCTCGCCTCCTCCGGCGACGGGGCCCGCAACTACCTGCTGCTGCGCAACGCCTGGGACTTCAATCCCAAGATGCTGCGCCGGGTCTACAGCCCCGAGTTCGCGCAGCGGCTGACCTCGTCGGTGCGCGACGAGTACGACGGCTACTTCGGTGACGACCGGCCCCTGGAGAGCCAGGCCCTGCGGGCGGAGTTCGCGACGAAGATGGTGTGCGACTTCCTGCACAACGAGGACACCATGTCGATGGCGCACTCGGTGGAGTCCCGGGTGCCCCTGCTGGACCTGGACCTGGTCCGGTTCGCCGCACGCATCCCGGACGCCGTCCGGTTCGGCAGCGGGCCCAAGGGACTGCTCAAGGAGGCGCTGACCGGGGTGCTGCCCGACCGCGTGCTCTACAAGCGCAAGTGGGGTTTCACGTTCGACCCGGTCGAGCAGTACCAGAAGGACCTCGGGCCGATGGTCCGGGAGGCGTTGTCCCCTGACCGCCTGCGGCAATCGGGTATTTTCAACCCCGAGTTCGTCCAGGCTGTGCTCAAGGCCCAGCCGCACCAGCGCCTGCGCTGGCATTACTTCCTGCTCTGGCAGATGATCGGCGTCGAGACGTGGCTCGCGACGTTCACCCAGGGCGGGGCGGCACCGCTTGGCGCCGCCCGTCCGGCCGTTCGCGAAGGAGCATGACGCCATGAAACCCTTGCCGGGCAGCACGGTCGAGACCGTCCGCGACTTCTGGCAGGCGCACGTCAACAACGAGTACTACACCGAAGCCGAACGTGCCTCGGATTCGTACTTCGACGAGATCGAGCAGCGCCGCTACGACACGCATTACCACCTGCCCGAGCTGTTCGCGTCGCTGAACGGCGAGGGCAAGACCCTGCTCGAGGTCGGCAGCGGCATCGGCGTCGACAGCATCCAGCTGGCCAAGCGCGGCTACAAGGTGACCGCGGTCGACCTGACCGAGAACGCGCTCGCGGTGGCCAGGCAGTTCGCCGCGCACCGCGGGGTCGACATCGACTTCCGGCTCGGCAACGCCGAGGGCCTGGACTTCCCCGACGCGAGCTTCGACGCCGTCTACTCGTTCGGCGTGCTCCATCACACCCCCGACATCGAGCGGTCGGTGGCGGAGGTGCACCGGGTGCTGAAGCCGGGGGGGACGGCATACGTGATGCTGTACCACCGCGATTCCCTGGTCAACCTGGCGCACCGGGTGCTGCGGCTGCCGTACGAGTCACCGGTCGACCGCAACGACCACTGCCCGGTCGTGTACACGTTCAGCCGTGGCGGCGTCCGCAAGCTGTTCGGTGCCTTCTCGTCCGTCGAGGTGCACGCGGACTACCCGTTCACCTACGGCTTCGGCCCGCTCACCACCAAGCTGCCGCTGGCCGTCCGGCGCCCGCTGGGCCACGCCATCGGCTGGCATTTGATGATCACGGCGCAGAAGTAACGCGGCATCAGGGCTGGTCCGGCGGCAGCAGCCGGACCGGGATGTCGGCGTAACGCGACCGCAGGTACTCGCCAAGCCCCTTGGCCTGCGGGTCGGGCCGGGTGGACGCGGCCACCCCCAGGCCGAGCAGGCCGACGACGACGAAGTTGACCGCGCGCAGGTTCGGCAGCTCGTAACGGCGCACCTCGAGCCCGTCGGCCTCGGGCAGCAGCGCCCGGAACCGGCCGATGTCGAGGTACCGCGCGAGCCACTCGTAGGCCTGATCGCCGCGGGCCCACAATCCGACGTTAGCGTTCCCGCCCTTGTCGCCTGAACGCGCGCCGCAGACCAGTCCGAGCGGCCCCGAGCGGGTCGGCTCCGGGGCCGGTGCCGGGCGGCTGGCACCAGGGTTCCCGGCCGGGTCTGGACTCTCTTCGCCGTCGCGCGCGGGTGACGGCGCGATCGTGCTGGCCTCGGGGGGACGACCCCCCCAGACCCCCCCGATTACGGCGCGGGTCCCGTCGGGAAGCACGGCCACGTGCTCGACCGCGGTGGCGGGAACGAACGTCGGCCAGTAGACGCCGTAGGCGCTTTCCGCGGTGGGCGGGGTCGTGGTGTGGAACCCGGCGTACCCGGCCAGGGCCAGTTCGATCGTGGCGTTGGAGAACGAGCGGCCGACCTTGCCGGGGTCGGGATCCTTGACCGTGATCCGGAGCTGCGCCGTGGCCTGCTCGTTGGTGGGCGCGTCCGGCCGGTCGTAGCGGATCAGCCTGACATCGACCTCGGCGAACTGCTCTTGGCCGCCGAGGATGCCGAACAGCATCTCCTGCGCCCTGGCCGCCTTCTCCTCGATGTCCAGCCCGGTCAGGACCATGGTCATGGTGTTGCGGTAGCCGCCGAGGTAGTTCAGCGCGACCTTGAGGTCCGACGGCGGGGGACTGCCGCGGGTGCCGGTGATCGCGACCCGGTCCCGGCCCTGCGCCTCGAGCCGGATCGTGTCGAAGTGCGCGACCACGTCGGGGCCCGCGTACGCCGGCCCGGCGATCTCGTACAGAAGCTGCGCGGTGACCGTGCCGGGCGACACCAGCCCGCCGGTGCCGGGGTGCTTGGTGATCACGCTGCTGCCGTCGGCCGCGACCTCGGCGACCGGGAAGCCCGGGTAGCGCCGGTCGGGCAGTTCGGCCAGGAACGAGTAGTTGCCGCCGGTGGCCTGCGGGCCGCACTCGATCACGTGCCCGGCCACCACCGCCCCGGCCAGTTCGTCGAGGTCGGCCGGGCCCCAGCCGTGCCAGGCCGCGGCCGGGCCGACGACCAGCGAGGCGTCGGTGACCCGCGGGCAGACCACCACGTCCGCCCCCGCGCGCAGCGCGGCGGCGATGCCCCAGCCGCCGAGGTAGGCGTTCGCGGTGACGGGGGTGACGCCCGCCTTGGCCAGCGGCTCGCCGGTGTCGGCGTGCGCCAGCGGGTGCCCCGCCTCGGCCAGCTCACCGAGCCGGTCCAGCAGGTCGTCGCCCTCCACGTGGGCGATCTTCGGGGCCAGCCCGAGCCGGCCGGAGATCTCGTGCAGCCGGGCGGCCAGTCCCGCCGGGTTGAGGCCGCCCGCGTTGACGACGATCGTGATGTCCCGGTCCAGGCAGGCGCCGATGACCTGCTCGAACTGGCTCAGGAACGTCCGCGCGTAGCCCGCGGCGGGGTCCTTGCGCCGGGCCTTCCACAAGATGAGCATGGTCAGCTCGGCCAGGTAGTCGCCGGTGAGCACGTCGATGGGGCCGCCCTCGACCATCTCCCGCGCGGCGGCCGCGCGGTCGCCGTAGAAACCGGAGCAGTTGGCGATCCGCACCGGCCGCTTCATGCTCGTTCCCGCCCGGCTAGTGCAGCATGCGCTGCCAGCCGGCCGGGACCCGGCCGGCCGGGCCGGGCGTGGGCTGGTCGAGCGGGTGATGCTCGGGCGGGGCCAGTTCCGGGCCGTCGTACGCCTCTTCGGTCTGGAAGTTCCAGAACCAGTCCTCACCCGGCTCGAAGCTGCGGATGAACGGATGGCCCGTGGCCTTGGCGTGCGCGGTGGCGTGCTGGGATGGCGAGGTGTCGCAGCAGCCGATGTGGCCGCACTCGGCACACCGCCGCAGGTGCAGCCACCATCCGCCGG
This sequence comes from Streptosporangiaceae bacterium, assembly GCA_036267555.1. Lineage (GTDB taxonomy): Bacteria > Actinomycetota > Actinomycetes > Streptosporangiales > Streptosporangiaceae > JASHPR01. Next base: position 14,959 of record DATAVV010000452.1, on the reverse strand, counting down.
CCGCCTCGCAGTCGGCGCAGCCGGTGCCGCTCGGCGGGACGGCCGGGTTGATTCCTGGCACCGTGCTCATCCGGGTTCCTCCTCGTGGGATTCCGGGGTGTGGTCGGGATGCGGTTCCGGTGGGTCGGCGGGCTCCAGGGGACCGTCGGGTTCCGGGGCGGTCAGCGGGAGGCACACCCGGAACCGGGTGTCGCCGGGGACCGACTCTACCTGGAGGTCACCGTGGTGCTTGTTAACCACGATGCGCCAGGAGATGTCGAGCCCGAGCCCGGTGCCCTCACCGACCGGCTTGGTCGTGAAGAACGGCTCGAAGATCCGGGTGCGGATGTCTTCGGGCACGCCGGGGCCGGTGTCCCGGAACTCCACGACGACCTGGTCGCGGTCCCGGTCCAGCCGCGTGCTGACCGTGAGGGTGCCAGTCCCGTCCGGGGTTCCCTTGACCATCGCCGATACCGCGTTATCTATGAGGTTTGTCCATACCTGGTTGAGCTCGCCGGCGTAGGCGGGGATCGCGGGGATAGCCTCGTCGTAGTCCTTGACGATGGTGATCGTCGGCGGGATCTTGCCGCCGAGCATCATCAGCGTGCTGTCCAGCAGTTCGTGCACGTTGACGACCTGGTGCGGGGCCCGGTCGAGTTGCGAGTACTGCTTGGCCGCGCCGACCAGGGTCGAGATCCGCGTCGTGGAGTCCTCGATCTCGTTCATCAGCAGTTCGGTCTCGACCGTGTAGCCCAGCCAGCGCAGCGCGCCTTCGATGATGCTCTCGTTCGCGGTCGCCGCGACGCTGTCGAGCCAGGCGGTGTCCAGGCCGGCCTGCACGAAGATCGGGGCCAGGTCCCAGCCGCCCGAGATGTGGCGGTCGTCGAGCCAGTCGCTGATCGCGTCCTCGCGGTCGGACGCCTCGATCGGGCTGAGCGACGGTGCCTTGGCCACCAGCTCGACCGCCCGTTCCTGCAGTTTGATCAGGGTATTCATGTCCTCGGGGGTGAACCGGCCCGCGGCTATGGTGCCCAGCTTGTGCCGCATTCCCGCGACCCGCTCGCGCAGCGCCGCGGTCGCGCTCACCGCCGCGGCGGCCGGGTTGTTGAGCTCGTGCGTCAGCCCCGCCGACAGCGAGCCCAGCGCGAGCAGCCGCTCCCGCTGGCCGATCGCGTCCTGAGTCCGGCGCTGGCCGAAGAACAGCCCTTCCAGCAGGTGCACCGCCATCGGGAACCGCTCGTGCATGAACTGGGCGAAGGCATTGGCGTCCAGCACGAAGAAGCGCGAAGGCTCCGTCACCCGCAGCGAGCTGTTGTAGACCTGCGGGATACGGTCGATGTACGCGTTGAACGCCCCGGCGTAGGCGCCGCGCGCGGACGTCCGGTTGGTCTCGACGTCGTCGTTGCCCACCCGGCGCGACATCACGACCGTGCCCTCGATCAGCACGTAGAAGCAGGTCGCCTGGTCGCCCTCGCGGTATACCGGCCCGGGTTCGAGCCGCACGACCTCCCCGTGCTCACACAGCCAGTCGAGCTGCTCGTCGGTCAGCTTCTCGAACAGGAACAGCGTGCGAAGTTCCTCGGGGCGGCACGGCCCCTCCTGCGGCTGAGCCTGGTCTTGGTCTTGGTCCTGGGCCTGCGTCATAGCTTCTCCAGATAGCGATGCACCAGCATGACGGCCATGGCGCCCTCACCCACCGCCGACGCCACGCGCTTGGCCGACTCGGCCCGCGCGTCGCCGGCCACGAAGACGCCGGGAACGCTGGTTTCCAGGTGGTACGGGGGCCGGTCCAGCTCCCAGCCGGCCGGCGTGCGGCCCTCGGCGGAAAGGTCGGGCCCGGCCACCACGAACCCGAGCTTGTCCCGCACCACGACCCCGTCCAGCCAGCCGGTGAGCGGGGCCGCGCCGATGAACAGGAACAGCCACTGCGCGCTGACGGTCTCGGTCGCGCCGGTCGCGGTGTTGCGCAGGGTCAGGCTCTCCAGGTGGTCGCTGCCCTGCGCCCCGATGACCTCGGTGCAGGTGCGGACCGAGATCCGCTCGACGTGCTCGATCTGCTGGATCAGGTAGTAGGACATCGACCGCTCCAGCGACGACCCGCGGACCAGGATGGTCACCGACCTGGCTCCGCGTGACAGGTACACCGCGGCCTGCCCGGCCGAGTTCGCGCCGCCGACGATGTACACGTCCTGGCCCGAGCACCCGGCCGCCTCGGTGAGCGCGGATCCGTAGTAGACCCCGCGGCCGGTCATGTCGTCCATGCCCGGCGCGCCGAGACGGCGGTAGGAGACGCCGGTGGCCAGGATGACCGTGTGCGCGTCGATCGTGCTGCCGTCCGAGAAGCGGACGCTACGCGCCGACCCGTTGACCTCCAGGCCGGTCACGTCGCGCGTGGTCAGCACCTCGGCCCCGAACTTGGCCGCCTGCCGCCGGGCCCGCTCGGTAAGCTGCGCCCCGGACACGCCGTCGGGGAAGCCGAGGTAGTTCTCGATCCTTGAGCTCTGGCCCGCCTGGCCGCCGGTCGCGGTCCGCTCGACCAGCACGGTGCGCAGCCCCTCCGAGGCCCCGTACACCGCCGCGCCCAGGCCCGCGGGCCCGCCCCCGATCACGATCAGGTCGTAGAAGTCCTTGGACGGCGTGGTCGCCAGGCCCACCTTGGTGGCCAGTTCGGCGTCGGTCGGCTCGATCAGCACCTCGCCGTCCGCGGTGATCACGACCGGCAGCTTGCGCCCGTCGGTCTCGGCCGCGGCGAGCAGTCGCTCGCCCTCGGGCGAGTCGGAGGCGTACCACCGGTACGGCACCTGGTTGCGGGCGAGAAACTCACGGGCCTCCGACGACCGGGCCGACCACCGGTGCCCGACGAGCTTCGTCTCCGGCACCGGCCGGTGGTCCGACGCCAGCCACGCCTCAATCTGGGCGTCGACGACCGGGTACAGCTTCTCCTCGGGCGGGTCCCACGGCTTGAGCAGATAGTGGTCAAGATCGACGACGTTGATCGCCTCGATGGCCGCGTCGGTGTCGGCGTACGCGGTCAGCAGCACCCGCCGCGCTCCGGGATAGATGTCCATCGCATGCTCGAGGAAGTCGATCCCGTTCATCTGCGGCATGCGGTAGTCGGCCAGGATCACGGCGACCGAGTCGCCGCGCAGCTTCATCTGGCGCAGCGCGTCCAGCGCCGCCTCCCCGGACTCGGCCCGCACGATCCGGTGCTGCTCGCCGTACCGGCGCCGCAGGTCGCGGGCGACCGCGCGGGACACCCCAGGGTCGTCGTCGACGGTGATGATCGCCGTACGGGCCGCCCCGTCGGGCGTGGTCAACGGCATCCGCACTCCGTGCGCTGCTCGGGCTGGCGGCTCGTCTCCTGCATGAACCCCATCGTAGGTTCTGCCGCCAACCCAGCGGCATCCCTGTTTTCAGCCGGCTGCGGTTCCGGGCCTACGGGTCGGCTAGGTCCTTCGCGGTCTGGGTCACGTCGTGGCCCTCGGTGGCCCAGGTCTGCGCGATCTGGCTGCCGACCTGCTGCCAGGATTTGCCGCTGAAGTCGTTCGGCTGCTGGCCCGGGGCCTGCCCCTCGGCCTGGGCCCACGAGCCCTGGGCGACCTGGGCGTCGCTCAGGTGCGGATCGCCCGCCCCGGCGTCGACCAGGTTCTTGACCGAGCCGATGATCTCCTGCTCGGCGGCGGCGTAGATCCCGGCGCTCAGCCCGAGTCGCTGCGCGAACTGGTTGCCGTCCTGCACCAGCGTCCGGACTCCCCACGACCAGCGGTCGCAGAACCCGGCGAACGCGGACTGCAGGCCCGCGTCGCCCACCTGCAGGCCGCTGAGGGCCAGGCCGGAGAACCCCCGGCCGACCCCGGCCGCCTCGTTAAGGCCAAGCTTTTCGAGGGCGCCGAGCGTGTCGTTGATTCCCTGCGCGGTCTCTCGCAGCGCGGAGCGGTCCACCGCGAATCCATCCGCCACCGGACGCACCTCCCGTCGGCCCGATTTTAGCCGGATAGCCGCCGAATACGGTCATGCGCGACAAACAACGTGGACGAAGCCGGGCGATAAGTTGAACGTTGAAGCAGCGTTATCATGGGCGACGCTCAGGCCCAGACCGGAGGAGGCTGCATGCAGATCGGTGTCGTGTTCCCGCAGACGGAGATCGGCGGCGACGTCGGCGCGCTGCGCGCCTACGCGCAGCGGGTCGAGGAACTCGGGTTCGGCCACGTCCTGGCCTACGACCACGTCCTGGGCGCGGACCCGGCGGTCCACCCCGGCTGGGACGGCCCCTACGACGTGGCGACCACGTTCCACGAGCCGATGGTGATGTTCGGCTACCTCGCGGGGATCACGTCGCTGGAACTGGTCACCGGCATCATCATCCTGCCGCAGCGGCAGACTGCCCTGGTGGCCAAGCAGGCCGCCGAGGTCGACCTGCTCAGCGGGGGCAAGTTCCGGCTCGGGATCGGGCTGGGCTGGAACGCGGTGGAGTACGAGGCGCTCGGGCAGGACTTCTCCACCCGGGGCCGGCGCGTGGAGGAGCAGGTGGAACTGCTGCGCCGGCTGTGGACCGAGCGGTCGGTCAGCTACGAGGGCCGCTTCGACCGGGTGACCGGCGCGGGGCTGGCGCCGCTGCCGGTCCAGCGGCCGATCCCGGTGTGGTTCGGAGCCCAGTCGCAGCGCGCCTTCCAGCGGGTCGGCCGGCTGGCCGACGGCTGGTTCCCGCAGACCGCGCCCGGGCCCGGGCTCGATGAGGCGAAGGGCGTGGTCGACCAGGCGGCGCTGGCCGCCGGCCGGGACCCGGCGAGCATCGGCATGGAGGGCCGCGTCTCCTGGCGCGGGGACGCGGACAAGCTGGCCGCGCTGGCCGCGACCTGGCGGGACGCGGGCGCCAGCCACCTGTCGGTGAACACGATGGGCGCCGGCCTGGCCACGGTCGACGACCACCTGGCCGTGCTCCAGACCGCCGCCGAGGTCCTCACCCAGCGGTGAGCGTCACTGAGCACGCTCCTGTTCGGTGTAGCGGTCGATGAGCTGGCGGATGATGACGTTGCGCTGGATGTCGTTGGTGCCCTCCCCCACCACCATGAGCGGCGCGTCCCGGTAGTAACGCTCCACGTCGAATTCGGCTGAGAAGCCGTAGCCGCCGTGCACCTTGATCGCGTCGGAGGTGACCTGCAGGCACGCCTCGGACGCGAACAGCTTGGCCATGCCCGCCTCCAGGTCGCTGCGCTTCCCGGCGTCGAGCGCGGCCGCGGCGCGCAGCGTCATCAGCCGCGCGGCGTCGACGCGCGTGGCCATGTCCGCGAGGCGATGGCCGACGGCCTGGTGCTTCCAGATCGGCTGCCCGAACGTCTCCCGCTGCTGGGCGTAGCGCATCGAGTCCTCGAGCGCGGCCCGGGCCACGCCCACGGCCCGCGCGGCGACCTGGATCCGGCCCAGTTCGAGCCCGCCCATCATCTGGCGGAAGCCCTGGCCTTCGGTCTCCCCGAGCAGCGCCGAACCCGGGCACTCGTAGCCGTCGAAGACGATCTCGCAGCTCTCCACGCCCTTGTAGCCCAGCTTCGGCAGGTCCCGCGAGACCGTGAAACCGGGCCCGTGCTCGGCGAGCACGATGCTGATCCCGCGACTGGCCGGGACCGCGTCGGGATCGGTCTTGCACAGCACGGCGATGACCTCGGCCATGCGCGCGTTGGTGATCCACGTCTTGACGCCGTCCAGCCGGTAGCCGTCGCCGTCCGCGCTCGCCCTGGTGCGGATCGCCTGCAGGTCGCTGCCGCCGGCCGGCTCGGTCAGCGCCATCGCGGCCCGGGACTGGCCGGTGGCCAGCCGCGGCAGCCAGTGCTGCTTCTGTTCCTCGGTCCCGAACACCGCGATCAGGCGCGCCACCACGCTATGGCCGCCCATGGCCCCGGCCAGGCTCATCCAGCCCCGGGCCAGTTCCTCGGTGACCAGCGCGAAGCAGGGCACGGAAACCGCGGAGCCGCCGTACTGTTCGGGAATAGCCAGCCCGTAGACGCCCAGGCGCTTCATGGCGTCGATGAGTTCGCCGGGATAGGTGTTGGCGTGCTCGAGGTCACGCGCGACCGGGCGCACATCGCTCTCGACCCAGTCGTGCACGACCGAGACGATGTCGCGCTCGTCCGGATCGAGGTCGGCAATTTCCGGTGCTGCCATGGCGTGGTCCCTCGTCCTCAGTCTTCGGCCGCGATGACGTCGTTTAATCCGTAACGCGGCGAGGCGCCCGGTCGGGTCGCCCCTGCGGCAACTGGAGGCGTCAAGAGTACTTCCCGCGCTGATGCTGGTCATCGCGGCGATGCGTACTGTGGTACCGGTGGAGAACGCTCCTGACGGCCGGCCGCTGGACGGGGTGCTGGTGGTCGCGCTGGAGCAGGCCGTGGCCGCGCCCTTTGCCACGCGCCAACTGGCCGACCTCGGCGCGCGCGTCATCAAGATCGAACGGCCCGGCCGGGGCGACTTCGCCCGCGACTACGACAGCGCCGCGGGTGACGGCATGTCCAGCTGGTTCGTGTGGCTGAACCGATCCAAGCAGTCGGTCGTCCTCGATCTCAAGACCGGCCATGGTCGCGGCGCCCTGGACAGGCTCATCGCCCGCGCGGACGTCTTCGTCTGCAACCTCGCGCCCGGCGCGATCCGCCGCCTCGGCGTGACCGCCGGGGAACTGACCGCCCGCCATCCGCGGCTGATCGCGTGCGAGCTGAGCGGCTACGCCGAGGAAGGCCCGTACGCGGAGCGCAAGGCGTACGACCTGCTCGTCCAGGCCGAAGCGGGCGTCCTGGCCGTGACCGGGACACCCGGCGCCCCGGCCAAGGCCGGGATCAGCGTGGCCGACATCGCGGGCGGCATGTACGCCTACAGCGGCATCCTCGGCGCGCTGCTGCAGCGCGGGCGCACCGGCCGCGGGGGCACCGTGACGGTGTCGCTGCTCGACGCGCTCGCCGAGTGGATGTCGCACCCCCTGCAACTGACCCGGCTCACCGGCTGCCCGCCGTCGCGCACCGGAGCGCGGCACGCGACGATCGTCCCCTACGGCGGCTACCAGACCGCCGACGGGGACGAGGTACTGCTCGCCGTCCAGAACGAGGCGGAATGGGACCGGCTGTGCCGCCGCGTGCTCGACCTGCCGGGCCTGGCCGATGACGCGCGTTTGTCCGGGAACCAGGGCCGGGTCCGCCACCGCGACGAGGTGGAACAGCGGCTGTCGGCCGCCGTGGCCGAACTGGCCACCGGCGAACTGCTGCGCCGGCTCGATCAGGCCAGGATCGCCTACGGGTCGGTGCGCAGCGTCGAGGACGTCCTGGCCCATCCGCAACTCGCCTCCCGGTGGACCGGGATCCACGCGGGGGACCGCCCGGTCGACGTGCTGCCGCCTCCCGTCCGCCACGGCGGCTTCGCCCCGGTGCTCGGCCCGGTGCCCGCCCACGGCCACGACACCGAAGCCGTCCTAGCCGAGTTCGCCCCCGACCCAGACTCCGCCCGCGACTAAGCTCGCCTCCGCACCCCGGGTCGTCACGAAGGGCGGTGCCGTGGTTACGCCAGACAGCCGCAGCGGTCTCATCAGGCCGGCCGTCCCCGGGGACGCCGACGCGATCGCCGTTGTGCACCTCGGCACGTGGCGGGACGCCTACGCGGGCATCCTGCCCGCCGCCTTCCTCGACGCGCTCCGCGTCGACGAGTTCGCGCAGCGGTGGCGCGGACGGCTCACCGGCCCGGCGGACCGGTCCTTCGCGCTGGTCTGCGAATCGCAAGGCCAGGTGCGGGCCTTCGCATCCGGGGGCCTGAGCCGGGACGGGGACGGCGGCGGCGAGGTGTACACGATCTACGTGGACCCGGCCTGCCAGGGTCGGGGCGCCGGGGCCCGGCTGCTGGAAGCGGCCACCCGGAGCCTGGCCGCGGCCGGCTTCACCGAGGCGGGCCTGTGGGTGTTCGCCGAGAACCACTCCGCGCGCGGTTTCTACGAAGCACAAGGGTGGCGTCATAACGGAGCGCCGGAGGCGGTGAAGGTGGGCACGTTCGGCGGAGCCCGCAACACCGAGGTCAGGTACGCCAGGCCGCTGGACGCCTAGTTGAGGCTGTACGGCGCGTACCGCAGTTCGGGGGCGGGCGTCGAGGTCAGCGCGCGCAGCATCAGGGTCTCCCGCGACAGCAGGCTGCGCTCCGCCGTCAGGCGGCGCAGGGCGTTCGGCTCGGCCAGCAGGACCTGCCGGTCCTGCAGGTCGGCAATGATCGACGCGGCCACCAGGTACGAGAGCGAAATCGGCTCGCTGGGCAGTTGGGGGACGCTGACCTGGGTCACTCCCCGCGTGGTCAGCGCGCCGACGTAGGTGCGGAACGCCTGCTGCACGGACTCGACGGCCTGGTTCGCGGCGGTCTCGTCCCCGGTTTCCTCGGGCAGGAGGTCCACCTCGCCCTGCAGGTACGGCCGTGAGTAGTCGAGCCCGGTCAGCCTGAACCGGTCCGCGCCGATGGTGACCAGGTCGAACCGGCCGTCCTCGCGTTCGGAGACCCGGCGCACGGTCGCGGTGCAGCCGATCTCGTACAGGGCCGAAACGCTGTTCGCGCCGGTCTCGCTGCCCTCGCGGATCGCGATCACGCCGAACCGGCGCGGCTCGGGCCCGTCGAGCAGGTCCCGGACCAGCTGCTGGTAGCGGTCTTCGAAGATGTGCAGCGGCAGCAGCAGGCCCGGGTAGAGCACGGAGCCGAGCGGGAACAGCGGCAGCGTCTCGGTCATGCTACGAGACTATGCGTACCGGATAACAGATCCGTACACGCGGATAACGGATCCGCAGCCCGTGGCCAGGACAATCGCCCGCGGCTGCGTATGACCGCCGCTCGGGGGTAGCCCTAGCGCATGGACAACACTGGCCAGCCAGCCGACCGCCAGGCGGAACTGGCTCCCTATGGCCTGCCGGACGAGGTCGCCGAACTTGTCGGGGAAGTGAGCGAGGCCCCGAACCGGTCCCGGCGCCGCAGGCTCACCGGGGAAATCTCCCGGCTGGCCGGCCGCAGCGGGCGGGCGGGCTGGCGGGGCGCGCGGTCGGGCGGTCACTGGCTCACGGCTCAGGTGCTGGCCATGGCGCCCCGCCTGCCCGTGCGGGACCTGGAGCGGCTCCGCGCGCAGTTTCCTGGCCTGGGGCCCGAGGAGCTCGCCGACGCCCTCATCCAGGGCGCGGCGCGCGCCGCCGCGGTCACCGGCGCGGCGTCCGGCGCGGCCATGGTGCTGCCGCTGCCCACCGCCCCGGTCGAGGTGGCGGTCGAGACCCTGGCCCTGGTCGGCATCGAGATCAAGCTGGTCGCCGAGTTGCACGAGGTGTACGGGATGCGCGCGCCGGGCTCGCGGGCCGAGCGCATGCTGGCTTACGTCGCCGCCTGGGCGCACCGGCGCGGCGTGGCGCTCAGCCCGGCCGGGCTGATCCTGGTGGCAGGCTCGCCGCTGCGCAAGCAACTGCAGCGCAGGCTCATCGCCCGGGCCGGCCGCAGCGCGCTCTCGCTCGGGCCACTGCTCACCGGAGCGGTGATCGGCGCGACCCTGAACCGGCGCGAGACCCGCCACCTCGGCGCCGACGTGCGCGAGGACCTGCGTCGCCGGTCGCCGTACACCGCGCACTGGGCGCGCTGAGCCGCACCCTGCGTCCCCGGCCGGACGCCAGGACAGCGCCGTGAGGCCAGTCGCCCTCGGCCGCGGCCTGCGGTCCGCGGTCCGCGGTCCGCGGCTCGAAGGCCAGCGGGTCCAGTTCGCCGCCCATGACATAGAACAGCGCCTCGGCTTCCCGGTGCCAGCACCCCGCGACGCGCCGGCTCGAACATATGTTTGACAGCCGGTCGGCCTTGGGGCAAGGTAACTCGTGCCCCACGCCGAGCTGGCCGGCCCTCGGCGGGGGCGCGAGTTCTCCGGTGCCGTGGAACACAAGATCAATAAACCCGAGACCAGCGTGCAGGTTCAATTGCAGGAGGCGTACCAAGTGGGTCAGAAGACCGTCAGGTTCAGCGACCTCAGCGGCGAGATCATTGCCCGGGACGATGCGGTGACGCGCATCGTGATTCAGGAGCATCCCGAACTCGGTGACAGCCCGGTCGAGATCGAGGCCCTGACCGATGAAGCCAGGATCATCGAGAAGGCTGCCCTGCGGGTGGCCGTGGTTGATCTCTACTTCCCTGACGAGGAAGAGCCGCGCCGGGTGGCCATGGAGGCCGAATCGTTCGACAAGCTGGCCACCGAAAAGCCAATGGGCGAACTGCTCGTCGGGGCGCGCCCGGTCCGGCGCAGTTCGAAGGCCACCGCGGTCAGCCAGCCCAAGGCCGACCGCACGAACTACGGTGACCTGGCCAACGCGGGCAAGCCGCACAAGGGCCGGATCACCGACGCCGAGAAGCAGCTTGTCCAGCAGCATTTCGACGAGATCAACGACCGGCTGGCCGCCGAGGGGAACCGGACGATCAGCCTGGCCGAGCGCGAGCACGTGGAGCGGTACGGCCTAGAGGAGATGGCCAAGGCCCAGGGAGTCGAGCCCGAATAGCCAGCGAGCGAGCGGACAACGAGGGGTGCGGCGGCGCTGTCGCGCCAGCGGCCAACCCGGACCAGCCGCCGGGCCAGCGCCGCGCCGCCGCCCGCTCTGGCCGCGCCGGGCTCGCCGCCGCGAGCGCGGGCGCCTCGGGTGCGGGCGATACGCGATAGATATCAACTATTTGTGATGAAGTGGTTACGATTGCCGGGCGAGAGGGCGGCAAACCGGATGGGGGTGCGGCGTGGGCTGGTTCGACGATGTCGTCGGCGCCGTGACGCATCCGGGCCGCCTGATCTCGGGCGCCGAGTACGACGTGGGCAGCCTGCTGGACGACGGCGCGCACGCGGTCGGCGGGGCGCTGTCGGCCGTCGGGCTGAGCGGCGCGGGCCAGTGGGTGGACCGGGCCGGCGATGACGTCGCCAACGCCATGGGCGCCGAGGTACCCGAGGAGCAACTCGGGCAGACCACCGATCCGGCACAGCTCATCCACGGGGATCCGGGAGCGCTGCGGGAGACCGCGGGCCGCTTAGGAACGTTCTCCTCGGCGTTCGGTGAGACCGCGGCGGGGCTGGACGGGATCGACACCAGCCACTGGACCGGGGCGGCCGCGGACGCGTTCCGGGCCAAGTACGCGCCGGAGCCCGGACGCTGGCGTAACGCCGCCGACGGTTGTTCAGAGGGCGCGCAGGCGCTGGAGTCCTACGCCGCCGCGGTGGAGTGGGCGCAAGGCCAGGCCCGGCAGGCGATCGACGTGTACGAGTCCGGCCAGCGGGCGACGGCGGCGGCCACGGCCACGTACAACAGCCACGTCGCGGCGTATAACCAGGCCGCGCAGGCGTACGACAGCGCGCTCGCGGCGGGCCGCGGCCCGGGTCCGCGGCCGGAGCAGCCGGGCGCGTTCTCCGATCCCGGGGCGGCCCTGCGCCAGCGCGCCCAGCAGATCCTGACGGCGGCGCGAGCCGAGCGCGACCGGTCCGCGGCCCAGGCGGCCGCGAAGATGCGGGCGGCCACGGAACTGGCGCCGGCCGAGCCGTCTTTCGGCCAGCAGTTGCTCGACGACCTGAGCGACACCGTCCAGGCGGGCCAGTTGGCCGACTCGAGTTTCGCCAGCGGGATCTTGACCGGCGTGGCGGACATCGGCAAGACCGCGCGGGTGCTGAACCCGCTGGATCCGTGGAACATCACGCACCTGGCCGAGTACACCGACGGGCTGTCGGCCACCGCGGCGGGCCTGGTGCACGACGTCATGCACCCGGCGGACGCGGCACAGGGCCTGGTCGGGACCGGGTGGGGCAGCGACCCGGCGCAGGCCGCGGGCAAGCTGGTACCCAGCCTGGCCCTGGCCGCGCTGACCGACGGGGCGGGTGCCGAGGCCGACGCCGCGCGGCCGCTGGACGACATGACGCTCGAAGGCGACCCGGTCGACGTCGCATCCGGTGACGTCGTCCTGGCCCAGACCGACGTCACGCTGCCCGGCGCGGCACCCCTGATCCTGGCGCGGGCGCACCGCTCGTCCTACCGGGCCGGACGGTGGTTCGGCCGGTCGTGGGCCTCCACGCTGGACCAGCGGCTGGAGATCAGCGACCAGGCCATCTGTTTCGCCGCGGCGGACACCGTGGTGCTGCGCTACCCGCATCCGGACACCGGCGGCGAGCCGGTGCTGCCGGTCACCGGAGCGCGGTGGCCCCTGGCCCGCAGCGGCGGCGGGTACACCGTGACCGATCCGCAGGCCGGCACGACGTGGCGGTTCGAGCCGCGCTCGGGCTACTACCTGTCCGCCGCCGGGCGCGGGGAACTGCCGCTGGTGTCGCTCTCGGACCGGGCGGGGCACCAGATCACGATCGGCCACGACCTGGGCGGCGCTCCCCGGCAGGTGACCCACGACGGCGGCTACCGGGTGCTGGTGCGCACGGCGGACGGCCGGGTCACCGGCCTGGACCTGGCCGGAGCCGGAGCGGCCGGCCGCGACGGCGCGGACACGCCGCTGATCCGGTACCGCTACGACGCCGCGGGGAACCTGGCCGAGATCATCGACTCGGCCGGCCGGCCGCAGCGGCTGTCCTACGACGACGAAGGCCGCCTGACCGGCTGGGAAGACCGCAACGGCTGGTCCTACCGGTACGCCTACGACGACGACGGCCGGTGCGTGCGCGGCGAGGGCCCCGGCGGGACGCTGAGCGGCGCGTTCGGCTACGACCGGGACAACCTGGTCACCACGCACACCGACCCGGCGGGAGCGGTGACGGCCTACCGGCTCACCGACCGCTACCAGATCGCCGCGGTCACCGACCCGCTCGGCGCCATCACCCGCTCCGAGCACGACGAGTTCGGCCGCCTCACCTCCCGGACCGACCCGCTGGACCGCACCACCACCTGGTCTTACGACCACGCCGGGAACCTGACCGCGATCACCCGCCCCGACGGCAGCCAGGCCACCGCCCAGTACAACGCGTCCGGCCAGCCTGTCGTCGTCACCGAGCCCGGCGGCGCCACGTGGCGGCAGGATTACGACCAGGCCGGGAACCTGACGCGGGTGACCGGCCCGGGCCGCCGCGTTACGGAATATCGTTTTGAACGCGGCTACCTGGCTGGCGTGACCGACCCGTCCGGAGCCACCACCGGCGTCGAATGCGACGCGGCTGGCCTCCCGGTCGCGGTGACCAGCCCGGACGGCGCGGTCACCCGGTACGCGCGGGACGCGTTCGGCCGCGTTACCACGATCACCGGACCGGACGGCGCGGCCACGGCGCTGGCCTGGACCACCGAAGGCCGGCTGACCACCCGGGCCTTCCCGGACGGGACCGTCGAGCGCTTCGCGCATGACGGTGAGGGCAACCTGACCGCGCACGTGAGCCCGGCCGCCGGGATGACCAAGCTCGAATACGCCAGCTTCGACCAGATCGCGGCGCGCACCAGCCCCGACGGCACCCGCACCGAGTTCGGCTACGACCGGGCGCTGCGGCTGACCGAGGTCCGGCACGGCGGCCTGACCTGGCGCTATGAGTACGATCCGGCCGGCCGACTGGTGGCCGAGACCGACTACAACGGCGCCGTCGTGCGGTACGGCCACGACGCGGCCGCCCAGTTGACCAGCCAGGTCAATGCCGCGGGGCAGCAGGTCACCTTCGCCTACGACGCGGTGGGCAACCTGGCCGAGCGCCGCGCCGACGGCGTGGTGACCACGTTCGGTTACGACCCGGCCGGGCGACTGGCCCGTGCCGCGAACGCCGACGCCGTGATCGAGATCGAGCGCGACGCCGCCGGGCAGGTCACCGCCGAGACCTGCAACGGCCGCACCGTCCGCTCGGCCTACGACCCGGCCGGACGGCGCATCCGGCGGCTCACCCCTTCGGGCGCCGAGACGGTCTGGGATTACGACCCGGCCGGACGGCCCGTCACCCTGCACGCCGGGGGCCGGCAACTGCGGTTCGGCTACGACGCGGCCGGCCGGGAAACCACTCGCGAACTGCCCGGCGGCGTGAGCCTGGCCCAGCAGTGGAACCCCGCCGGCTTGCTGGCCGGCCAGGTCCTGGTCGCCGGTGACGCACCGGCCGGGCCCGGCGTGCCGCCGCCCGCCGGGCTGGGCCGGGTCTTGCAGCGCCGCGGCTACTCCTACCGCGCCGACGGTGTCCTCACCGGCGTCGACGACCTGTTGTCGGGCGCGCGCCGGTTCGGCCTCGACCCGGCCGGCCGGGTAACCGGCGTGACCGGCCCCGGCTGGGCCGAGCAGTACGCCTACGACCCGGCCGGGAACATCACCGCCGCGACCTGGCCCGCGCCGCCGGACGGGGCGGCCGCGGCCTGGGCCGGCCCGGGCGTGCAGGGCCCGCGCGAGTACGCCGGGACGCTGATCAGCCGGGCCGGGGACATCCGCTACCGCCACGACGCCCAGGGCAGAATCGTCACCCGGCAGAAGGTCCGGCTATCTCGCAAGCGCGACACCTGGCACTACACCTGGGACGCCGACAACCACCTGACCACGGTGACGACGCCGGACGGCACCACCTGGCGGTACCGCTACGACCCACTCGGCCGCCGCATCGCCAAGCAGCGCCTGACCCGGGTCGGCAGCGTGGCCGAGCAGACCCACTTCGCCTGGGACGGCCCGGTCCTCGCCGAGCAAGCCATCGCCGGCGCCCGCCCGGCCTGGCTCGCTATCCCCGACGGCCGCCTCGGCCCCGGTCCCGCCCAGGTCGTCACCTGGGACTACCGTCCCGACACGTTCACCCCGCTGACCCAGACCGAGCACCTCTCCTCGGGGGATCCGGGTGACCTGGGTGATCTGGCCCAGAAGCAGATCGACCAGCAGTTCTACGCGATCGTCACCGACTTGATCGGCTCGCCCAGCGAACTCGTCGGCCCCGACGGAGACCTGGCCGGCTACCAGCAGCACACCCTGTGGGGCACGACCCTGTGGAAGCCCGGTGGTGCCTCCACCCCGCTGCGCTTCCCCGGCCAGTACGAAGACCCCG
>DATAVV010000451.1:0-11634 GCA_036267555.1 Streptosporangiaceae bacterium | reverse complement strand
GAGGAGGCCGCGGAGTTCTTCGAGGCGATCCCGGCCATCCACCGGCACCTGAAGACGCTGGTGGACGTGGGCCTGGGCTACGTGCGGCTCGGCCAGCCCGCGCCGACGTTGTCCGGCGGGGAGGCGCAGCGGGTCAAGCTGGCCTCCGAGTTGCAGCGCCGCTCCACCGGCCGGACGATCTACGTGCTCGACGAGCCCACCACCGGGCTGCACTTCGATGACATCCGCAAGCTGCTCGGCGTGCTCGGCCGGCTGGTGGACGGCGGCAACACGGTCATCGTGATCGAGCACAACCTCGACGTGATCAAGACCGCGGACTGGGTCATCGACCTGGGCCCGGAGGGCGGCAGCCGCGGCGGGGACGTGGTCGCGACCGGGACTCCCGAGCAGGTGGCCAACGTCGAGGAGAGCTACACCGGGCAGTTCCTGAAGAAGCTGCTCAACGTCTAGCCGCCCGCGCCGGCCCGCGACCGGCGTGACCGGATTTGGCCGTATTCGTAGGCTCGCCTCGCTTTGTTGCGCCCGGCCAGATGGGCTTTTTCATGATCTGGGTGGTTCGCGTGCGATATGCGCGCGTCATCAACCCAGATCATGCCCCCGCCGCGGGTGCTGGGGCGGCGCGGCGTGAGGGCACAGCCCTCACGGGGTATAGGCGCCCCTTTGTGGAGCAGGGGGAGTTAGTCTGCGCGGCATGGAGATCTCGACGGGCGGGGGAATGGCTCGGGCCGAGGTGGAGGGGCCGGGAAAGCCGGCGTTTCTGCTGGTGCTGACGCATGGGGCGGGCGGGGGAGTGGACAGCCCGGACGTGCTGGCGGCGGCGCAGGCGGGCGCGGGCCTGGGGGCGGCGGTCGCCCGGGTGCTGCAGCCGTACCGGGTGCGCGGGGCGCGGGCGCCCGGCTCCCCGGAGCGGCAGGACGCGGCGTGGCTGGAGGTCGTCGCCGCGCTGCGCGAGCGGTTTCCCGCGGCCCCCCTGGTCCAGGGGGGCCGCAGCAACGGCGCGCGGGTGGCGTGCCGGACCGCCCGCGAAGCGGGCGCGCGGGCGGTCGTGGCGCTGGCCTTCCCGCTGCACCCGCCGGGCCGGCCCGAGCGCTCCCGGGCGGCCGAATTGCGGCAGACCGCAGCGCCGGTCCTGGTGATCAACGGGGAGCGTGATCCGTTCGGCATCCCGGACAGCGCCGACGCGTCCCGGGTGGTCGTGCTGCCGGGCGAGACACACGCCCTGTCCAAGCATCCGGAGGAGATCCGGCGCAGCATCGAGTCCTGGCTGAGCGAGGTACTGGCGCCTGCCGGGCGCCGGAGAGGCTAAGCGGCCGGCGAGTGGGAGGTCTCGGCCGGTTCTTGCTTCTTTACGGTCAGCACCGGCTGGCAGATCAGGTCGGTGGGCCGGTGCGGAGCGATGGTTTCCCCGTCGGGGAGCAGTTCCCCTGTGTCCTCGAATACGACAATCCCGTTACAAAGCAGGCTCCAGCCCTGCTCTGGGTGGCTTATGAGGGTACGGGCCGCCTCGCGGTCCGGCGCACCTGCTTCCGGACACCGTGGCGTATGCGGGCACATTCGCGTGCCTCCTGGTCAGTCATCGTTTGTGGTCTTGATCACACACTACTTTGCCAGCAGCACCCCGAAGCACGGCATGGCCCGTTGTGACTGTTTTCCGCACCACCCTTTGTAGCTTTCATGGATGTGCGTTCTGACACTATGGTACTACCCATTGTTACTAGAGGTTTCACGTTCCGTAGCCAGGGTTTCGACCGGCCACGACGCGCCCGCCGGGCGGGTCGCGATAAGCCTGTCCTGTCCCAAGCACCCCAGAAAGGCGACACGCCGGGTTGGGCATGACTAGGTCCGGGCTAGGCAATTAGGTCCAGGCCGCGGGCCGTCGGGTCGGGCAGGTCGGTTCCGGAGGGGCGGCGAGCCCGGAGAGGAGACCGTCCGGCTACGCGGGGACGTGGGTAAAGCCACCGCCCGGCAGGTCGCTGCGGGGCATCGGCGGAATCCCGGTCAGCCGGTGCGTCTCGCGCAGCGTGAGCAGCCGTTCGGCCTCGTCCGTCCAGGCGTGCACCGCGGGCGTGGCCTTGGCCTTGCGCCGGAAGATCCGGTCGTCGTAACCGCGCGGGCCGATCTCGGCGCGCTGGGCCGCGTACGCGGCCCGCATCGCGTCGGTCAGCGCGTCGTCCAGCTTCCTGGCGAGCGGATACTGCTCGTCGGCCGGCACCGCGGTGGCCTGGGCCCTCCTGAACGCCTGCTCGGCGGCGCGAGCCTGCCCGAGCAGATCGTCGAACTGGTCGCCGAGGGCGACATCCGCCGCGTACTCGGCCTCGGCCTTGCCGCTGACTTGCTGGCGACGCGTGATCACGGCGTCCAGCCTAGCGGACCCGCTGTGCTGGCCCGGGGGGGGCGACCCCCGGGTCCCCCCCGGGGGGCGGGCTCAGGCGAGGCTCTGCTGCCAGCTTGCGTGCAGGGCCGAGTATTCGCCGCCCTCGTCGGTCAGCAGCGTGGCGGGCGGCCCGTCTTCGACGATCTGGCCGCCAGCGAGCACGAGCACCCGGTCCGCGATCCTGACCGTGGACAGCCGGTGCGCGATGATCAGGGCGGTGCGCCCGGCCAGGATCGTGCGCAGGGCCGCCTGGACCAGCCGCTCGCCCGGGATATCGAGCAGCGACGTGGCCTCGTCGAGGACCAGCACAGCCGGGGCGGCCAGGAACACGCGGGTGAACGAGATCAGCTGGCGCTGCCCGGCGGAGAGCCGGCCACCGCGCTTGCCCACCTGCTCGTCGTAGCCGGCCGGGAGCGCGCTGATGAAGGTGTGCGCCCCGATGGCCACCGCGGCCGCCTCGATCTCGGCCCGGGAGGCGCCGGGCTTACCCAGCACGATGTTGTCCGCGATGGTGCCGCTGAACAGGAAATTCTCCTGCGTGATCAGGACCACCTCGCGGCGCAGGCTGACCTCGGACAGCGACCGCAGGTCGACCCCGTCCAGCAGCACCCGGCCCTGGCTCGGGTCGTAGAACCGGGCCATCAAGCGGGCGATCGTGGTCTTGCCCGCGCCGGTCGCCCCGACCAGGGCCGTGGTCTGCCCGGCCGGGATGGTCAGGTCCAGGCCGGGCAGCACCGGCGTCTCCCGGTAGCCGAACCGCACCGACTCGAATCGCACGGTCCGGCCGCCCCGGTCCGGGTCGGCGGCCGGAGGCAGCGCGACCGGGTCCTGCGGCTCGGCCACGGCCGGGGGCTCGTCCAGCACCCCGGAGATCTTCTCCAGCGCCGCGGCGGCCGACTGGAACGTGTTGTAGAACTGCGAGAGGTCCTGCAGCGGGTCGAAGAAGCGCTGCAGGTAGAGCAGGAACGTGACGAGCACGCCCACCTTCATGCTGCCGCCGATGACCAGGAAGCCGCCGTAGAGCAGCACGGCGCCGATCGCGAGGTTGCCGACTAGCGTGATGCCGGGGGAGTAGATGGCGATCAGGCGGGCCGAGCGCAGGCTGGCCGCCGCGTAGTCGCCGTTGAACTCGCCGAAGATCTCCGCGTTGCGGCGCTCCCTGCGGAATGCCTGGACCGCCCTGATGCCGCCGAAGGTCTCCACGAAATGCACGATGACCTGGGCGATCGTATCCCTGGTCCGCCGGTAGGCCGTGGCCGACTCACGCCGGAACCAGATGGTCAGCCAGGTCAGCGGGAGAAAGCCGATCATGACCACGAGGGCGAGCTGCCAGTCCAGCAGCAGCATCCCGCCGCCGACCAGGATCAGCGACAGGATGGCCGACACCAGCGAGTCCAGGCCCTCGTCGAACAGGTCGGAGATCGAGTCGATGTCGGACACCTGACGCGAGATGACCCGGCCCGACGTGTAGTGCTCGTGAAACGACACCGGAAGCCGCAGGAAGTGCGCGAACAGCCGGCGCCGCAGCTCGAAGACCACGTCGGCGCCGAGGCGGCCCATGGCGCCGATGTAGGTGCGGGTGGCGGCGGCCTGAACGACCACGGTCACGGCGAATGCGGCGATGATCGTGACGAGCGACCCCGCGTCGTGCGTGCGGGTCAGCTGCGGGATCCGGTCGATCCCCACTCCGACCAGCCACGGCCCGACCAGGGCCGCGATGTTCGCGATCACGATCAGCAGCAGGATCAGCGTGACCCGGGACCGCTGCGGGCGCAGCAGGTCCTGGAGCAGGCGCCGGCCCCGCAGCCGCAGCATCGCGGCCAGGGACGCCGGGATGTCCTCGACGTCCTCGGACGCTATGCCCCGCCAGGCTTGGGCGGTCGTCTGGGTCATCGCCATGCCTCCGTCAGGCTCTTGCCTTCGCCCGGACCGCGGCCCTCGCCCGGCTCCCGCTCGCCGCTCATCAGCTCCCGGTAGCGGTCCTGCGTCGCGAGCAGGTCCTGGTGTGTCCCGGTCGCGACCACGACGCCCCCGTCGAGCAGCGCGACCCGGTCGGCCAGCATGACCGTGGAGGGCCGGTGCGCGACCACCAGGGCCGTGGAGCCGGCCAGCACCCGCGTCAGCGCGCGGGTCACCCGGGCCTCGGTGTGCACGTCGAGTGCGGACAGCGGGTCGTCGAGCAGCAGCACGGCCGGCCGGGCCAGGATGGCGCGGGCGAGCGCCACCCGCTGGCGCTGCCCGCCGGACAGCGCCATGCCCTGCTCGCCGATCCGGGTGTCCAGGCCCCACGGCAGGTCGGCCACGAAGTCGGCCTGGGCCGCGGCGAGCGCGGCCTGCAGCGCGTCCTCGTCGGCGCCCGGCGCGCCGTAGGTGACGTTCTCCCTGACGCTGGCCGAGAACAGGGTCGGGTCCTCGAAGGCGCAGCCCACCTCGGAGCGCAGGGTGGCCAGGGGCAGTTCCCTGATGTCGGTGCCGTCCAGCCGGATGGACCCGCCGGACACCTCGGCCAGCCGCGGCACGAGCTGGAGCAGGGTGGTCTTGCCCGCGCCGTTAGGGCCGACCAGCGCGACCGTCTCGCCCGGCTCGAGTTCCAGGCTGACGTCGCGCAGGACCGGCTCGGGCGCGCCCGGGTAGGCGAACGTCACGTGATCGAACAGCAGCCGCCCGCGCCCGGGCCGGGGAGCGGGTACCAGGCCGGCGGGGCCGGCGTCCTCGCCCGCCTCGCCGTCCTCGCCCGCGGGATCGCTGATGGCGGGCTCGGAGTCGAAGATCTCGTAGATCCGCTGGGCCGCCGTGGCGGCCTCCTGGCCGGAGGCCAGGATGTAGCCCATGGACTCGATGGGCCACACGAGCTGCAGGGCCAGCGCGATGAACGCGACGAGCCCGCCCAGCGTCAGCTCCTGCCGGCTGACCGCGAGCGCCCCCAGCAGCAGGATCAGGCCGATGACCGCGTTGGGGAGCAGGTCGAGGCCGGCCCAGAAGGTGCCGCGCAGCCGGGCCTTGCGCACCTGGGTCTCCAGGACCAGCGCGGACTGGCGGGCGTGCTGGGCGGCCGACTCGTCCTGGCGGCCCAGCGCCTTCAGGACCCGGACCCCCACGGCCGCCTCTTCCACGTAGGTGGCCAGGTCGCCCTGCTGGTCCTGAGCCCGGCGCGACAGCACCCGGTACCGGCGCTCAAAACGGGTGCAGATCGCCACGACCGGGAGGAAGACACCGCCGGTGAGCAGCCCCAGCCACCAGTTCAGCCGGATCAGCAGGGCGATGACCGCGAGGAACGTCGCCACGTTCGTGATGAAGAAGATGGTGCCGAACCCGGCGAACCGGCGGATCGCCGACAGGTCGGTGGTGGCCCGGGAGAGCAGCTGCCCGGACTGCCACTCGTCGTGGAACGCGGCGTGCAGGCGCTGCAGGTGGGCGTACAGGCTGTCGCGCATGGCGCGCTCCATGCCGGTCACCGCGCTGGCCTGCAGCCACCGCCGGTAGAGGTTTAAAGCGGCCTGCGTCACGCCGAGCGCGGTCGCGGCCAGGCCCAGGGGCAGCAGCCCGCGCGCGTCCCCGCGCCGGATCGGCCCGTCGACGACCACCTTGACCAGCAGCGGGATCGCGATCTCGGCGCCCGCGGCGGTGATCGCGGCGGTGAGCATCACCACGAGCTGCCACAGGTACGGGCGCAGGTACTCCCGGGTCCGCCAGAGTGCGGCCAGGGGAGTCTGCGGCCGGGTTTGGGCATGCGGCAGCGCGCCTGGGGGTTTGGTGGGCATTGGCGGCAGGCTAACCTCGCGACCTGCGGTTTGTCACCTGAATATTCGCCGGCCGGCCGCCCGGAGGTCGCGCCGCGCCGTGGGCCGGGCCAGGACCGGGACGCAACCGGAACGCGCCGACCTGCGATGATGTCCTGGTCCGCCGCTTTTGGCCGGGCACCGCCCGCCGGGGCGTCCCGGTTCCGGCCCGGACGCCGCGTTCAGGCTCAACGGAAAGGAACCGGACGCCATGGGCTTCGATGTCGACGAGGTACGTGCGCACTACCCGGCCCTCGCGGACGGCTACGCCTACCTGGACGGGGCAGCGGGCACCCAGCTTCCCGACGCGGTGATCGACGCGATGGCCGCGGCGCAGCGCGCCGGGCTTGGGAACTCCGGCGGCGCGTTCCCGGCCAGCCGGCGCTCGGACGTGATCACCGTGGAGTGCCGCGCGGCCGTGGCGGACCTCACCGGCGGCGTGCCCGCGGGCGTCATCCTCGGACCCAACATGACCACGCTCACCTACCGGCTGGCCGCCGCGCTCGCGGCCGGCTGGGGGCCCGGCGACGAGATCGTCGTCACCCGGCTCGACCACGACGCGAACGTCCGGCCCTGGGTGCAGGCCGCGGACGCCGCCGGGGCCACCGTGCGCTGGGCCGACGTGCAACTGCCCGAGGGGGACCTGCCCGCGGCCCAGTTCGCCGAGCTGATCGGGGACCGGACCAGGCTGGTCGCGGTGACCGCGGCCAGCAACCTGATCGGCACCCGGCCGGACGTGGCCGCCATCACCGCGCTGGCGCACGCGTCGGGGGCGCTCAGCTACGTGGACGGCGTGCACGCCACGCCGCACGGCCCGGTCGACGTGCATGACCTGGGAGCCGACTTCTACGCCACGAGCGCCTACAAGTGGTCGGGACCGCACGTGGGCGCGGTGGTCGCCGATCCGGCGCTGCTCGGCACCCTCGCCCCGGACAAGCTGATGCCCGCTCCGGATGAAGTGCCGGAACGATTCGAGCAGGGCACCCTGGCGTTCGCCGACCTGGCCGGCGTCACCGCGGCGGTGGAGCACCTCGCGTCGCTGGCGGGCCCGGACGCCGCTGGGACGCGGCGGATGCGGATCCTGGCCGGGATGGCCGCGGCCGAGGAGCACGAGCAGGGGCTGTTCCGGGTGCTGCTGGACGGCCTGGAGGCCATGAGCCACGTCACGACGTACGGCAAGGCCGCGCGGCGCACGGCCACCGCCTACTTCACCGTGGCCGGGCTGGTGCCCGCCGAGGTCGCCTGGCGGCTGTCGGCGCGGAAGGTCAACGTGTGGGACGGCGACAACTACGCGTGGGAACTGGCCGGGGCGCTCGGGCTGCGAGACTCCGGCGGGGCCGTCCGGGCGGGCCTGGTGCACTACAACGACCGGTCGGATGTCGACCGGCTGCTCACGGCCGTGGGCGAACTCGGCGGGTAAGCCGGCGCGGCCTGCCTGGAGGCGCCGCCTGCCTAGAGCGGATACCGGTAGAGGCGCGATTCGCGGATCGTGAAGCCCAGCCGCTCGTACAGCCGGCCCGCCGCCGCCCGCGCCGGGCGCGAGGTCAGGTCCACGGTCCTGGCCCCCGCCTCGCGGGCGATCCGCAGCGCCTCGTGCGTCAGCGCCTCGCCGGTGCCCTGGCCGCGCGCGGCCTCGTCGACGACCACGTCCTCGACCCAGGCCCGGAGCCCGGTCGGGAGCGGGAACATGACCAGGGTCAGCGTGCCGGTGATCGTCCCCCCGGAGCGGGCGACCAGCACGGTGTTCGCCTCGTGGCTCACCACCGCGTCGAGTTCGTCGGGCCCGAGCCGCGGGGCCGAGCGGGACAGCTGCGGCAGCAGCCGGGCGAAGGCCTCCACCAACTCATCGGTTACCTTGCCGAGCACCTCTACCTGGACTGTCACCCGTAAAGATTAACGGCCGCGTGTCAGCGATGCAGCGGCCCCCGCCGCGGCCCGGCGGACCGTAGGGGCGTCGTACCATGGGGGCGCGCTAGCGGTCCCGCAGGCCGCACGGGCGCCGTCAGCCTTCGACCCCTGGGACCAGATTGTCCGCCGATACGCCAGGTCCGCCGCCGCCCCCGGCCGCCGTGCGGGAGCTCAAGCGCGGCTACGGCATCGACGCCCGGCGCATCGACCAGATCGGCTGCCTGCTGACCGGCGACGAATACGTGTCCGCCGAGGAACTGTCGGCCAGGACCGGCACGTCCCGGCGGACGGTGGATGCCGTGCTGCGGGCCGTGGGCCCGCACCTCGACGCCCGCGACGGGCGGATGCGGATCGGCGCCGCGCACGCGGGGGCATACGCGGGGGAGTTCGGCTGCGAGCAGCGCCCGCCGGTGCCCGACCCCTGGGACGAGCTGGCCCGGCGCGACCCGGCTCTCCTGGCTGAGGCGACGCGGCTGGTCGAGGCCGCGCCCGCCCCGCAGCGCGGTCTCGACCAGGTGCCCGCCACGCCGGCCACGGTGCTGAAGCGCGGTCACTACCTGGTGCGAAGTTTCGACCTGAGCGGCGCGCACGTGATCTGCGTGGGCGACCACGACCTGACCTCACTGGGCTTGTTCCTGGCCGGCGGCGCCGACGGGCTGCGGGTGAGCGTCGTGGACATCGACGAGCGGCTGCTGGAGTACCTCGGGGCGCAGGCCGCGCGGCGCGGGTTCGACATCCGGTGCTACTTCGCCGACCTGCGCCTGGGACTGCCGCCGGGCCTGCACGACCAGGGCCAGCTCGTGTTCACCGACCCGCCCTACACCCCCGAGGGCGTGCACCTGTTCGTCACCCGCGGCCTGCAGGGCCTGGGGGATCAGCGCAACGGCCGGGTCCTGCTCGCCTACGGGTTCGGTGAACAGCAGGCCGCGCTGGGCCTCGCCGTGCAGCAGGCGCTCGGGCCGCTCCAGCTCGCCTACGAGGCGGTGCTGCCGGCCTTCAACCGCTACACGGGCGCTCAGGCCATCGGGTCCGCGGCCGCGCTGTACGTGCTGCGCCCAACGCGCCGGACCCCGAGCGCCGCGCAGGCCAGCGCGGACGGTGCCCGGTCGGGGCTCTACACCCACGGGGCCCAGTCGGTGGAGTCGGCCGCCACGGAACTGGGCGAAGCGGAAGCGGCCAGGGTCCTAGGCCTGGCCGGCAGCGCGAGCGGGCTGGGGGCCAGCGCGGAGAGGCCGGCGGCCGACGTGCTGCTCGTCGGCGAGGGGTGGCCCGCTGGGCTGCGCGGCGAGCGGCTGCCGCTACCCGCCTTCATGGCGGCCCCCGTGCCACGGGCGGACCTCGGTCTCGCGGCGATCAACCTATACCCGGGCTTCGGCGCCCTGGTGTCGCGGGCGCTGCTCGCGGCGAATGCCCGCCAGGTCGCCATCGTCTGCCGCAATGACGTGCCCGAGCTGCGGGACGCGGCCGGGCAGCGGGAGCTCACGCAGTTCATCGGGCCGAAATACCGGATCGCGGGGCTGCTGCGCAGCACCCCGAGGCCGGACATGGCGGTGATCGTAGCCGAGCAGGCGCCGACCACCGGGCTGACCGCCGCCGAGCAGGTGGCCGCCTTCGTCTACCGCCGTGCCCACGGCAAGATCGGCAACGCCTGGCGCGAGGGCCTGATCGCGGTGGCGAAGGCCCGGGGCGACGCGCTGACCAAGCGGGACGCGCGCCGCATCATCGAGCTGGCCTCGGCCGGGACGGACGCGACCGACCGCTGCCTGCTCGACCTGCCGCAGCACCGCTGGCCGGCGCTGCGCAAACAGATCGACCGGTCAGCGGAGGCGCCGCTTCCGGCGTGACCTCGCGGCGAGACGGACGAGCCGACTACGCCTCGCGGGCCGCCAGCTCCGCCTCATACCGGTCCAGCGCGGAATCGACCTCCCGCTCGTCGTACCCGACCCCGAGCCTGGTCGTGGTGAATATCACGTCCCTGATCTCTTGGGCGGTCACCTGCTGGTCCGGGGGCAGCGTGCGGCCGAGGGTTCCCTCGATGCGCTCGACGAACGCATCGACCTCGGCCTTCGTGTACCCGGGCCGGAGCCTGGTGGTGGTAAAGCGATGAAGCTGCCCGTTCGCCATGGCCGCCGAACCTCCCCTGTCATCCCCGCTATCCAGCGACATTGCCCATTATGTCGCGGGATCTGGGGGGATCTCGCCCGGGCCCGGGCGTATCGGCCAGCAAGCCCTCGCGGCCTTGGTGAGCGCGATCGCGAGGGTGCAGAGGACGCCGAGGCTTCCGGTGGCCGCGACCACGTCCGCCGCGCTTACGTGGGCCGCGGCCACCCCAGCGATGATGATCGTCACGCTCTGGCCCAGGCTCAGTGACCCGTTCGCGATGCCGAACGCCTGGCTACGCCGGGCCGGGGGAGTGGCCTGGACGAACGACGCGTTTGCCGCGAGCTGGTAGCAGGAGAACAGGCCGGAGCACGCCAGGATGACCACGATGCCCGGCAGCCCGGGACCAGTGGCCATCGCCGCGAGCGCGGTACTGGCCGCGACCGCCAGCGGCGCGGTCCACCGCACACGTTGGGCCGGGGTCACCAGGCGGCTGAAGCCGATGGCCCCCACGGTCTGCCCGAGAGCCTGAGACGCGAAGATCGCCCCGACGGTAACCGCACCGCCGCCGACGGCCCTGGCCAGCGGGGTGGCCAGGCCGTCAGGGACGTTATAGAACGCGGACAGCAAGCCGAACAGCAGCGGGGTACGCATCGCCGGGCTGGTGACGACCAGCCGGACTCCGCTGGCCGCCTCGGCGAGCGGGCCGGGCCGCCGGTGCC
Source organism: Streptosporangiaceae bacterium (assembly GCA_036267555.1). Classification (GTDB taxonomy): domain Bacteria; phylum Actinomycetota; class Actinomycetes; order Streptosporangiales; family Streptosporangiaceae; genus JASHPR01. The sequence continues at coordinate 751 of DATAVV010000451.1, read as the reverse complement.
GGCCGCGCCGCGGCGCGGCACGCGCGGCGGGCGGCTCCGGCGCGGGCAGCGGGGAGGTGGCCAGGGGACGGGACGCAGGCCTGGCGTGCACGCGGGCCCGGATGAGAAGCGCCGACGCGCCAAACGTCGCGGCGTCGGCCACCAGCGAGGTGCGCACCCCCAGGAACCCGACCGCGACGCCACCGACGGCGAAGCCCAGGACCTGGGCGAATCCGTTCGTGGTCTGCGTGACCGCCGTGCCGAGTACGTACCGGTCACCGTCGAGGATATCGGGATAGATGGCGGCGCGGGCCGAGGTGAACGCCGCGCCGATCATCGTGACCGCGAACAGCAGCATGATCGCGCCGACCAGGGAAACACCCGGCAGCACCATGAGTGCGATGAGCGCTCCGCTGGTCAGGTTGGCGGCGATCATCACCCGGCGGCGGGGCAGGCGGTCGGCGAGCCCGGACAGCGCGAGGCCGCCGATGAAGGTGGGCAGCACGCTGGCCGCGAACGTGACGGCGGCCAGCGCCGAGGAGCGGGTGCGGTCGTAGACGAGGATCGTGAGCGCGACCCGGGCCAGCTGGTCGCCGGTCACCGACACCAGCTGGGCCAGCCACAGCGCCCGGAACTCGGCTACCCCGAACACGTCGCCGAACGTGGTCTTCGGCGGGGCCGCGTCCTCCTCTCGCCCGGCGGTCCTGGCGGCGGCCACTACCTGGATCGAGCTGGAGGGCACGGGCGGCGACGGGCGGCTCGCGGCCGCCTG
>DATAVV010000450.1:0-20147 GCA_036267555.1 Streptosporangiaceae bacterium | reverse complement strand
CCACCTGGTCAAGCTCGGCACGATGGGCGAGTACGGCACCCCCAACATCGACATCGAGGAAGGCTGGCTCGACGTCGAGCACAAGGGCCGCAAGGACCGCGTGCTGTTCCCGAAGCGCCCGGGCTCCTTCTACCACCTGTCGAAGGTGCACGACAGCCACAACATCGAGTTCGCCTGCCGCATCTGGGGCATCCGGGCGACCGACCTCAACCAGGGCGTGGTCTACGGCCAGCAGACCCCGGAGACCGCCCGGGACGACCGGCTCGCGACCAGGTTCGACTATGACGGGGTGTTCGGCACAGTGCTGAACCGCTTCGTCATCCAGTCGGTACTCGGCAAGCCGCTGACCATCTACGGCAACGGCAGCCAGACCCGGGGCATCATCGAGATCCGGGACACGGTCCGGTGTATCCAGCTGGCCTGTGAGACCCCGGCCGACCGAGGCGAGTTCCGGGTCTTCAACCAGATCACCGAGTTCATGTCGCTGCGGCAGATCGCGGACACGATCGTCAACGCCAGCCCCGACGTGGTCCGGGTCGAGCACGTCGACAACCCCCGCGTCGAACTGGAAAACCACCACTACAACGTGGTGCACACCGGCCTGGTGGGGCTCGGCCTCGAGCCGCACCTGCTCTCCGACACGCTGATCGAGTCGCTGTTCGAGATCACGAAGCGGTACGCGCACCGGGTCCGGCCCGAGGCCATGCTGCCGACGATCCAGTGGCGCAAGCCGTCCAGCGTCATCAGCAACTGACGCCGCTCGCTTACCGCCGGGATGGGGCTACCCAGCCCCATCCCGGCGCGCGTTTGAGATAGGTGAGTTCGCGGTCCGAGCCGGGGTAGAAGACGTCCGCGACACCCCGGCTCGCGACGGGGAGCGGGCTCCCGCCGCCACCTCCGCCCGGGTGGACCGGGTGGACGGGCTGGACGGGGTGGACCGGGTGGACCGGGTGGACGGGGTGGACCGGCTGGACCGGGTTGATGGGCTCGGGCGAGGCGGGCGGTGTCCCTGACGGCGTGGTCACCAGGACGTTCATGTAGTCATCGTCGATGTTGAGCCTGTGCCTGCCGTAGGTCTTCGAGACATTTCCCGCGTACTGGTGGACGCGATGGTGATTGGCCCACTCGCCGGACCCGATGACGGCGTCGCCGGCGCCTTTCTTCCCGTTCCACAGCGCATCGTAAATGACATCGGGTATCGCCCACTTATGCCGGTAATACCGCTGGGCCAGGTCGGCGATTCCGGAGCCGGAACTGCTGTAAATCCCGGACGAATACCCGAGAGCGTGCAGCCTGGACGTCCACGACGACAGGAAGCGCAGGGCCTTGTTGGTCTTCCCCGGCAGGTACGCCTCCATGTCGTAGTAGATCGGCGTCCAGGGCCCGAAGCCCAGCCGCTCGGCCTCCATCACCGCATCGTTGGCCGCCCGCCGGCCCTGGTGGCCCGGATGGCGGTGCAGTTCCCCGAACTCGGCCTGCGGGCCGACGTACATGGGGATGAAGTGCCAGCCGGCCGCGGCCTCGCGGCGCAGCCAGGCCCGGGTCAGGTTGGGCTGGTCGCACGACTCGTCCGAGCCGCCGATGTAGACGCCGACCGCCCGGAACGGTGAGTGCGCGCGCCAGGCCTTCATGTAGGCGGCGTCCGGCGCGGTGCACGAGTCGAAGCCGATGCCCTGATAGTTCGCGACCCTCTCCGATAGCTGCGTCGTGGCCGCCCGCGCGCCCGCGGCCCCCTTGACGGCCGGCCTGGGCCCCGAGCCGATCACGCTGACCGGCCGGGGCATGCGGATGATCGGAGTCGGCAGCGACGCGCTGGCCAGGATCTGGAAGATCATGCTCCGGTCGTCGTCGAACGTGGCGGTGATCTTGATCCGCGGCTCGGTGACCGTGACCCTCCTGCCCACCGGGTCTTCGACCGAGGTCCGGGCCGAGGACTTCGGGCCGGGCTGGACCAGCATGGCCTCGGTGGTTCCGATGAGGTAACTCGGGCAGGACAGGTCGTCAGCCGGGCGGCCCAGGTAGATGACGTGCCGGTCAAAGCGCACGCAGGTGCGCCTGGTTCCCGACAGGTCGATCACCCGCCAGGAGCGGGGCACCTCGAACGAGTAGCCCCGGTACGACACCTGTTTGAAGGCCTTGGCCGCCTTGGGCGCCCTGACCGTGGAGCGGACGCCGGCCAGGGCGGGCGCCGCGAACAGCGGCACCCCCATGGCGGCGGCGGCCGTGACCGATGCGAGCGTGCGCCATGACCTTTTCAGGCATGGCTGTATGCCTGCGAGCATGCTATCCCCCGGTTATATCCGCCCTGCCCCCCGACAGGACGAAAGGAACGCGGCATGCATGCCTAAAACGGCGTTACGATGTAGCGCTCCGCAAGGCACGCTACTTGCTGTCCACGCCATTAACCATGATGACTCGCCGGGCGGCAGACAATTCTTCCGCTGTCGGCGCCAGGTCCCCGTTTTCAGCATTCCGAACGCAACGGCCGGGCGTACCCGCCCATCACCCGCGCCCGGTCCGGGCCGGGCCCGAACGCCCGGCCCGGGCCGGCGCCGAACGCCCGGGCCTGGCCGGCGCCGCGACGGCGGGCTGCGCCCGCGCCAGCCGGCGGCCGAGCACCGTGCGCTCGCCCGCGCCCCAGGCCGTGGTGGTCAGCAGGTAGAGCCCGGCCGCCAGCGGCATGACCGCGGCCACGGCCACCGTCGTATACGGGAGCACACGGGCCACCCAGCCCATCAACCCGCCAGCCTGGCCGGGCGGGACGGGCCGGCCGGGAGCGGGCGTCGCCGCCGGCTGCCGCGCGGCCAGGGCTCGCGTGACGCGGGCGGCGAGCCACCCCGCCGCGGCCAGCAGCGCGAAGAGCCCGAGGAACACCGCGCCCTGGACGCTGAGCGGCCCGGGCGCGCTCAGCCAGTGGCTGCCCAGGGCCGCGCCGAACAGGTCGTGGCGCAGCAGGCTGTTCGGCCGGCCGCCGACCGTGGCCGAGCGGAACAGGGTGTACATGACGCTCAGGAACGGCAACTGCAGCAGCAGCGGCAGGCACCCGGCGAACATCCCGCCCCGTTCCCGCTGGTACAGCGCGGCCAGTTCGCGCTGCAGCCGGTCCGGGTGCCCGGCGTGGCGCTGGCGCAGGGCCTGAACCTGCGGCGCCAGCCGGGCCTGGCTGGCCTGGCCGCGGATCGTGTAGTAGCTGAGCGGCAGCAGCAGCAGCCGCACGGCGACCGTGAACATCACGATCGCGGCGGCGGCGGCGAGGCCGCCGCCCAGCGGGGCCAGCGCCTGGGCGAAGGCGGATACGACGTGGTAGGCGGCGGTTACGGCGACGCCGAGCACACTGAACATGGCAGGAACCTCCAGCGGTGCGGAAACGGATGACGGCTGGAGACGGCCGCGAGCGAGCCACGCCCAGCGGGTAACCGGCCCGCAAAGGGTGGGCGGGTGGGCTGGAGACGAGCGGGCTAGAGACGGGCGGGCAGGCTAAGGAGACGAGCGGGCAGGCGAAGGAAGTGGGGAGCGGGCCGGGGAAAGAGTCCGCTCGTCAGGCGGCCGCCGGGGCCGCCGAAGGCGCCCTGGGGCGGGGCCGGCCCGCCGCGTCGGGGTTGAGCTGCCGCTGGAACGCCGCCGCCCAGGACTTCTCGCGCAGCGCGGCGGCCCGTCCGGTCAGCGGGCGGGCCGTGACGGCTCCCGCGATCCTGGCGCCGTGCGCGAGGAAGGCGGCGAGCATGCCGGTCAGCGCGACCGCGGCCAGCGCCATCAGGCCGGATGCGGACGGGGTGGGGGCGGCGTGACCAGCGGGCAGCCCGTAGCTGATCAGCTGCGGTATCGCGCCGACGAGCCAGGCGACCATCACGGCCTCCGCTGTGTACCCGGAGCCGGCCCGAAGGGCCGGTCGCCTTCAGTCTAAGCACTCGCGGCCCCAGCCGCCTGTCCGGTCCAGCCACGGCCCGGCCCCGGCCGCCGCCGCGGGGGTCAGCCGGCCCCGCCCACGGCGATCAGGGCGACCGACGCCGCGGCGAGGGACAGCCCGGCCAGCCGGATCACGGTCAGCCGCTCGCCGAGCAGCACCCGGGCCAGAACGATCGTTATCGCTGGGTAGAGCGAGGTGATCACGGCGGCTATGGCGAGCAGCCCGCGCTGCGTGGCCAGGAAGTACGCGATCGTGGCGGGCCCTCCGGTGGCGCCGGTGAGCGCGGCCAGCCAGGCGCTGCGCCGCTCGGGCAGGCGCAGGTCCCGGGTCATGGCGGCGATGACGACCATGGCCGCCAGCGCGGCCGCCTGGCCGCTGAAGACCGGCCACAGGCCGCTGGCGTCGCCGGCCTGGTTGAGCCCGATGAACAGCAGGCCGAAGCCGGCCCCGGCGACGAGCCCGTAGAACACCCCGGCCGGAACCCTGGCCACCGCCGGGCGCCCGGCCACCGGGGCCACCTGGCTCGGGGCGGCGGGCGGTGACACGCTCACGGACACGCCCACGATCGCGGGCAGCGCGAGCGCGATCCCGGTCAGGTCGAGCGCCGTGGGCCGCTCCCCCAGCAGCAACCCGGCCAGCACCGAGAAGGCGGCCGCCGCGACCGCGCTGAGCGGCCCGGCCACGCTGAACGCGGCGTGCCGGAAGCCGAGGTAGAGGGTCAGCGCGCCCAGTTCGCCCGCCAGGCCGGCCACCACGCCCCAGATCACCGCGCGCGGGCCGGGCGAGTTGGCGCCGATCACGGCCAGGGCCACTCCCACCACGGCCACGTTGACCACCGCGCTCAGCAGGGTGACCCGGATCACGCTGGCGCGGCGGGTGGCCAGGCCCGCCGCGAAATCAGAACCGCCGTACCCGAGAGCGGCGCCCAGGGCCAGGAGGATGGCTAGCACGGACGGCCAGCCCATCGTCGTTCCTCACACATGACACATGCACCGTAGCGTCCGGCTGTTTCCCGCCCCCTGACCGCGGTGGAGAAGCCGCAGTTCCTGGGGCTGAGCCGCGTTTTCCCCGCCGCCGGCCGGGCCGATAGTCTGCGGGTCCGCAGCGGGCGACAGGTATCGGAGCAGCATGCGCGTCGGGCAGATCGTCATTGATGTGGCCCCGCTGCGGGAAAGCCGCGACTTCCGCTGGCTCTACTCCGGTCGATTCGTCGCCTCAGCCGGCAATGTGGTGGCCACGACCGCGGCCAACTGGCAGGTCTACACGCTCACCCACTCGCCGCTGGCCGTCGGCCTGCTCAACCTGACTTCCTGCATCGGCATGCTGGTCAGCCTGCTGGCCGGGGGCATGCTCGCGGACCGGCACGACCGGCGCGCGCTGCTGCTCGTGACCGGCCTGCCGCAGTCCCTGCTCGCGGTCGCGCTGCTGGCCAACAGCCTGGCGCGGCACCCGGCGGTGTGGGCCATCTACGCGATCACGCTGGCCATCGGACTGCTGGCCGGCATCGGGGCGCCGGCGTCGACGGCCGCCACCCCGGCCCTGGTCGGGCCGACCCGGCTGGCCGCCGCCGCGGCCCTCAACGGCATGGGCAACCAGCTTGGCAACCTGGCCGGGCCCGCGCTGGCCGGCGTCCTGATCGCCGGGCCCGGCCTGGCCGCGTGCTACGCGGTCGACGCGGTGTGCTTCGCGCTGTTCAGCGTGCTGCTGTTGTTCGTCAGGCCGCTGCCGCCCACCGTCCGGGCCCAGCGGCCGGGGCTGCGCTCGCTGGCCGAGGGTTTCCGCTACGTCCGGCACAGCCGCGTGCTCAGCGCGATGCTCCTGATCGATACCAGCGCGATGCTCTTCGGCATGCCCGCCGGGCTGTTCCCGGCCCTCGCCATCCAGCACTTTCACGGCGGCGCGACGACGTTCGGGTTGCTCACGGCCGCACCCGGGCTTGGCGCGATGGCCAGCGCGGCCAGCAGCGGCTGGACCGGACGGGTCCGGCGGCCGGGCCAGGTGGTCATCGGGGCGGGCATCTTGTGGGGCGGCGCGATCCTGGGCTTCGGGCTGACCCGCAGCCTGCCGCTGGCGCTGGTGTTCCTGGCCGTGGCCGGCGGGGGTGACATGATCTCCGAGATCCTGCGCAATGCCCTGCTCCAGATCTACGCGCCCGACGAACTGCGCGGGCGGCTGAGCAGCCTCTACCTGGCACAGGTCAACACCGCGCCGGCCCTGGGCAACACCGAGGCCGGCGTCGTGGCGCAACTGTTCTCGCTGACCGTGTCGGTGGTCAGCGGCGGGGTGGCCTGCGTCGCCGGCGCCGTGCTGCTGGGCGCGCTGTTCCCGGCCCTGCGCCACGCCACCCTGGCCGGACCCGCGCCGGACAAGACGCCCGCCGCGGCCGCCCCCGAGGCGGCGGATTTATCCCGCCCGGACAGGCCGAAGCCAAGACCGAACTCCAGCGGGAAGCCGAGCACCACGTCCCGGGTCAGGGCACCTGGCCGGGGCGTTCCAGCCACCGTTCGGGCCGGGCCAGGGGGCCGAAGCCGAACCGGGCGTACAGGGTGCGTCCCGGCTCGGTGGCCAGGATCTGGCGGACGCCGCGCATGTCGGGGTGCCCGATCGCGGTATCAGCCAGGAACGTGCCGAGCCGGCGCCCGCGGTGCGCGGAGTCGACGAACACGTCGCACAGCCAGCCGAAGGTGGCGTAGTCAGTGACGTACCTGGCGAAGCCGACCTGCGTGCCCTCGGCCGAGTAGAGCCCTATGACCAGGGAGTTCTCGATGGCCTTGACCATCGCCGCCTGCGGGCGGCCTTCCGCCCAGTAGCTCTCGCGGCTGATCCAGGCATGCACGCGCGCGATGTCGATCAGGTCGCGCTCGTCACTGGCCCAGTAGCCATCTGGTCCTGGCCATTTCATGATCGCCTCCCTCGTCCGGCCGGGGGGATGACCGGCAGCCCCGGTGGCGGCCCGTCGCTGATGAGGCGGTCGAGCGCCGCCGTGTCGAGATACCCGGCGACCAGGTCGCCGAGCACGTCAAGCCGGGCCTGCCGCGCCGCCGCGAAGTCGGTGTCCGGGGCGGCGGTGAAGTCCCGCCCCGTGAGCGCGGCCACCTCGGCCAGGAACGCCCGCCGGAACGCGTCGTTTTCCAGGGTCCCGTGCCAGCTCGTGCCCCAGACCGAGCCGCTGCGGCAGCCGTCGAGAAACGGCTCGGCCCCCGGGTCCGGGGCGGCGATCCCGTGATGGATCTCGTATCCGGTTACGTCGGCGCCGTAGGCCTGGCCGACCGGCCGGGCCAGTCGCTTGTCCGCCCCGAACGTCACCCGGGCCGGCAGCAGGCCCAGGCCGGCCACCTGGCCCGCGCCGGACTCCACCTCGTCGTCGATCTGGCGGCTGAGCATCTGGTAGCCGCCGCATATCCCGAGCACCGGCAGGCCCTTGGCGGCGCGCTCGACGATCGCCTCGGCCATGCCGCTCTGGCGCAGCCAGGCCAGGTCGGCCACGGTGGCACGGGAGCCGGGCAGCACGACCAGGTCGGCGTCGGCCAGCTCCGCGGGCCCGCCGGCGAACCGGACCAGGACGCCCGGCTCGAGCGCGAGCGCGTCGATGTCGGTGAAGTTGCTGATCCGCGGCAGCCGCACCACGCTGACCCGCAGCACGTCGGCGCCGGCCGGAGGCAGCGCCGGCGACGCGCGGCCCGCGTCGAGCGCGAGCGAGTCCTCCGGGTCGAGCCACAGCCCGTTGGTCCAGGGCACGACCCCGTACACGTCGCGCCCGGTGAGCTCGTGCAGCATCCGGACGCCCGGTTCCAGCAGTTCGCGGGCGCCGCGGAACTTGTTGATCACGAAACCGCAGATGTGGGCCTGGTCGTCGGGCTCGAGCAGGGCCAGCGTGCCGTGCAGCGCCGCGAACACTCCGCCCCGGTCGATGTCGCCCACCACGATCACGGGCAGGTCCGCGGCCCGGGCCAGCCCCATGTTGGCGATGTCGGTGGCGCGCAGGTTGATCTCGGCCGGGCTGCCCGCTCCCTCGCAGATGACCACGTCGTACTCGCGCCGCAACTGCGCCAGGCTGTCCAGGGCCACGTCCAGCAGGCGGGCGGCGTGTTGCCGGTACTCGACCGCGTCGACCTCGCCCACCGGGCTGCCGAGCACGATCACCTGGCTGCGCCGGTCGCTGCCCGGCTTGAGCAGCACCGGGTTCATCCGCGCGTCGGGCTCCAGGCCCGCGGCCGCGGCCTGCATAGCCTGCGCGCGCCCGATCTCCGCGCCGTCGGCGGTGACGAAGGAGTTCAGCGACATGTTCTGGGCCTTGAACGGGGCCACGCGCACGCCCCGCCGGGCCAGCCAGCGGCACAGCCCGGCCGCGAGCACGCTCTTGCCCGCGTCCGAGGTCGTGCCCGCCACCAGAAGCGCGCCTCTCGTCACCATCTTCTCCCGATCGCCGCAATCGCCACAGCGGACGCAGCCGCCGCAGCGGTCGTAGTGATCGTAACCAGGCGGCAAAGTCGCACCGCACGGCGGATGTCCGCTGGCCGCGGCGGGCGTCCGTCACCAAGCTCCGGCCGGCGCTCGGTCGCGCCGGCGTAGGCATTGGTCCCGCCGAGCCTGACGCCGAGTGCGCCGGCGAACGCGGCCTCGCACCATCCCGCGTTGGGGCTGGGGTGCCGCGCACCGTACCGGCGCATCACCCGCCACGCGTGCACCGGTCTCCCGCCCACGGCCGGGGCGAGCGCCACGGCCAGGGCGCCGGTCAGCCGGGCGGGCGCCCAGTTGGCCACGTCGTCCAGGCGCGCCGCGGCCCAGCCGAACCTGGCCCAGGCCGGCGAGCGGTACCCGACCATCGCGTCGAGCGTGTTGACCGCCCGGTACCCGAGCAACCCGGGCAGCCCGCCGAGCACGCCCCACACCAGTGGCGCCACGATCGCGTCGCTGGTGTTCTCCGCGATCGACTCCACCACGGCCCGGGCCAGTTCATCGGCATCCAGCCGCTGCGGGTCGCGGCCACAGAGACTCGGCAGAATGGCCCTGGCCGCAGTCAGGTCGCGTTGCCACAGCGCTTGAGCTACGCGTTCAGCCTCAATCGTCAGGGAACGGGCCCCGGAAACCGTCCACACGGCGCCCGCCGTCGCGGCGGCACGCCCCCAAGGCCGGTCCCGGGTCAGCCGCTGCGCAACCAGCGCGGGCGCGGTCGCGCCGAGCACGCAGCCCGCCGTGTATCCGATGCCGCGCAGCCGGCTGTCCGCGTAAACTCGAACCTGGGCCGCCTGCGCGGCCCGGCCGAACAGCGCAACCGGGTGCCCGCGCCGCGGGTCACCCACCAGCGCGTCCGCGGCGGCGCCCGCGAGGATGCCAGCGGCCAGGGGCCATCCCGCGGACTTGGCGCGCGGCGCCGTCGGCCGGCTGTCGGTGGCGGTCACGGACACGACGATAGGGCCCGGGGACCAGGCCTGTACGCTCGCTTGATTGCGACCTGGCCTCGTCCGCACCGTTGCCCTCGCGTGACCTTGGCCCTGCAGAATTGCTGGCCATGCGCCTGTAGCTCAGCCGGACAGAGCAGCTGCCTTCTAAGCAGCCGGTCGCAGGTTCGAATCCTGCCAGGCGCGCCTGGGGAAACATGCCCATTTTTCTGCTCCGGCCATGGAATTCTCCGGCATATTCTCGTGATCCAGGTGCGGAAATATCGAGAAATCAGCGATGCCTAGCGCTTCATCGCCCGTTCACCAGCAGGGCGTCAGTCTCCTGGACCATGGGGACCCACTGCTCTGCATCGATGCTGGGCAGCGCGGTGAGCTCCAGCACTCCCAAGGACTTCCAACCCAATTCGCGCATGCGGGCTTCATAATGCCTTTCCTTGGTTGTCGCACTGCTCGATGAGCCCATTTCCGGGGAACGTGGCTTGTCCGGGCCGCGGCCGTTGCGGGGCCGCAGCCGTCGAAGTCCAGCTGTACAGACGACAAGGCCGCCTGAAAGTCATCGGCGCCGGGTCAGCTCGCCGGGCTGCTTGGACAGGTACCGGGTCAGGCCCTGGCCAGCACCTCGTCGGCCAGTTCGGCCGGGGTGAGCCGGTCCGAGCGCAGCATCAGCGTCCCGCCCGGCTGGCGGGCAGCGGCAGCCACCATCTCATCCACGCCGGTCATGCCGAGCTCGCGGGCGCCCTGGTCCCACTCCCTGCCGGGGTGAGTCACACGGGCGTTGAGCCGCTCCCGGAGCACGCCGGCATCCACCTCAAGGAAGACGTGCAGGACCTCCTCACCCGCATTGGCCAGGCCGCCGAGGATCTCGGCCCGGTAAGCGTCGCGGATCAGCGACATCGGGACGATGAGCGTCTCCGCGTGGTGCCTGCGCAGCGACAGCGCCGTCGCGACGACCAGTTCCCGCCAGCTCGGCAGATGCTGGAAATCGCCGTTGGGCCGCATCCACTTCCACAGCATGAGGCCGACGTCCTCCGGGTCATACAGGACCGCGTCCGGGAGCCGCCGGTGCAGCTCCTCCGCGAGCGTCGTCTTCCCCGCGCCGAACCCGCCGTTGATCCAGATGATCACCGGCACAAGCTATCCGGTTAATCCCTGGGCTGTCTGTCTTGCCCGGAGTAGGTCCGTTTCAGGGCACGATGGCGATCGCTTCAAACCCCGAGTTCCAGCCGTGGCCAATCTCGATCGGTTTTCCGGCCTTGCCGGTGGCGAGGTCGATCGGGGTAACCGTGCTGGATGGCTGGTTGGCGACGTAGGCGGCCGACCCGTCCGGGGTGATCGCGATCGCGTCCGCCCCTAGTTTCCCGCTGATCTTGATCGGCTTTCCGGCCCGGTCGGTGGCGACGTTGATGGGGGTCACCGTGCTCGACGCACCGTTGGCGACGTAAGCGGTCTTCCCGTCCGGGGCGATCGCGATGGCCATCAGGTTCCCGTAGAACGCCGTCGCCGGTGGTTTCCCGCTGACCTTGATCGGCTTTCCGGCCCGGTCGGTCGTGAGGTTGATGGGCGTCACCGTGCCCGATGAATAGCTGGTGACGTAGGCGGTCTTCCCGTCCGGGGCGATCGCGAACGCCCCTGGTTGCCCGCTGAGCTTGACCGCCTTTCCGAGGTTGTACGTGGCGAGGTCGATGGGTACGAATTTGTACACCGCACGGAGGTTGGGGGGGGTTCCGGTGTCCGTCTGAGTGGTGACGTAGGCGGTCTTCCCGTCCGGAGCCATCGCGAACGCCTCTGGTTCCACGCTGAGCTTGACCGGCTTTCCTGGCGTGCCGGTCGTGAGGTCGACCGGTGTCAACGTGGTGGAGGGGAAGCCGTTGCTGATGTAGGCGGTCTTCCCGTCCGGGGTGATCACGATCTCATCTGGAGGCCACTGGAGGTCGATCGGCTTTCCGGGCGTGCCGGTCGCCAGGTCGATCGGAATCATCGACTGGTCTGACGTCGGCAGTGCTCCCCCGTTGCTCGCCCCGCTGGCGATGTAGGCGGTCTTCCCGTCCGGAGTGATCGCCATGGCCACCGGTTCCCCGCTGACCGCGATCGGCTTTCCGGCCGTGTTGGTGGCGACGTTGATCGGCGTCACCGTTCCCCCACCGCTGTTGATGACGTAGGCGGTCCCGGTGCGCGCCGCCTCATGGTGCGGCCCGGCGGCCCGTTTGTGCGCCGTTCCCGGGTGCGGCCTGGCGGCGGTGCTGCCGAATACCCCGGTCGCTGCGGGTATGACGACGGCCATCGCGACCACGACCGCCGTTCCCCCGGCGGCGCGCCGTATCCGGGCACGGCGGCGGAGTTTGATGCCGGCCCGCAGCGAGTTGCCTGCCACCGGCCCGATCGCCGGCTCGTCGCCCAGGGCCGTCTCTAGCAGCCCGCGCAGCGATGTCTCATCCATGCCGGGTGTTCCTCACCTCGTGTTGTTCTTCGGGGCGGCGTTCGACCAGGTCGTAGCCGGTCAAGGTCTCAGCCAGCACTGCCCGCAGCTTGCCGAGCGCCCCGGCGGCAAGGCTCTTGACGTTGCCCGGCGAGCAGCCGAGCATCGCCGCCACCTGGTCCACGCTCAGGTCCTCCCAGTACCGCAGCACCACAACGGCCCGTGCCCTGGGCGGGAGCGTGGCCAGCGCGCCGAGCACCACCATCCGGGTCTCCGGTGCGTCCGGCTCCACCGGGCACTCGGGGAACCGGTCGGTGAGAATCTCCGCGGTGCGCTTCAGGCGCTTGTCGGCCAGATAGGTGTTCACCAGCGTGCGCGCCGCGTAGGCGCGCACGGCGTCGCGCCGCCGGATCTTGCGCCAGGAGACGAACACCTTCGCCAGCGTTGTCTGCACCAGATCCTCTGCGGTGTGCCAGTTGCCGCAAAGCAAGAACGCCGTCCGCCGCAGTTGCAGCGAGGCGGTCTCCGCGAACTCGACGAAGTCCTCGCCCGATGTCACGTCACCAGCACTCCTCAAAAGGCTGTCCGGCCCGAGGCCGGCATGCCGACACCCTCGTGCCGGCATGCCTCCACTGAACAGATGCGCTGGGCCCGGCATCAGGTTGTGTCCCGGCGTCCACGAATGTCACGCCAGGGCCCTGAGCGTCAGCCCGCCGCGCTGCGCTCGAGGCGGTCGAGCCGGGCCACGAGGGGCTCGAGTTCGGCCCGGATGGCGGCGGACAACTGATCAGGCGTCCCGGCCGGCGGCGTCGCGGCGGCCTGCTCGGCCGCGCGCCGCTCCTGCGCGCTGACGCCGTGGTAGTAGCCACCCAGGACGGCCGCGACCGCGCGCCGGGCGATGCGCAGGTCGGCCCCGAGCGAGCGCAACACGCTGCCCGCGACCCCGTCCGGCTCACCGAGCACGCCGAGCAGCAGATGCTCCGAGCCGATGAAGTTGTTGCCAAGCCCGGATGACTCATTGGCCGCCAACTCGATGATCGCCGCCACCTGGCTGCTGAGGACGGGCTCGGGCGCCGAGACGTCACCCGGCCGAGGTCCGTCGGCCGGCGCGCTGGCCGGCGCGCTGACCGGCGCGCGCTGGTCGAGCGCGGCCAGGACCTGGTGCGGCGTGATCTCCAGCGCGGTCAGCACCTCGACGGCCATGCCGCCCGGCACGAGCAGCGCGCGCAGGAAATGGCCGGTGTCGGTCTGTGCCGCTCCCTCCGCCCGGGCGTTGTCGCGGGCGGTCTGCAGCATGGCCGCCGAGCGCCTGGTGAAACTGACCGTCGGTGAGCCCGGCACGCTGTCGAGCGGCGTCCCGGTGCCGATCTCGCGAATGGCGGTCACCCGGCGCACCGCCCGCTCCAGCGCGCGCTGGCAGACGGCGGACACCGGCACACCGGCGTCCTTCACCGCCTCGGCCAGGTCGTCCGGCAGGTAAACGTTGACCTTCGGCATGTCTTCTCCCGGGCTCGGACTATTCCTATAACCCTGAGATAACCCCACTAGGGTTATAACTGTCAAGACCCGGCACCAGCCCCCGCGCCACGCGCCCGCCCAGGGGGTGAGAATCGCACTTTACGTTGCTCATGTACGCAGGACGCACTTTTCGCCTCACACCGGCCAAGCCGTTCACAGGTGTTCATAACTGTTCAGAACCGTTCAGTAAAGTTCAGGAACGTCTGTCGTGTGAACGCTGGGCTTGCCAGGGGCGTCTTCTTCGCGGAGTATCGATGTGCACCTGATTGCATGGGCGTTTAGCCAATGGCTATGCGTATCCTACGAGGCTTGTTTGGTGGAACGGACGGGTCACAAGCAAAAGGGTTGCAGTAGAGGGTCGTCCGGTGGAGCGGGCGGCCCTCTCGCATGACCAGCGACGATGTGCGCACGAGGCGGCGCGCCAGCGGCGCCTGGCCGCGGCACGGGAGAGAATCCGCGGCAAATGAACGCAATTACCCTGCCGCCGAAAGAAATGGTTTCATGTTGACGCCTATGTTCTTTTCTGGCCGGCTTGAAGAGAGTTAACTGCCTTCATCGCAAGTATCCTGATGTCCGGCTATGCTCCTTTTATAGGCTTTCACGACAGGCGATCAGCGCCGCGCCCGCCAGGGCGGCCGCGCTGCCCGCCCACTGCCGGCGGCCCGGGCGCTCGCCCAGGAAGCAGAAGGCCAGCAGGCTGGCGTAGACCGGCGCGGTCGCGACGAGCAGGGCCGCCGTGCCCGCGGGCACGATCCGCTGCCCGGTGTTCAGCAGCAACTGGTAGGTGGTCATGCCGGCCAGGCCGCACAGCTTGCCGCGCTGGAGCGCGAGGTCGGGATGCAGCTCACCGAGCGGGCCGGGCGGGGCATCGGGCTGACCCCGGCGGCCGGCATCCTTGTCGCCCACACCGACGCGCTGCTGGCCCAGCTAGCCGCGGCCGAGGCCGACCTGGCGGCCCTGCGCGACCAGGTCGCGGGGCGCGTCACGCTGGCCGCGTTCCCGTCGGCGGCGGCCGTGATCGTGCCGGGGGCCTGGGCCGCGCTGGCGCGCTCCGCGCCGCACGTGCGGCTCGACCTGACCGAGATGGAGCCCGAGGAGTCCCTGCCCGCGGTGCTCCGGAGGCGCGCGGTGTCGCGGGAGATGACCCACGGCGTCACCGTCGCGTAATCCGGCGGGACGGCCCGCACCGGGGCGTCGGCCGGGGACTCGCTGCCCATGGCTGCCCTCCTGGTCCACGAATTCTGGTCAGGATCCACGCTAGGCACCGGGTACGGCAGTCCAGCGGGCCGGACCCCGGTCCCGCCGCCGATGAATGTGGCTCCAGGGCAGTTCTTTGTGCCCCAGGTTCACATTCACAGGGCCCGGCCCCTGGAGACATAGGGCCCGGCCCTGGAGAGTGTGGGTTGGGTGGGCTGAAGGGACGCGCCGCCCACCGGACTGAGGAGCGACAACCCGGCGACGTGGCGCCCGGGCGTGATCGTCCCCTTCGACGAGCCAGTGCCGACGGCGGCCGCCGCGGCGCTGGCCCTGGGCTGTGACCAGGGAGCGATCGCGAACAGCCTGGTGTTCGAGGCCGACAGCGCGGCGCCGCTGGTCCTGGCCAGCGGGGCGCACCGGGTACACACGGGCCGGCTCGCGCGCCGGCTCGGCACCGGCAAGATCCGGCAGGCCAAGGGCCGGGGGTCGCTGGGTTGCGGCTGTCACATCGGGTTCCCGCGGGTTCAGCCGCGGACGTCCTCGCCGGCCGCGGCAGCCCGCTCGGCCGGGTTGAGCTGGGCCAGCAGCGGCGCCGCGGCCTTTCGCAGCTGCGCGATCGCTTCGTCCAGCCGATGGCGTGACGCCGCCGGCTTGTCCGGTTTACGGGCCGCGGTGAGCGCGATCGCCATCTCGCCGCCGAGGCGCTGGGCCTGTTCCAGGAACGCCCGCGGGGCCCGGGCGTCGATCAGCACCGGCGCGCTGACCAGCAGCATCATCATGTACGTCCGGAACTCGTCGCCCGCGGCGCCGCGGTCGCCCGAGCCGTCCAGCGCCTCGGATACCGCCCGGCACGAGCGGCCGGCCTGGCTCAGCATGATGGCCGCCTGCGCCGACACCGCACGGGCCCGGTCCTTCAACTGCCGCCGGCGGACCACCTGGTCCACGACCAGGACCGTGATCAGCACGACGAGCACCCCCGACACCGTGTCGGTGGTCAGCGCGTGCCCAGACCACCAGTGCCTGAACGCGGCGTCGTAGATGTCGCCGATCACCAGGGCGACGGTCGCCAGGGTGATGGTGATCGCGGCGGCCCAGCCGCCCCAGCGTGTCCGCAGCACCAGCTAACTCTGGCAGAAGCGGGTTAGCATCCGCGTTGTGGCACAGATGTCGCCGCCCGGCGGGCGCCTGCTGGCGTACGCGAAAATGGGCGCCAAAGACGGCGATCCTCGCTAGTCTTCCTGGCCCCCGGGCTTGCCTGGCCCCCCGGGCTTGCCCGGCCTGCCGGGGCCCTCCGCGGGCTGACCGAGGTCCTCCGCGGCCGGACCGGGCCGGGGGGTGCCTGGCCGGCGCCGGTGCCGCGTTACCGAAAATCACCGGTGAACCGAGTTGCCACGGAGCCGGTGCGCACCGTCCGGCTGGCCTACGAACTGCGCATCCGGGCCAGCGCCCAGCGCGTGTTCGAGGTCATGACCCGCCAGTCGCTGGACTGGTTCCCGCACACCTACGGCGAGGACCGCGTGCACCGCATAGTGCTCGAGCCGCGGGTGGGCGGGCAGCACTACGAGGACTGGGGCGACGGCCGCGGTCACCTGTACGGCCAGGTCACGGCGTTCGACCCGCCGCTGGCCTGGGCGACCCGCGGCGCCGGCCGGCCGTCGCGCCGGACTACGACGACGAGACCAGCGAGCGGATCCAGCGCGAGCACCTGGCCTTCTACGCGTCTTTGCGCGCGGCCGGGCACGTCGTCACCAACGGGCCGGTACGCGAGCAACCGGACGAGGCGCTGCGCGGGATCTGCTTCTACACGATGGAGTCGGTCGCCGCGGCCGCCGACCTGGCCCGCACCGACCCGGCCGTGCGGGCCGGACGGCTGGAGGTGGAGGCCATGTCCTGGCTGTGCCCGCCGGGCACGATGGCCGCCGGCGGCCTGCCGATGCGCCTGGAGGACTGAGCGGCGCCCGGGCTAGCCGTGCAGGTGCGGGAACAGGTCGCCGAAGATCTCGGTGACGATCTTGAGGCCCTCGCCGTACACCACGTTCTCCTCGCGGGCGATGTCGGGCACGTGCAGCCCGCAGACCTTGCCGAGTTCCAGCAGCCCGAGCAGGGCGGCGTGCGGCAGCGCGGTCAGGTCGGCGTCGGGCGGCAGTTGCTCGGGATGGAACGGTGGCACCGGCCGCGGGATCGCGTTCGGCCACTCTTCCGGCGGCCGCGGGCGGTCCAGGGCCAGCACCGGCACGAGGTCGCGGGCGGACGCGTCGCGGGCGGTGAGGGGCGGGCCCAGGTTCCAGCGGCGGCGCACGGTCTGCAGCACCGATGTGTTGCGGTACTCGGCGCTGACCACCGTCCGCTCCGGGATCCAGGCCGAGATCGCGATCGCGGGCACGCGCACGCCCGACCGGTCGAAGGTGAACCCCAACTGCCCGGCCGGGGCGCCCGGCTCGGGCGGTACCGCGGCCGGCGGCGGGACGTGGTCGAACGTGCCGCCGTGCTCGTCGAAATTGACCATGAGCAGCGTGTTGTACGCGTTCGAGCCCCGGGGCGACGCCGACGTCCGCACCGCGTCGTAGATCTTGGCCAGCAGCGCGTCGCCGCCGAGCAGGGACGAGGGCGGGTCGAGGGCCACGCCGGGGAACAGGGCGTTGAACGCCGGGTGCATGTCGTTGTGGCCGTACAGCAGGTTCGGCTCGATGAACGAGTACTCCGGAAGCTGCCCGGCGGCCGCGTCCTGCAGGAACTGGTCGGTGCTGAAAAAGTTGCTCCGGAAGTTGTCGATCAGCCGCGGCGCGTGGATGATCCCGGTCAGCGAGATATGGCTCGGCGGGTCGCAGTAGACCCGCCAGGAGTGCCCGTGCCTCTGCAGGCGGTCGAAGATCGTCTCGGCCGTGTTGTGAACCGGGAACGACTCCGGCGGGTCGACGTTCACCACCAGGCCCGATGAGGTCGCGGCGTTGAAGAACGAGCGGTTGGCGAAGGTCTGCGACGGCACCTCGCAGAACCAGTGGTCGAATGTGGCGAAGCCGCGGGCCAGCGCCGAGGTGACCGGCAGCTGCGCGGGGGTGTATCCGGTCATG
The DNA here is from genome assembly GCA_036267555.1 of Streptosporangiaceae bacterium. Taxonomy (GTDB): domain Bacteria; phylum Actinomycetota; class Actinomycetes; order Streptosporangiales; family Streptosporangiaceae; genus JASHPR01. The sequence continues at coordinate 2,636 of DATAVV010000450.1, read as the reverse complement.
ATCTGGGCGTACTCGGCGTAACTGGGCTCGCGGGCCTTCTGGGCCAGGAACGTGCTGATGTAGTCGGTCACGAACCCGTCCATCGTCGGCCGCTGCCCGGCTCGTGCGGGCGCGTTGAACGGCGCGGCCATGTGCACGGGCGCCTGGCCGCGGTTGCCCGCCGGGTCGATGGTCCCGAACAACTGCGTATTGACGTGCTGGTACTCCTCGCCCGGGTCGGGGTCCGGCGTGTTCATGTCCGTCGCGATCCCGTACGGCACGTCCTTGCGGCCCGCGGGGTCGGCGATCCAGTCCGGGATCGGGTTGCTGAAGTCCCGGCCATTCACCCCCTCGAACGAGGCCACCTCGCCGGGCTCGTACAGGCGCCCCAGCAGGTTGTCGAACGAGCGGTTCTCGAACATGATCACGACCACGTGATCGATCGCGTTGTCCCGGCTGGGACCTGGCATCGGCCGACCCTCCTCCGTGCGGTCCAGGCCGGCCAGCAGCCCGCTGGCGTACCCGGGCCCACCCTGACGACTCCCCGATCCTGCCAGAACGCGGCCAAAATCCGCGCCGCAGGGCCATGGAATCAAGCGCCAATTCGTAATATTATGTCAGTGATATGCCACTCCCGGCGGTATTCACTGCTGAAATGATGGGCTGTTTCTGATGGAAGCGCCAATTTCACCCAATGCCACCGGCCGCTTTCACGGTTCTGGTTAAATCCCGCCGTGCTGGCCTCGAAGCAGAGCTCACGCTGCCGGCCGCGGCCCGGGTACCTGGCCCGGGTCCTTAACGCGGCGATCGCGGTGGCCGTGGCGGCCGCCGTAGCCGGCCTGGTCGGCCTGGCCTCCCCGCCGCCCGCCCTGGCCTCGCCCGCGGCTTCGGCAGCGGCGTCGGCCGGGCCTTCCGTGCACGCCAGCGGCGCCGACCTGGTGAACGCCGCCACCGGGAAATGGATGTGGAGCAAGGACCTCAACGTCGAGCGGCCCATGGGCAGCATCACCAAGGTCATGGCCGCCCTGGTGGTGCTCAAGGCCGGCGGCCTGAGCCGCCAGATCACGGTCACCAGCGCCGCCGTCCGGTACGCCCGCGAGGACGGGGCCAGCAGCGCGGGCCTGATCGCCGGGGACAGGCTGACCGCGCGGCAACTGCTGGAGGCCATGCTGGTGCCGTCCGGTTGCGACGCCGCGTACCTGCTGGCCACCGCCTACGGCCCGGGCCGCGGAGCGTTCATCAAGAAAATGAACGCGATGGCGAAGAGCCTGGGCCTGACGAGAACTCATTTCAGCAGCTTCGACGGCATGCCGTTCCCGACCGAATATTCCACCTATTCGACGCCTGGCAACCTGGTCCGTCTCGGCGAGGTGGCCATGCGCAACGCCACGTTCCGCGGCATCGCCCTGCAGCGCCGTTATGTCCTGGCCGCCACGCACCTGCATCACCGTTACGCGTGGAAGACGACCAACGGCCTGCTGGGTTCCTATGCCGGCGCGGTCGGGATCAAGACCGGCAACACCAAGGCGGCGGGCTACTGCCTGCTGTTCGAGGCCCGCCGGGGCGGGCGCACGCTGATCGGCGTGGTCCTGCACGCCGATCCGGGCACCAGCCTCGCGTCGGCCTTCACCGCCGCCCGGCAGATGCTGAACTGGGGGTTCGCGCACAGCTAGCCCGGGCGCGCCGGGGCCGGTCACAATGGCGTGCATGACGGACTTAGCTGGCTCGGATGTCGAGGGCTCGGATGTCGAGGGCTCGGGTGCCGGGGAGCCGGGTGTCGGGGAGTCGGATTTCGGAGGCAGGGTCCCGTACACGACCTGGGACGGCGAGCCGATCGCCCGGGACCGGCCGCACGGGGCGACGATCGTGGTCGCCAGCCGGGCCCCGGAGGGCTGGCGGTACGTGCTGCTGCACCGGGCGCACCACGGCCCGGACTACGCCGGTGACTGGGCCTGGACGCCGCCGTCCGGGTCGCGCAAGCCGGGCGAGGCCCTGGCCGCGTGCGCGGCCCGCGAGCTTGAGGAGGAGACCGGGCTGCGGGCCACGCCGCAGCCGGTGCGGACGCAGGACGTCGGCTGGGCCGTGTTCGCGCTTGAGGTGCCCTGGGGCACCCAGGCCACGGCCGACGGGACCGAGCACGACCGGCTCGAGTGGGTCACGTACGGCGAGGCCCGCCGGCGGTGCCGGCCCGACGCGCTGGTGGCGTCGTTCGTCACCGGATGCGAGGGCGCGGGCCTGCGCTGACGCCGGCGGACCGTCCGCCCCGGGCAGCCGCCCCGCTCGCCCCGGGCAGAAATGTCGGTGGCCTGGGTTACTGTGACCTGGTGCTGGAGTCGTTTCATCCCGCGGTCAGGGCCTGGTTCGAGCGGCGGTTCCCGGCCGGGCCGACGCTGCCTCAGGCCGGGGGATGGCGGGAGATCGCGGCCGGAAACCACACGCTGATCGCCGCGCCGACCGGCTCGGGCAAGACGCTGGCCGCGTTCCTGGTGTGCATCGACCGGATCTACCGGGCCCACGAGGCGGGCGCCGAGCCGGACGCGGGCCCGCAGGTGGTCTACGTGTCGCCGCTGAAGGCGCTGGCCGTCGACATCCACCTGAACCTGGAGCGCCCGCTGGCCGAGATCGCGCAGGCCGCGGCCGACCTGGGGCTGAGCGCG
>DATAVV010000449.1:0-32557 GCA_036267555.1 Streptosporangiaceae bacterium | reverse complement strand
TTGCCGAAAAGGTCGATCAAGGAATCGTGTACGTCCATGTCACCCACCTCGCCTCAGGCCCCGAAGGTATCCCATGGCCCCAGGAGGCAGCGGCGGGACATAGCCCGAGGGCACAGCCTTGCGGGCGCGGCGCCCCCACGGTGGGACAGCGTCCCGAACGCGACATAAGCTACTGTCGAGTTAACTACCAGTTTGGGGGTTGCCATGCCCGAGGCCGTCATCGTCGCTACCGCCCGTTCTCCGGTCGGCCGCGCGTTCAAGGGATCGCTGATCAGCATCCGTCCCGACGACCTGACCGCGCAGATGATCACCGCGGCCCTGGCCAAGGTGCCACAGCTCGATCCCGCTGACATCGGCGACCTGATCCTCGGCTGCGGGCTGCCCGGCGGCGAACAGGGCTACAACATGGCCCGCGTGGTCGCGGTCATGCTCGGCCACGACCACCTGCCCGGCACCACGGTCACCCGGTACTGCTCCTCGTCGCTGCAGACCACCCGGATGGCCTTCCACGCGATCAAGGCCGGCGAGGGTGACGTGTTCATCTCGGCGGGCGTCGAGTGCGTGAGCCGGTTCGCCAAGGGCAGCAGCGACAGCTGGCCGGACACCAAGAACCCGGTCTTCGGCACCGCGGAGGAGCGCAGCGGCAAGCTGGCCGAGGGCGGCGCCGATGCCTGGCACGACCCGCGGAAAGACGGCGAGATCCCCGACGTCTATATCGCGATGGGCCAGACCGCGGAGAACGTGGCCGCGCTGCGCGGGGTGTCCCGGCAGGAGCAGGACGAGTTCGGCGTCCGGTCGCAGAACCAGGCCGAGAAGGCGCTGGCCGACGGGTTCTGGCAGCGCGACATCACCCCGGCCACGCTGCCCGACGGCAACGTTGTCTCGGCGGACGACGGCCCGCGGCCCGGCACCACGCTGGAGAAGGTGTCCGCGCTGAAGCCGGTGTTCCGGCCGGACGGAACGGTGACCGCGGGCAACTGCTGCCCGCTGAACGACGGCGCCGCGGCCGTGGTCGTGATGAGCGACACCAAGGCCGCCGAACTCGGGATCACGCCGCTGGCCCGGATCGTCTCCACCGGGGTCACCGCGCTTTCACCCGAGATCATGGGCCTCGGGCCGGTGGATGCGTCGCTGCAGGCGCTGTCGCGGGCCGGGATGACGATCGACGACATCGACCTGGTGGAGATCAACGAGGCGTTCGCCGCCCAGGTGATCCCGTCCTATCAGGACCTGGGGATCGATCTCGACAAGCTGAACATCAACGGCGGAGCGATCGCCGTCGGGCACCCGTTCGGCATGACCGGCGCCCGGATCACCTCGACCCTGGTTAACAGCCTTCAGTTCCACGACAAGACCTTCGGACTGGAGACAATGTGCGTGGGCGGCGGTCAGGGGATGGCGATGATCTTCGAGCGGCTGTCCTGATTGCCCGGTACTGCGGCCTGCCCAAACGTGGCATTACGGAAGGGTGACATCTGGGGGTTGTCATGGGCCCCGACGTGGTGCAGTCTCGACTGCATAGGGGTTGACCCCACCCCCAAGGCCTGGAGGTGCCACTTGTCTCTAACCCACTCTCCGGAGATGCACAAGAACCTGATCGCCCGCATCCCATCGGTCACCGGACGTGACCTCCGAGAGTGGTTCCGGAGCCTCGAATCTGGCCCCGCCTTCCTGCGCTGTGAAGAACGCGCGACCTGGCTCGCGGACGAGCACGGGCTGACGCATGGCTACGCCAGCGCGATCGTGCACGAGTACGAGGTACAGCGCCGCCTCAGGCTGAACAGCGCCTGACCAACCCGTGGATCCGCAGCGCGTCAGGGAGTTCCTGGGCGTTCATCACCACGCAGTCCTCGCCACCACCAGGGGCGACGGCCGACCGCAGCTTTCACCGGTGACCGCCGGGGTGGATACCGAGGGCCGCGTACTGATCAGCACGCGGGAAACCGCGGTGAAGACCAAGAACCTGACGCGCGATCCCCGGGCATCCCTGTGCCTGCTGAACGACGGCTTCTTCGGGGAGTGGGTCCAGGCCGAGGGCACCGCCGAGATCGTCCACCTGCCGGAGGCCATGGACCTCCTCGTGGACTACTACCGGACCATCGCCGGGGAGCATCCCGACTGGGATGACTACCGCGCCGCCATGGCCCGCGAGCGACGAGTCGTGGTCCGCATCACGATCACCCGCGCCGGCCCCGACACCAGCGGCTGACCACCCCGCCACGGCCCTGCCCCCGGCGCCCCTGCCGAGCGGGGCCTGCCGCCGCGGGCCTGCCGCCGCGGGCCTGCCGCCGGGCCTGCGCGTCGGGCCCTGCAGCACCGTCCCTGCCGCCCCGGCAGCGCGGGCGGGCCTGGCCCGGGCCGCGCCGCCTAGCCGCTGCGGTTGGCGAGGCACCACCAGCCCCACACAACCCAGAACCCCCACTAGCCACGCGAGATCCCTTATCGTGGAGACTTTTCGGGGTATAGCCCGTGTAACTCTCCACAAAAACGGATCATGAACCTGGTCCCGCCGTTGCCGCCACCCGGGGTGGCCGATCCGGGCCCCGCCGCCGGGGATGGCTCCGGGCGCGCCGCCCGCTGCCGTCGCGGGTCGCCCCGGGTCGGCCGCCCACTGCCCGACGGGGCCCGCGCCGGGCCTGCCCGGGAGCGCCGGGAGCGCCCTCCGGGCAACGACGCTGCGGCCCGGGCGGTCGGGCGGTTATGGGCGGTCGATGCCGAAGTACTGTGCTAAAGGCCGGTGCATAGGAACATGCAAAGGCACGTGCAAAAGAAAGTGCAAAAGGGACCTATGTAAAGGTATGGCAAAGCTTCTTCGGGGCCCGATCTCAGGAAAGGCTTCACGTAATGGGATTACGTGAACTAATCCTGCCGGCGCTCGCAATCAGGCGCTGCCGCCAAGCTCGGCGGCCAGCGCGCTGGCCACGAAGCGAACGGTAGACCGTGCGGACGTAACAGGCGCGGGGACAAGGACACTCAGGCGTACCCCCGGTCGGAGTCGAACCGACACTGGGGACCCTTTTAGGGGGCCGGCCTCTTCCCTTGGGCTACGGGGGCTCAGAGATGATACCTCGCGCCGTTAAGATAATGCACGGGTAATGGATTTACGGTGAGTCCGATTCTGACCCAAAGACACCTATCCAATTAATTTGATCTAGCCAACAGATACGGCGTGTAACTATTCTAGGTGAACATTTACACTCTGTAAGCAGATCGGTCTGTCGATGTTGAACGTTACAGGCCCGCGTGAAGCCGCGCGCGCTGGAACACCCCATCCAGCATGGCGTCGGTCACCCGGCCGGTAAAGGTGTTCTGCTGGCTCGGGTGATAACAGCCAATGACCAGCACCGGCGCACCGTCGGGCCGGTCATTGGCCGCCTCGCCACGGCCGTCGCCCCGCGCGACACCCGTCACCCGGGCACCGTTCTCACGCCCGCCGTCTTCACGGGCGCCAGCCACGCGAGGGCCGTCAACGGGCGGCACCAGGACCTCGGCTCCGTGGCCGAACGGCGGGCGCGGCCTGGGCACGGCCAGGCCGCTCGCGGCCAGTTGCGGCCACACCGCCTGCCAGGCGAAGTGGCCGAGGCAGACGACGCAGCGGATACTGGCCGCGACGAACGCGAACTCCGCCGCCAGCCAGGGCGCACACGCGTCGCGTTCGGCGACCGTCGGCTTGTTCTGCGGCGGCGCGCACCGCACCGCCGCCACCATGCGCGCGCCCAGGAGTCGCTGGCCGTCCCCGGCGGCGACGCTGGTCGGCTGGGCCGCGAGGCCGCAGCGCCACAGCGAGGCGTAGAGCACGTCGCCGCTGCGGTCGCCGGTGAAGACCCGCCCGGTGCGGTTCCCGCCGTGCGCGGCCGGGGCCAGGCCGACGATCAGCACCCGCGGCCGGGGCGCGCCCCAGCCGGGAATCGGCCGGCCCCAGTAACGCTCGGAAAGGAACGACCGTCGTTTCTCCACCGCGACCCGCTCCCGCCATTCGACCAGCCGCGGGCAGGCCCGGCAGACCGATTGGCGGGCGGTGAGTTCGGTGAGCGTAATGGCCGACCCGGCCAGCGCCGCCGCGGCCTCGGGGCTGGCCGCGATGGGCGTCGCGGCGGTCGCCGGATCGTCCGGCCAGCCGGTCCCCGGCGGTACCGGGCTTTGCCCCGGCCCGCCCGCGGGCCCGGTCATGACCCGCCCGCCGCCATTGACCAGGCAATGCCGTCCAGAATGTCGTGCTCGCTGGCTACCACGTCCGCGAAGCCGAACCGGCGCAGCACCCGGTCGAGGACCAGGGCGCCGCCGCCGATCACGTCGACCCGGCCGGGGTGCATCACGCCGATCCTGGCCCGCTGCTCGTGGGTCTGGCCGAGCAGGTCTTCGGTCACCCGGTGAACCTGGCCGGCGCCGACCCTGGCGTGGTGGATGCGGCCGGGATCGTATTCGGTCAGCCCGAGCGCGATCGCGGCCACGGTGGTGACCGAGCCCGCCAGCCCGATCAGCGTGCGGGCGCTGGCCACAGGCACCTTGCCCGCCACCTCGTCCAGGGCCGCGTCGATGTCCGCGGTGGCCGCCGCGATCTCCTCCGGCCGAGGGGGGTCACTGCGCAGATGGCGCTCGGTCATCCGCACGCACCCGATATTCACCGACAACGCGGCGACGGGGCCGGCCTCGGTTCCCCGGCCGTCCCCGACGACGAACTCGGTCGAACCCCCGCCGATGTCGACCACGAGATACGGAGGAGGCGTGTCACCGGGCGGCGGGGTCCCGCCGCCCGGTGACCGTGGCGCCACAAGGTGCCCAGCGGGCGCTGTGGGCCGCGCAGCGGCCAGTTCCGCCGTCGCCCCGGCAAACGATAGGCGGGCCTCCTCGTGGCCGCTCAGGACCTCAGGCGCGATGCCGAGTATCCCGGTGACTCCCGAGACGAACTCCGCGGCGTTGGCCGAGTCCCTGGTCGCGCTCGTCGCCACCATCCGGACCGGGGTGGCGCGGGCGGCGCGTATCGCGTCCGCGTACTGCTCGAGCACGCGGAACGTCCGGGCCAGCGCCTCGGGCGCGAGCCGGCCTGTGGCGTCCACGCCCTGGCCCAGCCGGACGATCTCCATGCGGCGGTCCACGTCGGCCAGCACGCCGGCCTCGCGGTTGACGTCCGCGATGAGGAGCCGCAGCGAGTTCGTGCCGCAGTCCACGGCCGCCACGCGGACGGCGCCATCGGTGTTCATGAGACCTCGCTTACCGGGCCGCGTCCGGGTCGACGCACGGGCCAGCTTGCCACCACTGTCCCGCGGCCTGCGCCGCCTCGCGGCCCAGCGGGCTGGCTCCGGGAACCGCCAGTTCGTGCGCGACCAGTGCGTGCAGGCACTTGACCCGGTCCGGCATGCCTCCCGCGCTCTGCGTGCCGGGCGGCAGCGGATCGACGCCCGACACGCGGGCGGCCTCGTCGCGCCGGGTCAGGTAGTCCCGGTGGGCCGACTCGCACGCCAGCCGCAGGTCCGGGTCGACCGCCAGGCGCTGCGTCATCTCCCGCATCATGCCGCCGGACTCCAGGCGGCTCACGGCCGCGGCCGCGCGCGGGCAGGTCAGGTAGAACAGCGTCGGGAACGGGGTGCCGTCAGGCAGCCGGGGCGCCGTCGCCACGACATCGGGCAGTCCGCACGCGCAGCGGTGCGCGACCGCGAGCAGCCCGCGCGGCTCCCGGCCCAGCTGCCGGGCGACGGCCGCGGCGTCCCGCGGCGGCAACCCGGTCCGTGGCGCCGCCGGCCCGGACGCGCCGGTCACCGGCCCGGGGCCTTGTCCGCCTGCTGAACCGAACTCCACAGCCGCCCGTACCAGGGTGCGCCGGGCGCATGACCCGGGGTGGTCTTCACGTGCGGCTGGGGCTTGTTGATGATCACGTAGCAGGTCTGCGTGGGCAGGCACATGTGCAGTTTGTCCTGCGCCTGCTGCTCCACGTAGGCATTGCTGGTCAGCTTCTGCTTCTCCTGCTCCAGCCGACCGAGTTTGACCGCGATTTCCTGCCGCTGCGCCTCAAGCTGGTCGATCTGCCGGCGCTGGGCGATGTACTCGCGTACCGGGTAGGCGAGGCTCAGCGCGATCGCGCAGAACACGACGGCCAGCACGGCCGCCCGGCTGGTCAGCCGGGACCGGTCCGACTGCGGCGGGCGCGGGCTCGCGCCCGGCTGCGGCGGCCGCCGACCCTGGCCCGGCCGCGCACGCCCGCCCGCAGGTACCGTCATCGCCCGCCGGCCACCGAGCGCGGGAAGGCCGCACGGCCGGCATAAGAAGCGCCGTCGCCCAGCAACTCCTCGATGCGCAAAAGCTGGTTGTACTTGGCCACGCGCTCCGACCGGGCGGGCGCGCCGGTCTTGATCTGGCCGCAGTTGGTGGCCACGGCCAGGTCGGCGATCGTGGTGTCCTCGGTCTCACCGGACCGGTGGCTGATCACGCAGCTGTACTGGCTGCGCTGGGCGAGCGTGACCGCGTTCAGCGTCTCGGTGATCGTCCCGATCTGGTTGACCTTGACCAGCAGCGAGTTCGCGGCGTGCTCGGAAATGCCGCGGCGCAGGCGCTCCGGGTTGGTGACGAAGATGTCGTCGCCTACCACCTGCACCCGGCTGCCGAGCCGGGCGGTGAGCTCGGTCCAGCCCGCCCAGTCCTCCTCGGACAGCGGGTCCTCCAGCGACACGATCGGGTACGCGTCGAGCCAGTCGGCGTAGATCGCGGTCATCTCGCCGGCGGTCTTGCGGCTGCCCTCGAACAGGTATCCGCCCTCGGAGAAGAACTCGGAGGCGGCCGCGTCCAGGCCCAGCGCGATGTCCTCACCGGGTGTGAAGCCCGCCTTGCCGATCGCCTCGACGATCAGGTCAAGCGCGGCCCGGTTGTTCGCCAGGTCGGGAGCGAAACCGCCCTCGTCGCCGACCCCGGTGGACAGGCCGTGCTGCTTGAGTACGGCCTTCAGCGCCTGGTAGGTCTCCGCGCCCCAGCGCAGCGCGTCCGCGAACGTGCCCGCGCCGATCGGAAGGATCATGAACTCCTGGACGTCGACGTTGTTGTCGGCGTGGGCACCGCCGTTGAGGATGTTCATCTGCGGCACCGGCAGGACGTGCGCGTTCGGGCCGCCCAGGTAGCGGAACAGCGGCAGCCGTGCCGACTCGGCGGCGGCCTTGGCCACCGCCATGCTGACGCCGACGATCGCGTTCGCGCCGAGGCGTGACTTGTCGGGCGTACGGTCGAGGTCGATCATGGCCTGGTCGACCAGCCGCTGGTCGTCGGCGTCGTAGCCGAGCAGCTCGGGCTGGATCTCGTCGATCACGCCCTGGACGGCCTTGCTGACGCCCTTGCCGCCGTATTCGTCGCCGCCGTCCCTGAGTTCGACGGCCTCAAACGCGCCGGTCGAGGCGCCGCTGGGCACCCCGGCGCGACCGAGGGTGCCATCGTCGAGAACGACCTCTACCTCGACCGTAGGGTTACCGCGCGAGTCCAGGATCTGCCTGGCGTGGATTGCTTCGATGGAGGACAAAAGAAGACTCCCGGCGATGGTGCGACGACATGTCCGCATTGGAGCCTAGTGGAGCGAGCCGGGCCGTACGCACAGGCTCGCCGGACGCCGGCTCAGGCGCTGCGGGCCTGCTCCCAGCGGACGACCCGGTCCCGGTAGGCACGGGAGGCGGCCAGCAATTCCAGCTCCGGGTCCAGTCCGGCCGCCCGGGCCCGGGCCACGAGCGCGAACAACTCCGCGCCGAGCTCGCCCGGGGTGCCCTCGCCCACGGCGCCCTCACCCGGGGCGCCCTCACCCGGGGCGGAACTGCCGGGCGCGCTCTCGCCGCCGCCGGGCTCGGCCCCGGCCGCGCCGGCCGGTCCGGCAGCCGGGGCGGACAGGTCCGCCAGTTCGGCCGGCACCCCGGCCCGCTCGGCCCGGCGCTGCAGCTGCGCGGCCAGCGCGAGCGCGGGCTGGCCGAACGGAACGCCGTCGAGCGCGGAGCCGGGGCCGCCGCTCTTAGCCCGGCGCTCGGCCGCCTTGATCTCGTCCCAGTTCTGCTTGACCTCGTCCGCGCCGGAGACGCTGACGTCGGCGAACACGTGCGGGTGCCGGCGGATCAGCTTGGCGGCGATCCCGTCGGCGACGTCGTCGATCGTGTACCCGGTGCCGTCGGTGCGCTCGGACGCGACCTCCGCGTGGAACATCACCTGCAGCAGGACGTCACCGAGTTCCTCGCGCAGGGCCTCGGGGTCCTGGCTCGCCAGCGCCTCCAGCGCCTCATAGCTCTCCTCGAGCAGGTGCGGCGCCAGCGACTCGTGGGTCTGCTTCGCGTCCCACGGGCACTCGCGCCGAAGCCGGCTCATGACGGCCACCAGGTCAAGCAGTCGCGTTCCCGGCTTTTCGGAGTCCATGGCGCCAGGCTAGCGGGCCCCGCCCAAAGGGGCGCCCCGCCGTTGGCCGGGAATCAGCAGGGCGGGGTCAGTACGGGCCGGGACGCCGCTGGGGTCGGCGCGGAGGACTGGGGGTTGGACAGGGCCGCCGGCGTGAGGACGACCGAGAAGTCGGTGTAGTTGAGCGAGCCGTACTGCGGGTTGACCTTGATGTTCAGGCTCTTGGCCGCCCGGCACTGCGACGCGTTGAACTTCGTCTCCAGGGTCTGCTGCGCCGCGGACGCGGTGGGCAGCTTCCCGCCGTCGAGCCGGTTCAGCAGCTTGGTCTCGATCGCCTGGTACCGCCCGAGAGCGTTCAGCATGTCCGGCGGGAGGCCGTTGGCCACGGCGACCTCGGGCAGCGTGGCCGACTCCCCGCTCTGCTTGATCGAGGCGGTGATCTGGCCGAGAGCCTGCCGCACGTCGGTCGTGGTGACCGAGATCCCGTCCCGGCTGGCTAGCTGGTTGCGGACCCGGAACCGGACGATCCAGGCGAGCACCTGCTGCGGCATCTGGGAGGCCGGGTACTGCAGCTGGATCTGGCGCTTGTGCGCCTGGTAGCCCGCGCTGAGGTTGGCCACCTCGTCGGACAGGGTGCTGGACGAGACCCGCTGGCTGCCGACGATCGCGGCGGCGCCCATCTGCACCTGCCCGCACGCGGCGACCGCGAGGCCCGCCGCGAGGACAGCTGCGGCCAATTTCATCGAGGTGCCGGGCACGTCGATGCTCCTCCTCATGTCTGGGGTCCCGTCGGCTCGCCGGCGAACACGCTCTCGATCAGCTCCTCGCACCAGGCCAGAAGCTCCTGATCGCGTAGCGGCGGCGCGCCCAGGGACACGGTCGACCGGGCCGGGGCTGACCGGCCCGAGCCCGCCCGCGCACCGTCTGCCTTCGGCACCGGTACGAGCATGGTACGCACCGCCGGTTTCAGCAGCGTCCTCGGGTACAGCCGCTGCACCCGCACCTCGCGCGACTCGGGCAACTCCACCGGCGAGAACCGGATGTGGCTGCCCTGCTGCGTGATGTCGGTGAGCCCGGCGCGCCGGGCCTGGGCGCGCAGCCGCGCCACCGCGAGCAGGTTGGCCACCGCCTGCGGCGGGTGGCCGTACCGGTCGGCGAGCTCGTCGCTGACGGCGGTGATGTCGTCGACCGAGTCGATGGCCGCGATGCGCGTGTACGCCTCAAGGCGCAGCTTCTCGCCGGGCACGTAGTCGTGCGGGATGTGCGCGTCCACCGGAAGCTCGACCCGGACCTCGGGCCGCTCGGCCGGGCCGGTGCCGCGCAGTTCGTTGACGGCCTCGCCGATCATCCGCACGTACAGGTCGAACCCGACGCCGGCGATGTGGCCGGACTGCTCGCCGCCGAGCAGGTTGCCCGCGCCGCGGATTTCCAGGTCCTTGAGCGCAACGTACATGCCCGCGCCCATGCCCGTGTGCTGCTGGATCGTGGCCAGCCGCTCGTGCGCGGTCTCGGTGAGCGGCTTTTCCGGCGGGAACAGGAAGTAACAGTAGCCGCGCTCCCTGGCCCGGCCCACCCGGCCGCGCAACTGGTGCAGTTGCGGCAGCCCATAGGCGTCGGCGCGGTCCACGATCAGCGTGTTCGCGTTCGGGATGTCCAGGCCGGACTCGACGATCGTGGTCGACACCAGCACGTCGTGGTGACGCTCGAGGAACTCCCGCATCACGTTCTCGAGCACGTGCTCGTTCATCTGGCCGTGGGCCACCGCGACGTTGGCCTCGGGCACGAGCTCGGCGATCCGCGCGGCTACCCGGTTGATCGACGACACCCGGTTGTGCACGAAGAACACCTGGCCGTCGCGGAGCAGCTCACGCCGAATGGCCGCGCCGATCTGCTTCTCCTCGTACGGCCCGACGAACGTGAGCACCGGGTGCCGTTCCTCGGGCGGGGTCTGGATCGTGGACATCTCCCTGATGCCCGCCACGCCCATCTCCAGCGTGCGCGGGATCGGCGTGGCCGACATCGCGAGCACGTCGACCTCCGTACGCAGCCGCTTGAAGTACTCCTTGTGCTCGACGCCGAAGCGCTGCTCCTCGTCGATGATGACCAGGCCGAGCTGCCGGAACCTGACCTCGGGCGACAGCAGCCGGTGGGTGCCGATCACCACGTCGACCTTGCCCTCGGCCAGGCCCGCCAGGGTCTCGGACACCTCGGCGTCGCTCTGGAACCGGGACATCGGCTTGATCACCACGGGGAACGGCGCGTACCGCTCACCGAACGTGACCAGGTGCTGCTGGGCCAGCAGCGTGGTCGGCACGAGCACCGCCACCTGTCGGCCGTCCTGCACGGCCTTGAACGCGGCCCGCACCGCTATCTCGGTCTTCCCGTACCCGACGTCACCGCAGATCAGCCGGTCCATCGGGATCGGCTTCTCCATGTCGCGCTTGACCTCGTCGATCGCGGCGAGCTGGTCGGGCGTCTCCGCGTACGGGAAGGCGTCCTCGAGCTCACGCTGCCAGGGCGTGTCCGGCCCGAACGCGTGGCCGGGCGCCGCGGTGCGCGCGGAGTACAGCCGGATCAGCTCGGACGCGATCTCCCGCACGGCCTTGCGGGCGCGGCCCTTGGTCTTGGCCCAGTCGGCGCCGCCCAGCCGGTGCAGGCTGGGTGCCTCGCCACCGGTGTACCTGGTCACCTCGTCGAGCTGGTCGGTGGGCAGGTAGAGCCGGTCCGGCGGCTGGCCCCGCTTGCTCGGCGCGTACTCGATGACCAGGTACTCGCGGGTCGCCCCGGATACGGTCCGGCTGGTCATCTCCAGGTAGCGGCCGACGCCGTGCTGCTCGTGCACGATGTAGTCGCCCGAGGTCAGCTGCAGCGGGTCGATGCCGCCGCGCCGCCGGCTCGGCATCCGCGACGCGCCGGACGGGCCCGTGCGCTGGCCGGCCAGGTCGGCCTCGGACAGCACCGCGAGCCGCACCGACGGCCAGGTGAAGCCGTGCGAGATCATCCCGGTCGCGATGTGCGCGACGCCGTCGCCGGGCGGGCCGAGATCGGCGGGGTCGTCCATCCGGGCGCCCAGGCCCTCGCTGCGCAGCAGTTCGACCAGGCGCTGCGCCGGGCCGTGTCCCTCGGTGACGAGTACGACTCGCCACTGCTGCGCCAGCCACTCCCGCACGTCGGTGAGCACGCGGGCGGTGTCGCCCCGGTAGGCCTGCGCCGGGCTCGCGTCCAGCCGGAACGTTTCACGTCCCCCGTCGTCGGCGCCGGTGTCCCGGATGCTCGCCGCCGCGTCGCCCGCGGCCTGCGCCGGGTCCAGCGCGATCGACGTGCCGGGGATCATCGCCGGGGCGCCGTCGGCCGCAGAGCCCGCCGACGGGTCGGCCACGAACGGCGAGACCGTCCACCAGGGCACACCGGCCGCCCCTGCCGCGTTCCTGATATCGGTGATCGGCCGGAAAGCGGCCGCGCCGAGGTCGATCGGGACCTCGCCACCCGCGGCCGCGTTCACCCAGGACGCCTCGAGGAACTCCTGGCTGGTGCTGACCAGTTCGGTCGCGCGCGCCCTGATCCGCTCCGGGTCGCACGCGAGCACGCACCCGCCCGCGGGGACGTAGTCGAGCAGCAGTTCCATCCGGTCGGCCAGAACCGGCGCGAACGCCTCCATGCCCTCGACCACGATGCCGTCGGCCAGCTTGCCGAGGACGTCGGACAGGCTCGGGTGCTCGGTGGCGAGTTCCTTGGCCCGGTCCCGCACCGAGGGGGTGAGCAGCAGCTCACGGCAGGGCGGGGCCCACAGCCCGTCCGGGGCCGCGAAGAGGCTGCGCTGGTCGGCCACGCGGAAGAACCGGATCTCCTCGACGGTGTCGCCGAAGAACTCGATGCGCAGCGGGTGCTCTTCGGTGGGCGGGAACACGTCCAGGATCCCGCCGCGCACGGCCAGTTCGCCGCGCTTCTCGACGAGTTCCGCCCGCGCGTACCCGATCTCCACGAGGCGCAGCACCAGGTCGTCGAGGTCAGCCGTGTCGTCCTGGCGCACCCGGACAGGCTCCAGCGCGCCGAGTCCGCCCACCATCGGCTGGAGCAGGCAGCGCACCGGGGCGGCGACCACGGTCAGCGGGCCTGACCTCGGGTCGGACGGGTCGGGGTGGGCCAGCCGGCGGAGCACGGCGAGCCGCTGCCCCGAGGTGTCGGAGCGGGGTGATAGCCGCTCGTGCGGCAGGGTCTCCCACGGCGGGAAGTACGCGGCCGCGCCCTCGGGCAGCAGGGAGCCGAGCGCGGCGGTGAGTTCCTCGGCCTCGCGCGCGGTCGCGGTCACCGCGAGCACGAAGCTGGCTCTTTCTTCATCGGCAGCGTTGGCCGCTGTGTCACTCGCGCCACCCGCCGTCCCGCTCTCGGCCGACCGGCCCGCGGCACCGGTCAGCGCGGCGGCCAGGAACGGGCGAAGCGCAGGCGGCGCGATCAGGTCGGCGCCCGGGGAAACGGGCGCCTCAGCCTCCTCGAGCGCGCGCCCGAGCTGCGGGTCATCGGCGATGACCCGCACAAGTCCACGCAGGCTCATGGCGTCCCTGTCGTTAGGCGGACAGCACGAAAGGCCCGCACCCAGCGGGGCCCGAGTCATCCACCGGAGATGCGAGTCCTCCTCAGTTTACCGTCCGGGCCGGGGCGGCCTCGACGACGCGGCCCTCGCCAAGCGCGCCTAATCAACAGAACGTGTTCGCAGGATTACTCTACGGATCGTGAAAGGCATGGGCGGTATCAGCGAGCCTGGCCATGGCGGCCTCACCGAAATCAGCGTGGAAGGCACGGAAGCTGAGCGTCGCGGGCGGCATCGTGCCGCAAAAACCAGCGCGGCGAAAACCAGTGCCGCAAAAGCTCGCGCGGCCGGCAACCATGCCGCAGCCACCCGTGCGGCCGACAACGGGGCCGCAAACACCAGCGCCGCAACCACCCGTGCCGCCCGCAACGGGGCCGCAGCCACCCGTACGGCCAGCAACCGTGCCGCAGGTGCGGCAAAAACCTCCGCCGCAAACACCAGCGCCGCGGATTCCCGTGTCGTCGGCGCGGGCGCGGTGGGGACCCGGACCGCCGGCCACCTGGCCCTCGGCCCCGCGGAAGGCCTGAGCGACCGGACCGCGCCCGGCGGGGCGGTGACGCTGACGGGCGCCTGGCCCGAGGGCCAGGACGCGCCGCTGTTTACCAGGGCCGTGCTGGAGTACGCGGCGGGACGGCCCGGACAGCGAGTGACGCTGCTGCAGGCGGGCTGCGCCACGGCGGGCGACGAGCCCGACCTGGGCGCGTTGCGGGCCGCCGGATGCGACCTGACGGTCAGCCTGATCGACGACGACGTCCGGCCCGCGCGGGCCACCGTGACGTCCCGCTACGACCTGGTCACCTGCACCCTGTGCGACCTGCGCATGGCACCGCTCGTGTCGCGCTCGTTCGACATCGTGCACTGCGCGCTGCTGCTGGAGCGGATCAGCCACGCCGAACTCGTGCTCGACCGTCTGGCCGAGGCGCTGAAGCCCGGCGGCCTGCTGTTGCTGCAGACCGGGGACCGGGACTGCGCGGCGGGCTTCCTGGACCGGGTGCTCCCGCGGCCGCTGCGCGCGACGGTCTGGCGCAACCTGAAACCGGGCGCGCCCGGCCCCTACCCGGCCGTGTACGAGCGCCTGGTGTCGGAGCGCGGCATCGAGTCCTACGTGCTGCACCGCGGGCTGGTGATCGCCCAGCGCCAGGCGCTGAGCCCGCGGGCCGGCCGGCGCAAGCGGTCCGGGCTGCTGGCGGCGGCCCGGGTCACGGCCGGGCTGTCCCGGGGACGGCTGACCGCCGACCACGACGAGTTGCGTTACGTCATCCGCAAGCCGGAGAACCGATTCGCGCGCGTGCTCTAGCCACGGCCGGGCCAGCCACACCCGGGCGACCCGGTGTCATCTGCATGACCTGGTGCTGCCATCCGTGTAGCCTCGGGCTTGCCTGGCAGCTCCGATCGTTGCCGCGATGACCGGCGCACTTGCCCGGCGAGTCCTGGGTTTCCAGCGGGCCACGGGCGTTCAGCCGGCACCGGGTTCCCAGCATGCGCCGCGTTCCCGGCATGCACCGGATTCCCGGGGCGCGCCCAGGGGTCCGGCGAGCACAAGCGGGCCAGCGAGCACGGGGGACCGGGCGCCGCGCCAGACGGAGGTTAACGCGTGACTGCTGAGGCAAAGACGGACGTGCCTGCCGACCTCGCCGGGGTACCGTCGCTGACCCTGGACGAGCGCCAACTCGGCGACCTGGAACTGTTGCTGTCCGGTGCGTTCGCACCGCTGACCGGGTTCATGGGCACGGCGGACGTGGCCGCGGTCACCGAGCGGAGGACGCTCGCCGACGGGACGCCCTGGCCGATCCCGGTGACCCTTGACATCCCGGCCGAGGCGGACCCGGCCGCGGACCGGGTGCTCCTGTCCGACCCCGAGGGCACCCCCCTGGCGCTGCTCGACGTGGCCGAGCGCGGCGACCTGCCCGCGGCCCGGCCCGGGCGCGACGCTCCGGACACCTGGCTGACCCGGCTGGCCGGCCGGGTCAGCGCCCTGCGCGAGCCCGAGCACGGCCCGTTCCGGCGGCTCATGCTCCGCCCGGCGCAGGCGCGCGCGGAGTTCGGTGACTCCCCGGTACTGGCCTACGCCACCCGCGGGCCGGTGCACAGCCGGCAGATCGGCCAGCTTCGCCACCTGGCGGGCCACCTCAAGGCCCGGTTGCTGCTGCTGCCGCTGGTCGCGGGGCCGGCCGAGGTGGTAACCAGGCCGGAATCGCTGATCCGCGCGGTGCTCGCGGCCGCGGCCAGCCTGCCGCCGGGAACGGTCGTGATCCCGGTGCCGCTGGCCGCCCGCGGCCCCCGGTCAGGCGTCGGGCCGGAATGCGAACCGCTGGCGCGCGCGCTGGTCGCCGCCGCCTACGGCGCGACGCACCTGATGATCGAGGGCCCGGACGCGGCCAGCCTGGGCACCGGCGCGAGCGTCCTGTCCGGCACCAGCACGGTCACGTTCTCCGGCACCTCACCCGGCGGCGGCCTCACCGACACGGGCGGGGTCACGATCCCGATGCTCCGCGTGGGCGACTGGGCCTACGACCGGGTCGCGGAGGTGTGGCGGCCGCTGGCCCTCATCGAAGCCGGCACCGAACGCGACGACCTGTCCCCCGGCGAACTGGGCGACCTGCTGGACGCCGGCGCGGAGGTGCCCGCGTGGTTCACCCCGCCCGCGGTCGCGAGGGAACTGCGGCGGGCCCGGCCGCCGCGCGCGGAGCGCGGCTTCGTGCTGTTCCTGACCGGCCTGTCCGGTTCGGGAAAGTCGACGATCGCCAGGAACCTGGCCGACATCCTGGCCGAACGGGGTGACCGTAAGGTCACGCTGCTCGACGGCGATCTGGTGCGGCAGTTGCTCTCGGCCGGGCTGACGTTCTCCCGGGCCGACCGGGACCTGAACATCGTGCGGATCGGGTTCGTGGCGGCCGAGGTGGCCCGGCACGGCGGGATCGCGATCTGCGCGCCGATCGCACCGTACGCGGCCGCGCGGGCTCAGGTGCGGAGGATGGTCAGCGAGGTCGGTGATTTCCTGCTGATCCACGTCGCCACGCCGATCGAGGTATGCGAGGCGCGCGACCGCAAGGGCCTATACGCGAAGGCGCGGGCGGGCCTCATCGACCAGTTCACCGGGATCTCCGATCCGTACGAGGAACCGCTGGACGCCGACCTGACCATCGACACCGCGGCGATGACGCGCGAGCAGGCCACCGAATCCGTGCTGCGGCTGCTCACCTCGGGAGGCTGGCTGTCGCAGGCGGCGGGTTGAGGATCGCCGCGTTCACTCCTTGTCCTCGACCCGCGTTCCCTCGTCAAGGCGCTGCCGGAAGTTGCCGATCCTGGCCGTAAGCGCCCCGGACATCGCGTCTCGCTGCCGGGAAAGCAGCACGAAGCTGATGACCCCGCTGATCACCAGCGCGAGGCCGACCAGCAGCAGCCCGCGGGCTCCCACGAGATACAGGAGCATGAGCATGACCGCGAAGAGCAGGACTCTCGCGGCGGTGTAGGCAATCGTGGCACGCATGACACAGTCAGTGTATTGGCTGCCCAGACCCGCTCCTCCGCGGGCCGTCACCGGCCTGGCCTGGGCCGGCGCCCCCTGGATTTCTCAGACCAGATTTTACGGAAACTAGGGAGAAAAACCGTTCTTGTCGCGACACTTAGGACAGACTCCTATGGAGATCAGGAGGGGTAGCGAGAATGGACGGCAACAGTGAGCGTTTGCTTACGCCCGGTGAGGTCGCGGCGTTGTTCCGCGTGGATCCGAAGACGGTCACCCGCTGGGCGGCGTCAGGGCGTATCAGCAGCATCCGCACGCCGGGTGGACACCGGCGATTCCGGGAATCAGAGGTAAGGGCACTGCTGGGCGATGACTCGAACGCGGCCCCGGAGCCGGCTCTCTAGGGGAGACAGGACCGGCCCGGGGGGGTGCGGGGGGAACGCTCCAACACGAGCCCGGTGACGCTCTGACGGCACAACGTCACGGCGGACCCTGGCGGGTCACGGCGGACCGTGGATCCGCGGCATCGTCACCGGAGGAGCACTCAACCTGAAGGCAGCAGGCGGGCACCGCGGCGGCGCGTAAGCTACGCGGGCCCGCGGCTGTCCTCAGAATCCGCGCCGCGCCCCGGATGGCCACGGCGCGCGAGGAAGTCAAGGAACTGCCGACGCAGCGACTCGTCGCCGTCCTGCCAAAGCCTGCGCCGCTCGTCGAACTCTTCCTGCGTCAGCGCCTGCTCGGCCAGACGTGGATAGTCGGCGTCGTCCGGACCGATCTCCACGTAGGCATCGCTGATGAGCGTGCCGTTGTCGCTGGTCGCGGACTCCGGGACCAAGAGATTGCCGTTGGGTAGCCGTATTACGTACATCGTCTGTCCACCCTAGATGCCGTAGCGCACGTTGAAGTAGAGCATCACGTTCAATGCCGCCCGCGTGTCGCCGCCCAGCATTTCCACCAGGGCGGGACGCTGCCGCGAGGCGATCGCCGCGAACGCATCCGCGAAGAACTCCCTGCGGCCGAGCATCCCTGGCTGCCGGTGAAACGCGCTCACCATGTGCGGCTGACACTGCTCGTAAAGAGACTGGAACTCCGCGGAGTCGGACTGCCATTGCTCGCCCTCGCCGTCGATGTCGTCGAGGGCGTGCCCGATCTCGTGACACATCACGTCCGGCGACGGTGACGGCCGGGAGCCGACAATGATCTTTCGCTCGCCGTAGGCGCCCGCGCACGCGTCCCAGGTCGCCCGGCCGGACGGGAGCGGGACTCCGCTGAGCCGCCCCATGTCGTCCAGGTCGGGAACGCCGCCCATACCGACGTAGATCGCGTCGAGGCCGGTCATCAGCTTCGCCTTGATCAGTTGCGGCAACTCAGCCAGGCGGTCGATGGCCCGCACCACCTCGGGCGACGGCACCGCGTCCTCGGCCCACTCCCGGTGGACCAGCGGTTCCAGGTGTCCGCAGTGCCGCCGGCCGGCCGCCGTCCGGTTGCTCTGCGCGATTTCGTACCACGGTGCTCCGGGCGCCACAGCCCGGCGGGCGGCCCGGCCGGGCTGGGCCCGGCCCGCGGTCTCGGCGGCCGCGTCGGCCTTGGCCGCGGCCCGCGTCGCCACCCGGGCTATGCCCCACCGGCGGGGCAGCGCGTGCCCAGCGGGACGTCCCGTGCGGCCGGGCGAGGAGTCCCCGCGCCCGCCGCCCGGCTGACCCGGGTACCCGGCCGGCGCAGCGGGACGGCTGCTCGGCGGCCCGGCATGGGCACCCGGCTGACCCGGGTACCCGGCCGGCACAGCGGGACGGCTGCTCGGCGGCCCGGCATGGGCACCCGGCTGACCCGGGTACCCGGCCGGCGGAGCCGGACGACCGTCCGGCGGGCCTGCGTGGTGGCCGGGCGGCCCGCCGGCGCGGCGGTGGGTGCCGGCGGTGGCTCCGGTTGGCGCGGCTGGCCCGGAGATCGCGTCGCCCCGCTCACGTGCCCTGAGCTTCTCCGCCTCGCGGCGTCGGCGTGAGCGACGGACGCGGTCAAGTAAGCGCAGTCGCATGGTGTCTCCCTGGATCGACAGGCCGCCAGGCTACGACGGATACTCACGATCCTCATATCGCGTTACTCAATGTAATCTATTACGGTCCGGCTGGACGACCCTGGAGGACTCGGCCAATTTGGCCGCGAGCCGGGCATGTCAGCAGCTAGGCTGCCGCCATGTTGGTCGTGGGCGTACTCTTTGGGCTGGTCACGGTCGGTTTCGTGATCCCATGCCTCATCGACGTTGCGGTCACCCCTGCAGGCGAGTTGCGTAGTCTCACGAAGCCTGCCTGGGTACTCATGATCGTGTTTCTCTCGGCCATCGGGGCCGCGGCCTGGCTGATGGCCGGGCGGCCGGACCGCGGCGGGCGCACGATCCTTCCCCGGTACCTGGCGGGCTCGCCGTCGTTCGCGCAGCAGGACGCACTGCGGCGGCACCCGGCGGGCCGGGCCATGGACCCGCTCATCGAGGCGGCCTGGGCCGACCCAGCCGACGTCCTGGCCAGCGAGGTTCCGATCGGTCCCGACGACGACCCGGAATTCCTCGACGAACTGGCCCGCCGGATCCGTCAGGCCCGCGAAAGCGACGACTGAACTCCTGGCGTTTGACCTCCGGCGCCCGCCGCGCCCCGGTTACGACAGCCCGGCGTAGGAGTGCAGGCCGGGAACGAGCAGGCTGATCACCAGCACGTTGAACAGCACGCAGCCGAACCCGGCCAGTTGGATGCCCGAGGCCCGTCGGCCCCGCCATCCGGCGGTGGCCCGGGCGTGCAGGAAGCACGCGTACACCACCCAGGTGATGAACGCCCAGGTCTCGGTGGGGTCCCAGCTCCAGTAGCTCCCCCAGGCCCGGTCGGCCCAGATCGCGCCGGCCATGACCCCGAAGGTCCAGATGGGGAAGCCGAACACCACGGTCCGGTAGGCGAGGCGGTCGAGCGCCTCGGGTCCTGGCAGCCGGCGCAGGATCCCGTCCGCGCCGGTCGGGCGCCCGGCCGCGAGCCTGCGGGCGTGCCGGTCCACGAACAGATACGTGATCCCGATCACCGCGGCCACGAAGAAGACCCCGGTGGCCAGCGTCATCGCGGTCACGTGGATGGCCAGCCAGTAGGACTGCAGCGCCGGGACCAGCGGCCCGGCCGGGGTGTAGATGACGGTCTCGGCCAGTCCGAGCACGATCACCACCGCGACCATCACGAACAGGCCCATGTAGTAGGCCCGGTACCGGATCATGGCGGCCAGGAAGAACGCGACGGCGACGCAGGTCAGCGCGGTGACGAACTCGTACATGTCGCCCCAGGGCAGCCGGTGCACCGACAGCCCCCTGGTGACGACCCCGGTGAGGTGGGCGGCCAGGCCGACCGCGGTCAGCGCGACCGCGATCCGCACCCAGAGCCCCGGCGGCGCGGGGCGCAGGCCCAGGGCCGGGCCCGCGCCCGCGCCCGGGCCGGCGGTACCCGCCGCGCCTTCAGAGCCGTCCGCGCCGACCGCGCCGTCCGCAGCGTCCACACCGTCCGCATCAAGTCCGGCGCCGGCGCCGGACTTGGCGCCGGCGAGCGCGGGGACCCGCGCCTTGCGCACCGCGGGGACTGCCTTCCTCCCGAACGCGAAGTCACAGGCGTAGGCGAGCATGGCCAGGGCGTAGACGGCCACGGCGACCAGCAGGAAGTCGTTGCTGATGTCGGCGAGTCCGGTGTTGACAGGCATCCGTGCCTCACTCCCCGTCGGGTGGTCCGGGATCGCCGTCGAGGCGGCCCTGGTGCAGGGTGCTGATCTCGGTGGCCAGCCCGGAGAATTCGTCCTCGAAGCCGCCCGCCGCATCGGTGCGGGTCAGGCCGCCGAAGTCGACGACGCTCCCGCCCGCTTCGCCCGGCCGGGCGCGCACGAACACCCTACGTCGCCGGACCATGAACGAGAGCAGAAGCCCTCCGAGAACCACGATCCCGGACACCAGGGCGGGCATCTGCCCCGGGTCGTAGGTGATCGCGAGGCTGATCCACTGCTGGTAGCCGGTGTAGGTGACCGTGCCCAGGCCGTCGGGCAGCTTCATCGACTGGCCCACGGCCAGCGGCTGCGGCGCGACGGGCAGCCGGCGCAGGCCCGCGGTGTCCAGCGTGTACACCGACTGCGGCGACCCCGAGTTCATGCCGAGGTTGCCCGCGTAGGCGACCAGGCTGACCACCGGGTTCTGCGGCGTGGGGAACACCGAGACCAACTGGCCGTGCAGGTCCTCGGCGCTGGGCAGGAACACGCCCACGAAACCCAGTTGCTTGGGGTCGGCGTCCGGGACCTTGACCGCGCCCTCCGAGGTGAGCCCGGAGGTCTCGACCGGGATGAACGGGACCGAGCCGGAGAACACCACCTTGCCCGCGCCGTCGGTGACCCGGAACGTGGGCGCGAAGCCGTGGCCGATCAGGAACACCCGCACGCCGTCCACGACCAGCGGATGGTTCACGCTCAGCGTGTCGCGGTGCACGGCGCCCTGTGGGCTGCCGGTGTACTGGACCGCTGCGTTGAACGCGGCCGGCTGGCCGATCTCCGGCCCCGAGGTGACGTACGACGCGCTGAACTTATCCAGGGACACCGTGAACGGCTGCAGATCGCCGGGCGAGACCAGGCGGCCCGGGTGGAACTCGTCCAGCGCGGTCACGGTGTTGGAGAACGAGGTCCCGGTGACCAGCAGCCGGTTGGCCTTGTACCCGAACAGGCCGCCCATGCCGATCGACACCAGCAGGCCGAGCAGCGCGATGTGGAACAGCAGGTTGCCGACCTCGCGCAGGTAGCCCTTTTCCGCGGCCACCCAGCCCGGGCCGGAGCGGACCCGGAACCGCTTGCCGGACAGCATCGCGGCCGCGGACCCGAGCGCCGCCTCGGGCGCGAGCGTGGTGGCGTAGCTGACCGCGAACGGAAGCCGGCTGATGTAGCGCGGGGCCCGCGGCGGCGGCTGGCGCGCCGAGCCCGCCAGGCGCAGCGTACGGGGCAGCACGCAGCCGACCAGCGAAGTGAACAGCAGGAGGTAGACCGCGGCGAACCAGGGCGCGCCGAACACGTTGAACAGCGACAGGCCGCCCAGGATCCGGGCCAGCAGCGGGTGCGAGGTGTAGTACTGGTCCACCGCCGCCGGGTTGATCCCCTCCTGGGGCAGCAGCGACCCGGGCACGCTGCCCGCCGCGAGCAGGAACAGCAGGATCAACGCGGTCCGCATCGAGGTGAGCTGGCGCCAGAACCACCGCAGCCAGCCCGTGACGCCGAGCCGGGCTCCGGCGGGCGCGGTCGCCGCGGCCCCGCCGCCCTCCTGGCCGCCGCCCTCCTGGCCGCCGCCTTCCCGACGCGCGCCGTCCCGGCCCGCGCCTTCCCGGCCCGTGCTGGCCTGGCCCGCGCTGGCCTGGCCCGCGCCGCCCCGACCGGGCCCGTCCTGGCCAAGGTCGCCCTGGGCCACCGAGTCCAGGTTGAGTGCCTCCCGGTCGGCGGCGTCGTGGTCAAAGCCGGTGGCGGTGGCCTCCGGCTCGGGCTGGGAACCGACCCGCAGCCTGGTCACGCGTGCTCCGCGGAGACCTGGCTGAGCAGCGCCTTGACGCTGTCGTAGGAGACCGGGCCTATGATGCGGGCCGCGATGTGCCCGGTCCGGTCGATGACCAGCGTGGTCGGGATGCCCGCGGGCGGCGCGGCGCCATGGAAGTCCAGGGCGATGAGGTCATTGGGGTCGTTCAGGCTCGGGTAGCTGATACGGAACGTCTGGTCGAACGCTTCGGCGCTGGCCGGGTTGTCCCTGATGTCCACGCCGACGAAACGGACGCCGTCGGCGGCGAAATGCCGTGCTAGCTGGCCGAGCGCGGGTGCCTCCGCACGGCACGGCGAGCACCAGGAGCCCCAGAAGTTCATCACGACCACGGAGCCGCGGTCGGCGGACAGCCGGAACCCGGCGCCCGTGAGGGTCTTCCCGGTGACCTGCGGGGCCTGCGGCCGGGATCCGGCCTGGAACACCGTGGTGCCGTAGCTGCCGGTAACGAAGCTGCTGCCGTTGCCGACCGCCGAGTCTTGCGCGGTCCCGCCGCCGTCACAGGCCGCGGCGCCGAGCACCACGGCCGCCGCGAGCACCGCGCCGGCCGCGACCCGCACACCGCGCCACCGAGCACCGTCCCGCGGAGCACCGTCCCGGCGCATCCCGAAAGCCCCAGCGCCGCGAGCGCCCGCGCGGCTGACAGCGGTGCGGCGCGTGACGGGAAGCCGGAACACGGAGTTGATCTCCTACACGCAGTAGTAGTATCGCGGTCCCTATTGTGCCGGATCCGCTCGATGGCGGCCGAACCGGGCCGGCGGTTGGGACCCGGCGCCGACCAGATTAACCCGCTCGGACACGGTGGACGCGGCTCTGGGCGGTGGACGCGGCTCAGGCTCCGGCCACCTGGCCGCGCCCGGCCCCGGCGGGCTCGGAGTAGCTCACTCCGACGATCCCGCCGCCGCGGTAGCTGAAGCTGGTCACGCTGCCCAGCGCGCACTGGCGGCGGCGCGGGTCATGCCAGAGTTTGCGCCCCTCGACGCTGCGGCGGGCGACCCAGATCGGCAACTGGTGGCTGACCAGGACCGCCTCGTGGCCGCGCGCCGTGGCGGCGGCGTCGGCCATCGCGACCCGCATCCGGGCCGCGACCTCGCCGTACGGCTCGCCCCACGACGGGCGGAACGGGTTCCAAAGCTGCGCCCAGTGCCGGGGCCGCCGCAGCGAGCCGTCTCCGACGCCGAACGTCAGCCCCTCGAAGTGGTTCCACGGCTCGATGAGCCGGTCGTCGGTCTCCACCGGCAGGCCGAATTGCGCGGCGATGGGCTCGGCCGTCTCCTGCGCCCGCTCCAGCGGCGAGGACCGCAGCACGGTCACGTCCCGGCCGGCCAGGAAGTTGGCGGCGGCCTTGGCCATGACCCGCCCGTCCGCGGACAGGTGATACCCAGGGATCCGCCCGTAGAGCACCCCGTGCGGGTTCTCCACCTCGCCGTGCCGCACCAGGTGCACGATCGTGTCCGCCTCGTCGCTCATAGCGCGCCCAGCCTATCCGCACGCCTCCGCCCCGCCCGCGCCACTAGGAGTCTGCCAGCCACGCCAGCAAGCGGCCCCGCGACCAGCAGCGGCCAATGGCCTCGGCGCGCAGAGCCGGGGCGCCGAACACCGCCAGGCCGATGATGCTGTGGCCGGAGGCGCGGCGATCGCCGAGTGTCGGTACCGCCGGCGCGACTCCGACCCCCTCCGCTGACACCCACGCCACCGCCCGGCCGGCCGCCGCTTCGTCGAGGCGGTGCAGGAAGCGCAGGCGGCTCTCGAGCGGGAAGCGCGACAGCGCCCACGTCGTGGTGACGACGGGCAGGGCGTCCGCGGGCACATGGGCGAACGCGTCGGGCAGCACCTCGACGGCGTCACCTCGCAGCAGCAGCGGAGGGGCCGCCGCCGCCAGCGCGATCTCCGCTTCGAGCCGCGCGACCCGCTCCGGCTGATCCGGCCACAGGCAGGCGCGCAACCATCGGGCGTCATCCGCGTCGGTCACGTCGACCGGATCGAGGTCGACGCCGACCCGGGCGACGACCTCGGGCATCGCCCGCGTCGGGATGGGCCGGTGTCCCACGATCGAAGACGACATCTGCACGGGAGATGACGGGTCGCCCAGCGATTGTCCGTTGCTGTAGGTAATGCCAACGCGATCGACATTGAGATTGAGCCCAGCCGGGCAGCCCACGTCGATCAGCCCGACCGCGTTCGCGCCTACCCGGCGGGCCGCCTCGGCAATGGCCGGGTACAGCACGGCGCAGCGTCCGGGCTCGTCGGCCCGCGTCCGCCGGCGCGCGGCGATGGCCACGACCGAGTCGGTCATCCGCAGCACCGTGTCGATCGCCGCGCCAGCGGCAGCGTCGCCATCCGCAGCGGCATAGGCCGCGGCAAGCGCCGGGGCGCGTCCGGCGAGGGCGAGGTCGTGCAGCGCGGCGAGGATCACCGTGGGGTGCCGCTTGCGCGCCGGCGCCGCCTCGATGGCGCGCAGCGCCTCGTCGGACTCGCTCAGGGCGACGGCGACGCGCTCGTACAGCGGCGATGTTCCGGCGGCGTCGACCTCGCCGAAGTGCCGGTACACCTGAGCGAGTGTGCGGGCCCTGCCCACGGCTGCGGCGCTTCCTGCGGTCGGCTCTGGCATCCCGGCGATTCTAGCCATTGGAACGACACGCGATCCAACCTGACAAGACACCAGGACAGCTAGCACAAACAGAATTGGTAACGGTGGCGCGGGGTTTTGGGATACCACTGCGCATAGCTGCTAATGTGCGACTCGCCGGCCTGGCCGGCAGCGCGAATGCCAAAGGGGGCATAATGCAACGGAATTTGCGCACCATGTTGCGTTTCCTCGGAATGGGCGGCTTGGCGGTCGGTGTGGTGGCCGCGGGCCACGCGTTCGGCGCGGGCACGGCGGCCTCGAGGTCGCGGGCGTCGGACGCGCCGCGCAGTGCGTCGGCCGCGGCGGCGGCCCCGGCCCGGCCGCGCGGCAAGGCGCCGCGAGCCGCGGCCCATCCGGCGGTCCACGTCTGCTCGGGTACGGCCGGGGCCCCCGGCACGCTGGCGGGCACCTATCCCGCGGTGGCGGTCCACGGCGTTTGCGCGGTCAACGCCGGCCCGGCCCTGGTCCGGGGCGACCTGACCGTGGACGGCGGCGGGGCCCTGCTCGCGATCTTCGCGCTGAACGATCACAGCGGGCACGGCCACTCCGGGCTGACCGTGCGCGGCGACCTGATCGTGCAGCGCGGCGCGACTCTCGCGCT
This sequence comes from Streptosporangiaceae bacterium, assembly GCA_036267555.1. Lineage (GTDB taxonomy): Bacteria > Actinomycetota > Actinomycetes > Streptosporangiales > Streptosporangiaceae > JASHPR01. Next base: position 7,352 of record DATAVV010000449.1, on the reverse strand, counting down.
GGGCTGCGAGGCGAAGGTGGTCCCGGTCTTCGGGCGCGCCGACGCGGTCTTCCCCTGCGCGGACGATCCGCACCACGAGCGGCCGGCCCTTTCCAGCCACAGCGTGGTCGGCGGCCGCCTTATAGCGGGTAATTCGCTCGGCGTGCTGGTACACAATTCGACGATCGCAGACGGCGTCACCCAGACCGGCGGGGGCGGCGGGGTTGACTGCCGGGCAAAGGGAATATTCTCCCGCTTCAAGAGTCCGGTCTACAGCGATTACGAGGACAATCGCATCGGCGGTGACCTGACGGTCAGCGGGCTGCGCTCCTGCTGGTTTGGCGCGCTGCGCAACCAGGTGCGCGGCAGCCTCATCGCGACCGCCGACGTCATGGCCAACCAGGCCGCCATGGAGGTGGCGACCAACGCCGTCCGCAGCGACCTCACCTGCCGCGCGGACCGGCCCGCGGTGCAGTTCGGCGACGGCGACGGTGACCCCAACCGGGTCGGCCGACAGGCCAGCGGCCAGTGCGCGTTCGGCGTCATGCTCCGGTCGCCGGCCCCGCGGGCGCATCTGCGCGTCCCGGTCACCCGGCAGCACATCGCGGTCCGGGGGCCGGCCCGGAGGCGTTCCGTTCCGGCAAAATAGCGGGCTAGGCCAGTATCTCCAGGTACCGGCGCCGGTCGGCGATCACCTCGCGTATCTTCCGCAGGCGGGCCTCCTGGGCGGGCACGTCGATCTCGTCCAGGGCGGCCGCGGTGCCGAGGTGCTCGGCCAGGGCGTCGGACTCACCCACCAGGGTCCAGTCGAACTGCAGCAGTTCTTCCAGGCCGATCCCGCGGACCCGGTCCCAGACCCTGTCCTGGTTGAGCACGGGCAGGCCGCGCACGGCCGTCGAGGTCTCGTCGATGGCCCGGATCAGCCGCTCGGCGCGGCGGATCGGCTCCATCACCCCGGCCGGCGGGAACGGCTGCTCCCGGGTCGAGGGGGGGACCCGGTCGGCGCGCCACCGGCTGGCCAGGTCCCGCAGCCGTGCCGTGGCCTCGCCCAGGCCGCGGCCGACCCGCTCGCGGACCAGCAGGTCGTCGGCGCGCAGCCGCCCCTTGGCCGAGTAGACGTCGGACGCGAGCAGGCCGCGCAGGCGGTCCGCGATGCTGTCGGCCACGGTCAGGCCCGGGGGGTGACCGGGGGGCGACTCACCGGGAGGCCGCCCGTCGCGTGTTGCGCGTGCGCGCCCTGGACGCCATCGGTCAGCCCGCCCACGCTGGGCAACCCGGCCAGCGGGGCCGCCATGGCCGCGGTGATCCCGATGTTGAACGGCTCGCCGCAGGCCATGTTGGGCGCCGAGAGCAGGCCGTGCTCGGCCATCTTCATCGCCACGTAGTAGCGCACGGCCTCGTGCTCGGTCAGCCCGAACGCGCGCAGTGAGATCAGCTCGCGCATCCGCTCGTCGCGCGGCCTGATCAGCACCTTGACGTCGTTGAGCATGATCCCGTAGATGGACAGGAAGTCCTGCAGGTGGCCGCGGACCAGTTCGGTGATCTCGTGGATCCGCTCGTTCACCTGCTCCAGCGGCGTGATCTGGACCAACTGGTTGACCGACTGCTCCACGACCGGGCCCGCGTAGTCGTTCACCGCCTCGGTGGTCAGCAGGTGCCCCTTGTACGGCATGTGGGTGACCAGCCTGACCGCGTCTTCCTTGGTGTCGATGTGCACGTAGTAGTCGACGTCATAGACGAGTTCGGCCAGTTCCCTGGACAGGGCCAGGCCCTGCGCCTTGGCCACGCTCTTGGCCCGCGACACGAACAGTGCCTCGTACTGCCACGGTGACTGCCCGCCGTAGAAGCTCTGCTGGATGCTGCCGAGCAGCGGGCGCTGCGGCGTCGACACCGGGTACTGGCCGGTCTCGTACACGTCGAGCACAGCGCCGCGCGACTTCAGCACGCAGAAGTGGTTGCTCTCGACCGTGAGCAGGCTGCCGTTCATGATGTCGTTGCCCGGGTAGTGGTACATCAGCACGCCCGGGCCCATGACCTCGGTGCCGTCGTGGTTTAACGTGCTGATGACGTTGCGCATGGCCATGGCGGCCTCCTCGGTCTGGGGCGGGCACGCGGCCCGGCCTTCCAGCATCATGGCATCACCGGCAGAAACCTCAGAATTCAGCCACCGAGATGTGGCATGCCGGACAGTGACCGGACCCGCGCTGTCTTTTTTAGCCCAGTGCTTCCGCGGCGGCACGAGCTGACGGGGGCAGGGCGTCGGCGATCCTGGCGATGGCCGCGTCGTCGTGCGCGGCGGACAGGAACCACGCCTCGTATCCGGACGGCGGCAGGTACACGCCCCGGTCCAGCATGGCGTGGAAGAACGCGGCGTACGCGGCGGCGGACTGGCCCTTGGCCTCGCTGAAGTCGCGCACCGGGCCGTCGACGCCGAGGAACACCGAGAACAGGCTGCCCGCCTCCTGCAGCAGGAACGGCACGCCCTCGGCCTTCAGCGCGTCGGCGGCCAGCGCGGCCACGGCCGCCGCGGCCCGGTCCACCTTCGCGTAGACCTCGGGCGTGCACGCGCGCAGCGTGGCCAGTCCGGCCGCGGTGGCCAGCGGGTTGCCCGAGAGCGTGCCCGCCTGGTAGACCGGCCCGGCCGGAGCCAGCCTGTCCATGATCTCCGCGCGCCCGCCGAATGCTGCAGCGGGCAGCCCGCCGCCCATGACCTTGCCGAACGTCATCAGGTCCCCGGCCACGCCCTCGCGCCCGTACCACCCGGAACTGGTGACCCGGAACCCGGTCAGTACCTCGTCCATGATCAGCAGCGCGCCGTGGGAGTGGCAGAGCGCGGCGAGCAGTTCGTTGAAGCCCGCGGCGGGCGGCACCACGCCCATGTTCGCCGGGCACGCCTCGGTGATCACGCAGGCGATCTCGTCCGGGCGGGCCGCGAACGCCTGCCGGACCGCTTCGGCGTCGTTGTAGGGCAGCACCACCGTGTCTGCGGCGGCCGCGCCGGTAACGCCGGGCGAATCGGGCAGCCCGAACGTCGCGACGCCCGATCCGGCCGCGGCGAGCAGAGCGTCCACGTGGCCGTGGTAACAGCCCGCGAACTTGATCACGATGCGGCGGCCGGTGAAACCGCGGGCCAGGCGTATCGCCGTCATCGTGGCCTCGGTGCCGGAGTTGACCAGGCGGACCCGTTCCACGGGCGCGCGGGCGACGAGCGCCTCGGCCAGGTCAACCTCGCCCGGCGTGGCCGTGCCGAACGAGGTGCCCGCCGCCAGGGCCTGGCGCACGGCGTCGAGCACGCCGGGATGCGCGTGGCCGAGGATCATCGGTCCCCAGGAGCAGACCAGGTCGACGTACTCCCGGCCGTCCACGTCGGTCAGGTACGCGCCGTGCCCGGACGCCATGAACACGGGCGTGCCGCCGACCGACCCGAACGCGCGCACCGGCGAGTTCACTCCCCCGGGCGCGACGGCCGTGGCCCGGGCGAACAGTTCGGCGGACGTCGGTCCGGCTCCGTTCCCCCGGTCAGGAGATTCAGGCATCAGGTGATTCCCTCGCAGGCGTCGGCTAGGTACCCGAGCAGCCTAAGGCCGTCGGGCAGTGGCTGCCCGACCGGCGGGCGCAGCCAGTGCGCCTTGACCGAGTTGCCGTCCCGGCAGGGCGGGGCCAGCACGTAGCTGTCCCGGCAGTGCCAGCGCAGCCCGGCCACCTCGGGGTTGGTCTCGGGCTCGCAGTCCAGGCGGCAGGACCACCATTCGTCCTCGTTGGCCGGGGCGCCGCGGGTGGCCACAAAGAAAAGGACCCGGTTCCCCGCGCTGATAGCGACGGGACCGGGCCGGACCGCTGAGCGCTCCATCAAGCGGAGCGCCGCGGCTCCCGCATGGGCCTCGATCTCGAGGACGTCGAATACCCGGCCGGTGACGAGGATGGCGTTCGCCTCGGGACTGGCCGCCCACCAGCGCTCCACCACCCGCGGATCCGCGGTCGCCTGGCTCTGCCAGGTCGGGGACCTCGGATGGGCACCCGGCGCGGGGCAGCCGATCCGGTCACAGGAACACGCGCGCAGCACCTCGGCGTGCCGCTGACGGCTGGGCGGGTTGGCCCCGACGCACACCGGCCAGCCCATCGCGGCGTACTGCGCCGCGGCCGCGGCGACCGCCGTGCGCTCGACGGCCCGGCGTCGGCCGCGGCGAAGTACCGCTTCTACCATCGGCTCTCCCGGTCCGGACACGTAGGGTATGCCTTCGATTCTGCCCGGCCAAGCTCACGGCCAGCGGGCCACCCCCGGGACGAGACCCAGGCGTTGTTTAACAGAGACGGCATAGATACCGCGGTACGGTCAACCGCGCTGCCCCCGGCTGCGTCCGCGCGCGGCCCCGGGTCGGTCACCGTAGTCGGCGGGCGGCTTCGGCCGCCCAGTAGGTCAGGATGACGTCGGCGCCGGCCCGGCGGATCGCGGTGAGCGTCTCCGTGATCACCCGGTCCCGGTCCAGCCAGCCATTGGCCGCGGCCGCCTCCACCATCGCGTACTCACCGCTGACCTGGTAGGCGGCGACCGGCAGGGGCACGGCCGCGGCGATCCTGCTGATCACGTCCAGGTAGGCGAGGGCGGGCTTGACCATGACGATGTCCGCGCCCTCGTCCGCGTCGAGCAGCACCTCGCGCAGGGCCTCGTCCGTGCCCGCCGGGTCCTGCTGGTAGGAGGCGCGGTCACCGAACTGCGGCGCGCACTCGGCCGCGTCCCGGAACGGCCCGTAGAAGGCCGAGGCGTACTTGGCCGAATAGGCCATGATCGCGACGCCGCCGAAGCCGGCCCCGTCCAGCGCGGTGCGGACCGCGGCCACCTGGCCGTCCATCATCCCGCTCGGCGCCACCACGTGCGCGCCCGCCGCGGCCTGGGCCACCGCGATCGAGGCGTAGCGCTCCAGGGTCGCGTCGTTGTCCACCTCGCCGGTCAGCGTCAGCATGCCGCAGTGGCCGTGGTCGGTGTACTCGTCCAGGCACAGGTCGGCCATGAGTACGGTGTCGCCGCCGACCTCGGCGGCCAGGTCGCCGATGGCTAGCTGGACGATGCCGGCCGGGTCGTCGGCGGCCGAGCCGCGGGCGTCCTTGGCCGCCGGGATGCCGAACAGGATCAGCCCGCCGACCCCCGACTCCACGGCCTCGACGGCCGCCTTGCGCAGGCTTTCCCTGGTGTGCTGCATCACGCCGGGCATCGACGCGACCGGGCTCGGCTCGGCGATCCCCTCCTTGACGAACAGCGGCAAGACCAGGTCGGCCGGGCGCACGCTGGTCTCGGTGACCAGCCGCCGCAGGGCCGCGGTCCGACGCAGCCGACGCGGGCGTACGGCAGGGAATCCGGCGCTCATCGGCGGTGCTCCTTACGGCTGGTCCTGCGGCAGCCTGGCTGGCTGCCTGGTCCTGTGGCTTACCTGATCCTGCGGCGGGCGCCGCGGCGGCGCTCGCTGGGCCTGCGCACCGGCTCGTTCGCGGCGACGGCGGCGTCCCGCAGGCCCGCCCCGTGCTCGGCCAGCGCGTCCACCAGCGCGGTCACCGACGGCCGAGGCGCGATCACGTCGACCCGCAGGCCGAACTCGGCCGCGGTCTTGGCCGTCTCCGGACCGATGACCGCGATCGCCGTCACCGCGTGCGGCTTTCCCGCGATCCCGATGAGGTTGCGCACCGTGGAGGATGACGTGAACAGCACCGCGTCGAACCCGCCGCCCTTGATGGCCTCGCGGATCGGCGCGGGCGGCGGCGCGGCGCGCACGGTCCGGTACGCGGTGACGTCCTCGGCCTCCCAGCCCAGGCTGGTGAGCCGGGCCAGCAGATTCTCGGTGGCGATGTCGGCGCGCGGCAGCAGCACCCGGTTAATCGGGTCGAGCACGTCGTCGTAGGCGGGCCAGACGTCGGCCAGCCCCTCGGCGGACTGCTTGGCCTCGGGCACCAGGTCGGGCATGATGCCGAACGCCCGCAGCGCGGCCGTGGTCTGCTCGCCCACCGCGGCCACCTTGATGCCGGCGAACGCGCGCGCGTCGAGCCCGTACTCCTCGAACTTCTCGCGCACCGCGCGGACGGCGTTGACCGAGGTGAACGCGACCCACTGGTACCGGCCCGTGACCAGGCCCTTGACCGCTCGCTCCATCTGCTGCGGCGTGCGGGGCGGCTCGACCGCGATCGTGGGCACCTGCTCGGGCACCGCGCCCCAGGTCTGGAGCCGGGTCATGACCTCGCCCGCCTGCTCCTTGGTCCGCGGCACCAGCACCCGCCACCCGAACAGCGGCTTGGTCTCGAACCAGGACAGCGACTGCTGGGCGGCGACCCCCTCACCGACCACCGCAACCGCGGGCCCGTGCGCCGTGAGCAGGCTCACCCCGGCCGCCTTGAGGTCGGCGGCGACCGTGCTGAGCGCGCACACCACGGTGTGCTGGTCGGTGGTCGTGCCGTTCCAGGTCAGGGAGAATGGGGTGGTATCGGCCCAGCCCGCCGCGATCAGCATCTTGGCGATGTCCGCTGGCCCGGTCTCGGCCCCGAGGATGACCAGGCTGCCCGGGCCGGCCTGCACCTGGCTCACCTCGGAGGCGTGGATGATCCGGACGTCACCGCTGGCTTCGGAGGTCAGCGGGATGCCCGCGTAGGCGGGAACCGCGGTCGCGGTGGGCACGCCGGGCACCACCTCGAACGGCACCTTCGCCTTGGCACAGGCCGCGACCTCCGCGGCTGACTGGCCGGCCAGGAACGGGTCCCCGCGCACCAGCCGGACAGCGAGCTTGCCGGACCTGGCCGCCTTGACCAGCAGCTTCGGGTCCTCACCGAGCGCCTCGGCGTCCGCGATCTCCGCTTCCGGCCGCACCAGCCTGCCGAGCTGGGCGGCCAGTTCCGGGCCGGCCACCACGAGATCGGCCCTTTCCAGCAGCGTCGCGGCCCGAACGGTCAGCAGGCCCTCGTCTCCGGGGCCCGCGCCGACGAACGCCACCCAGCCGCCCGGCGGCTTGCCGGCGGCGGGCCGGTCAGCGCCCTGCGGCGTGGTGGCTGAGGTCTTGGCGCCTGAGATCTTGGCGTCGGCTGGCTTGTCGGTCGCGCAGCTCACCGCGCTGTCTGTCACGGGTGGGTTCACTATTCATCCCCGTTACTGTTGTGTCCCGCTATCGCAGCGGACACGGCCGTATATCTTCCCGCGCCGCGGCGGAGCAGCTCGGCGGCTACCTCGCGACCCAGGCGCTCAGCCTCGGCCGCGGGCGCGCCGGCGCTCGCGCGCAGCGCCGTTTCCCCGGCGGCCGCCACGACAACTGCGCGCAGCCGCAATCCATCCGTCCCAGCGGCATACCCGCCGACCGGTGCGCTGCAACCTGCCTCCAGCGCGGCGAGCAGGCTGCGCT
>DATAVV010000448.1:0-13910 GCA_036267555.1 Streptosporangiaceae bacterium | reverse complement strand
CGCCTTCTTGAGCTGGTCCGACGTTCCGGACGCGATGACCCGGCCGTGGTCGATGACCGCGATGTGCCCGGCGAGCTGATCGGCCTCGTCCAGGTACTGCGTGGTGAGCAGCACGGTGGTGCCGTCGGCCACCAGCGCGCGGACGCTGGCCCAGATGTCGGCCCGGCTGACCGGGTCGAGTCCCGCGCTCGGTTCGTCCAGGAACAGCACCGGGGGCGCGACGATCAGGCTGGCGATCAGGTCGAGGCGGCGGCGCATACCGCCCGAGTAGGTCTCGGCCAGCCTGTTCCCGGCCTCGCTCAGGCCGAACCGCTCCAGCAACTCGTCCGCCCGCTGCCGGGCCGCCCGGTCGCTGAGGTAGTAGAGCCGCCCGAACATCCGCAGGTTGCTGCGACCGGACAGCTTCCCGTCCACGGCCGCGTGCTGGCCAGCCAGGCCGATGCGGCTGCCCCGAACATGCTGGCCGAGATGGAATTCCTGCTGTCCGCCGTCGACGGCCTGGGCCTGGCCATGGACGAGATGGTGCAAGTGGTGCGGACGGTGGATTCCTTCGTGGTCGGCTATACCCAGAGCGAACTCTCGGAGCGGCAGTGGCGCCACTTCGGGCAACTCAACGCGGCGGGGAAGGCTGGCGGCGCTCGGCCGCCCCCTACGTCCAGCACGTCGTCGGATCGGGCCAGCATCGTTACTTCACCCGTATGATCGCCGAAGCTGACAAGTTGCCCGATCCCGACGCCACCTTCGAGTGGCAACTACAGCGTGTCCTCGACGGCCTCGCCCAGGCCATTTCCGCGCAGGCCGTTGCGGACGGGGTGCGGACGCGAGAGCGGGAGTAGGGTGACCATCCAGCCGGACCGACGAGAGGCGGCCAGCCGTGCGGCGCAGCACTGAGTGGGAACGGCGGGCCGGCTGATGGCCGCGCTCGCCAACGCGCAGGCCACGCTCGGTGACCAGGTAGCGGTCTTCATCGACCTGGAGAACCTGGCGCTGGGCGCCGGGGAGGACCTGCCCGGGCAAGCCGACCCGATCCCGTACAAGGCACTCGAACTGCTCTGCCGCGATTACGGCAACACCTCGATCCGCAGGGCCTACGCCGACTGGTCCAGGCCGGAGTTCGGCAAGCACCAGAACAACCTGGCCCAGAACGGGATCACCCTGATCCAGGTGACCAGGTTCGGGGCCCAGCAGAAGAACGCCGCGGACATCCTGATGGCGGTGGACGCGATGGAGGTGCTGATCACCCACCCCGACGTCGGCACGTACCTGCTGGTCGCGGGCGACGGGGACTACTCCCCGCTGGTGCAGCGGCTGCGCGAGTTCGGCAAGCGGGTCGTCGGGGTCGGCACCAAGGCCTCGGCCAGTTCCCGGCTGGTCGCGGTGTGCTCGGAGTACAAGTACTGGGGAACGATCGTCGCCGCCGTGAACCCGGCGGTGCGGGACGAGGTCAACGCGAACTTCCACATCGCGGACGCCGAACGCCTGGTCGTCGCGGCCATGGAGGAGTCTCCCGACGCGTCGGCCACCGGGTCGTGGCTGAAGAGCAAGATGCTGGCTCTCGATCCGTCCTTCGACGAGCGCAACTACGGCGCCAGCAGCTTCCGCGTGCTGCTCAGCCGGCTGCCGGACCTGGTGGAGGTCAAGCGGGACCCCTCGTCCTCGGACATGCTGGTCAGCCTGGTCGCGGCCAAGCAGCCTAAGAAGACCGCCACCACGCCGACGCGGCGCAGGAAGACCACGCCCAAACAGCCCGCGCCCAAACAGCCCACGGTCGAACAGCCCACGGCCAAACAGTCAGTGGCCACGCAGTCCGAGGCCGAGCAGCCCACGACCAGCAACAGGTCGGCGGCCAAGCAGACCAGGGCCAGGCAGACGAAACCTAGGCAGACGGCAGCCGAACAGTCCGCGAACACATGACCGCGAGCCCGCCTCCCAGTACGGGCTAGAACTCCTCGCCAGCTCGGCCGCGGCACTTGACCAGGCCGCTAGCTGGTCGCTAGCCCGTTGCGAGGTACACCGCGATGGCGCGCGGAACACCGCCCGGTATTAGATAGTCTGCGCGTTATGACCGAGGGTCCGCAGGTCCCACCTGGTGTGGATCCGACCAAACCCAGCCCGGCCCGGATTTACGACTACGTACTGGGCGGCCAGCACAACTTCCCGGTCGACCGGGAGGCGGCGGAGGCGATCCGCGCCCAGTCGCCGGACCTGGAGGACGCGGCCTGGGTCAACCGCGGCTTTCACCAGCGGACGGCTCGCTGGATGGCCGCCGAGCAGGGCATCAGTCAGTTCATCGACATCGGCTCGGGCCTGCCCACCCAGGGCAACACGCACGGGGTCGTGCAGCGCGTGGCGCCGCAGGCTCATGTCGTCTACGTCGATAACGACCCCATGGTGCGCGCTTACGCCTGCGAATTGCTGGCCGACGACGGGACCACCGCGGTGATCACCGCGGACCTGCGCGAGCCCGGCATCGTGCTGGACGATCCCGCGATGCGGGCGCTGATCGACTTCGAGCAGCCGGTCGGCCTGCTGGTGACGGCCGTGCTGCAGTTCGTGGCCGACGAGTCGGACCCCTGGGCGCTGGTGGCGCGGTACGTGGACGCGCTGGCCCCGGGCAGTTTCCTGGCCCTGTCCCACGTGACCTACGAGCAACTGCCGCCGCGCCTGGTGCAGGCCGGGCGGGACGTGTACGCGCGGGCGCAGGGCATCCACCCGCGGTCGCGGGCCGAGATCGAGCGGTTCTTCACCGGGCTGGAGATCTTGCCGCCCTACCAGGGCGCCGAGCCCGCCGTCACCCATCTCGGCCTGTGGGGCGCCGATGACCCCGAAATGGCCGACAGCGACGGCTCGCACTGGTGGTACGGCGGGGTAGGCCGGTTGGCTCAATCGTGACCCGCTAGTTCGAGGCAGGTCAGAGCCTGTCCGCCCGGCCAGCAGTACCCTGAGGTCATCGGGGGGAATCCAGTGCTGCTGCCATCGGCGGTCGGCACAAGGGACGGCGGTGATGGGGTTGCGTGCCGCGATCGGGGCGGTCGGTACTGCGATGCTCGGCGTCGCCTGCGCGGTGACGATGTGCGCGGGCTGCGCGGCTCCGGCGAGCACCGCATCGCATTCGGCGCATCAGGCCCAGCTAACGCATTTGGTGACACCGGCGCACATCGCGGTGGCGAACGGCCGGCCGAGGCACTTCTGCGCGTACCGGATCGTCACGCCGACCGCGGCCGAGCAGGCGGCCATCAACCGGTACTGGACGCCGCTCGCGCGCAGCGCGCTCACGATGGTCAGCCGGGGCAAGATGTGGGTCTCGGTGCCGAAGCGGCACCTGTCCCCGGCGCAGCGCCACGCCCTGCGGCGCGCCGAGCGGGCCGAGCGGGCCTTCTCGCCCAAGCCCCGCTTGACCTGTGCGCAGTTGCCATCCGGGAGGGCTCCGCACCGGGCGTTGATGACACCGTAGCAGTAACGCAGTATTGCAGTACTGCAGTAACCCCCAGGCCGGTCTTAGCCGGGGGGCGCCGCCTCGCCGTCGCTGTCATCCTCGGCGTCTTCCTCGGCGAGCCGGCGGTAGGCCGGGGTGAGCAGGGCAGTCAGGTCTTGCCCGCGCACCGGCACCGGGGGCGGCTCGAACGTGCGCAGCAACAGGTCCGGGGCGGTAGCCGGGGCGGGCGGCAGGGACCGCAGGCGGGCCAGGCTCATGCCGGGCGACCAGTAGTCCGCCACGCAATCGGCCAGGGGGCGGTCGGTGACGTCGATGAGCGGACGGGCCGGCTCCGCCTCGCCCGGGGTCAGCCGGAGCGCGGCGAGCAGGTCCTCCCGGTCCCGGCCGCGCCAGGCCAGGATGCCGAACGGGTCGTCGTCAAACGCCTCGGCGAGCACGTACAGGACCGCGGCCAGGTGCTTGCACGGCACGCCCCAGTCCGGGCAGGAGCACGACATGACCAGGTCCCGTTCCGAGCGCGGGAACAGCGGGGTACCGCACTCCGCGAAGACCTCCTCGATCTCCTGCGGCATCTCCCCCGCCAGCAGTTTGGCGCGGAACAGCGCCTGCCCGGCGAGAGCCTGCTCGACCCGGCGCCACTGCGCCGTGGTGAGCGGGGTCACCTGGATCCGTACCTGATACGGCTTCGGCCGCGACCCCTGAACCCGCGCGGTCACGTACCCGCAGGAGATGTCGAAGCCGAGCACCTGACCCGAGCGGGCGTAGTTCCGGCCCCGGGCCATCCGGCCCGACATGCCGAACGACTCGAGCACGTCGATGAACCGGCGCGACCACCACTGCTCACCGATCGCGCCGCGCTTGCTGCGCGCCCGGATGCCATCCTCGGCCCGCAGCGGTCTCGACGGCCCGTACCAGCTTTGCCAGCCTTCCGACACGCGCCCAAACTAGCACCGGCCACGGACAGCAACGCCGCTGGTGATCGCCGCGCTCAGGCGGGCAGCAGTCCGATCGCGGCCTGGGCCCGGCGCACCTTCCGGCCCGCCTGCTCCCGGGCCCGCGCGGAACCGGTCCGCAGCACCGACCGGACCCGCTCGGGGTCGCCGGACAGTTCCCGGTAGCGGTCCCTGACCGGAGCCAGCGTGGCCACCACGGCGTCCGCGGCCGCCTGCTTCAGGTCGCCGTAGCGGTCGAACTGCCCGGCCAGCGCCTCCGGTTCCGCGCCCGTGCACGCGGCCAGGATGGACAGCAGGTTGGACACCCCGGGCTGGCGGTCCGGGTCGAAGGCCACCTCGCCGTCGGTGTCGGTGACCGCCCGCATGACCTTGCGCCGCAGCACATCCGGGTCGTCGAGCAGGCGCAGCGAGCCCGCAGCCGACGAGGCCGACTTGCTCATCTTGGCCGTGGGCTCGGTCAGGTCCATGATCCGCGCGGCCACCGGCGGGTTGACCGCCTTGGGCAGCGTGAACGTGGGCCCGTACCGGCTGTTGAACCGGGCGGCCACGTCGCGGGCCAGTTCCACATGCTGGCTCTGGTCCTCGCCCACCGGCACCTCGTCGGTGTCGTAGAGCAGGATGTCGGCCGCCATCAGGATCGGGTACGTCAGCAGCGACGTCCTGACGTGTTCCTGGCGGCGGCCCTTCTCCTTGAACTGGATCATGCGCTGCGCCTCGCCGTAGCCGGTCACGCACTCCAGCAGGTAATGCAGTTCGGTGTGCTCGGGCACGTGCGACTGCACCAGGAACAGGGACCTCTCGGGGTCGGTGCCCGCGGCCAGCAGCAGGGTGGCGAACTCCAGCGTCCGGCGCCGCACGTCGGCGGGCTGGTGGTCCAGGGTCAGCGCGTGCAGGTCGGAGACAAACACCACGGTGTCCGTGGTGCCCTGCTCGGCCACGATCGGCCGGATCGCTCCGATGTAGTTGCCCAGGTGCAGGTCACCCGACGGGGTGAACCCGGTAAGTCGTGACATCTCTGTTTCCTTTGTCTCGACACCAGGCCGCCCGGATCCCGGCAAAGGAAAAGGCCGCCCGGTTCGGGCGGCCGCGTTTCGAAGTGCGCGGATGGCTGGTGCCGCCCGTCAGGGGCGCCACCAGCCGAGATAGCCGAGAGTCATCCGCACGAGCCCTATTCTACGACGACTCCGAGACGGCTTCCGGCGACAACGCGATGACCTGGCGCAGGTCGGCCACGGACAGGTCGGCCAGCCAGCCTTCCCCGGTCCCCACGATCCGCTGCGCCAGGGCCTTCTTCTCCTCGATCATCGCGTCGATCCGCTCTTCCAGCGTGCCCACGCAGACGAACTTGCGCACCTGCACGTCCTTGCGCTGCCCGATCCGGAACGCCCGGTCGGTGGCCTGGTCCTCGACCGCCGGGTTCCACCAGCGGTCGACGTGGATCACATGGTTGGCCGCCGTCAGGTTCAGCCCGGTCCCGCCCGCCTTGAGCGACAACAGGAACACCGCCGGTTCCGTTCCGGCCTGAAATTCGGCCACCATGGCATCGCGCTGCTTCTTCGCCGTACCGCCGTGCAGGTACGGCACGGGGCAGCCGAGCCGGGTGGCCAGGTAGGGCTGCAGCATCCGGCCGAATTCGGCGTACTGGGTGAAGCACAGCGCCTTGTTCCCCTCGGCGACAACCTCGTCGCAGATCTCCTCCAGCCGGGCCAGCTTCCCGGACCGGCCGTCCAGCCGGGAGCCGTCACCGAGCAGGTGCGCGGGATGGTTGCAGACCTGCTTGAGCTTGGCCATCGTGGCCAGCACCAGGCCGCGGCGCTCGATGCCCTCGTCCGCGGCCTCGATCTTGGCCATCATGTCGCTGACCGTGGCCTGGTACAGCGACGCCTGCTCCGGGGTGAGGTTGCACCAGACCTTCATCTCCAGCTTGTCCGGCAGGTCGGAGATGATCGACTTGTCGGTCTTCTCCCGGCGCAGGATGAACGGCCCGGTGATCCGCCGCAGCCGCTCCGCCGCCTCCTCGTCCCCGTTGCGCTCGATCGGGACCGCGAACTTGGTGCGGAACCGCTCCGCCGGGCCGAGCAGGCCGGGCCGGGTGAACTCCATGATCGACCACAGGTCGGCCAGCCGGTTCTCCACCGGCGTGCCGGTCAGCGCGATCCGCGACGCGGCCGGCAGGGCGCGCACGGCCCGGGCCTGGCGGGTGGCCGCGTTCTTGATGTTCTGGGCCTCGTCGCAGACCACCCGGGCCCACGGCACCTGGCTCAGCTCCTCCTGGTCCCGCGCGGCCAGCCCGTACGTGGTGATGACCAGGTCCGCCCCGCCCAGCGCCGCGCTGAGTTCCTCCCCCCTCAGCCGGTCCGCCCCGTGATGCACGTGCACCCTAAGGTCCGGCGTGAACCGCTCCGCCTCCCGCTCCCAGTTCCCCACCAGCGACATGGGACACACCAGCAGTGTGGGACCGGCCTTGGCGTCCTCGCCCGCCACCTCGTGCTGGCTCGCCACCAGCCCCAGCACCTGGACGGTCTTGCCCAGGCCCATGGAATCCGCGAGGACGGCGCCTAGGCCCAGGTTGCCGAGGAAGGACAGCCAGGCGAGACCGCGTTCCTGGTAGGGACGCAGTTCGCCGTGGAACGAGGCCGGGGTGGGGACGGGTTCGAGGCGCGATTCGGCCTGGCCGGAGAGCAGGTCACCGAGCCAGCCGTCGGCGACGACGCCCGCGACCGGCAGGTCGTCCTCGGCGGCCAGGCCCAGGCCCTCCTGCAGGGCCTCGGCGACGGTCATCGTGCCGGACTGCTTGCGCTGCAGGAACTTCAGCGCGGCCTGCAGGTGCCGGTCGTCGAGTTCGACCCACTGGCCGCGCAGGCGGACCAGGGGCACCTTGAGCCGGGCCAGTTCCTCGAGTTCGGCCGGGTCCAGGGACTCGTCGCCGACGGCCAGGTCGTAGCGGAAGTCGACCAGGTCGTGCAGGCCGAACATGGACTCGGTGGCGGACGCGGCACCACTCGAGGAACGCCGGGTCCTGGTGGTGAGCTTCAGGCCCAGCCGGGCCTTGCGTACCCAGTCGGGCAGCAGCACGCCGAAGCCGGCCCCGGACAGCAGCGGGCCGGTCTGCTGGAGGAACCGGAACGCGCCCTCGGTGTCCAGGGTGACCGCGACCGGGGCGGGCTCGTGCAAGGCCAGGTCAAGCTCGTCGAACAGGCGGGACGCGGTGCCGAGCCCGGTCAGCAGGTCCTCCTCCGGGTGCCGGATCCCGGCCGCGGCCCAGCCGCCCGCCGTGCTCCCCGACCAGATGTCGGCCGCGGACAGCAGCAGGCTCGGGTCGTCGGTCGCCTGCAGCGCGAACTCCACCGTCCACGGCGCGCGGTCCGCGGCGTCCGGGCCGACCAATGCCGATTCGTCCGGTGCCGCCGCCTGCGGCGCTTCCCCGGATCCCGCGGCCTCGGCGGTGCCGGCCGACTCCGGTTCGGCGGGCTCCGGTTCGGCGGGCTCCGGTTCCGCGGGCTCGATCAGGCGGAAGCAGGTGCGGACCGGGCCCACCGGGACCTGGGCGGCGGCGCGCCACTGGGCCAGTTCGGCGGCGAGTTGCGCGGCCTCGGCGTCGTCCTTGGCCGTGACCACGGAAACCTGGGTGTCGGCACCGGTCAGCGCCTCGGCCCAGCGCTCGGCGACCGGCACCCGGGCCGGACGCCGGCCGCGCCGGGCGGGCAGCAGCCCGAATCCGGGTTCCCGGCCGAGCCGGGCCCGGGCCGCGGCGTCGGCCAGCGCGTCGAGGGCATCGATCACGATCACCGCCGAGGGCTCCCTGGCCCCCATGACCGCGCGGCACAGCGGGGGCATGGCCGCGGCCAGGTCCTGGGCGCGCTGAGCGTCGGCGCCGGTCAGCACCGGACGCCAGCGGGCGGCGTAACTGCCGTCCGCGCCGGCCTCGAGCGTGGGCACCACCCGGCCGCGGGCGGCGAGATCCCCGGCGTGACGGGCCAGCGCGGCCAGGTAGGGCACGGACCCGCCGAGCGCGGCGGACGGCATGGCCGGGGGCGGCATGGTAGCGCCCGGATCGCCGAGCGCGCCGAGCAGGTCGAGCCCGGTCGCGGCCTCGAAGGTCAGCGCGGGCACGCGCCAGGGCGAGAGGGCGGGCCGCGCGGGGGCCCGCGGCGGCTCGGCGCCCGGCTCCCTGATCAGCGCGGGCGAGGCCAGCGGGCCGTCCGCCCTGGCGGGCAGCAGCAGCGTCAGTTCGTCCTCGATGGCCTTGAGCGCCAGGTCCGCGGCGGGACCGGCCAGTTCCGCGACCGCCTCGGCCAGCGTTTCCACGTCACCGGCGAACGGGTGCGGCCGGGGCGCGCGCGACGGACGCCCGGGCCGCGGCACAGCCGCAGGCGGCCCGGTGGAGTCCTCGGCCCACAGGCTCAGCGCGCCGTAGGCCCAGGTTCCGTGGATCACCAGCATGGCGAACACTCCAGCGACGGCCCGGACCAGGTGCTCAGCACGCTAGCAACGGGCTCCGACACCCAGCAAAACCGCGTGGCCGACGGGGCCGCGAGGCCGGGGGAAAATTCTGGTTGGCGCGGGCCGCCGGTCAGGCGACGTAGGGCTCGGCTCCGGAGTCGGTGGTCATGAGACGCCCGGCCGCGGCCCAGTCCTGCATGCCGCCCGCCACGTTGATCGCCTGCCAGCCGGCCCCGGCCAGCGCGTGCGCGGCCCGTCCGGAGCGCATGCCGGACCGGCAGATCACGTAGATGGTCTGATCCTGCGGAATCTCCGCGGTGCGGGCACCGAGTTCGCCCAGCGGGATGTGCCGCGCGCCCGGGGCGTAGCCTGCCGCCCACTCGTCGTTCTCCCGCACGTCAAGCAGCCACGCGCCGTCAGGCACGCTGACCGCCGAGACCTCCTGAACCTGCGCCCCCACTCTCGATCAGCGCTCCCTCATGCATTGCCGGATGCACCCGCTTTACCATTTCCGGTTACACCTTACGGGCATTAACGCGGCGGCGGGCCACTCCGGCCGCCCCGGGCCCGATCGCCGTCGCGGCGGTCCGCCGGCCGGGCAAGCCACTGGCCTGCGGGTCGGTTTACCCCGCGGGCCAGAGCGGGGCGGGTGGCCAGCAGACGGCGAGACCACGCCGGAAGCCCGGCCCCGGATGAAGGCAGCCCCCGGGGTCCCGGCACCGGCCCCGGCGTCGCGTAATGGCGAAATTCCGGGGTTTCCTTAACGGGCCCGGTGCCCGGGGCTCAGCCGCGCCGGGCGAGGAATATAAGCGGCCTGGCCGGGTTTGCACCGGCCGTGATCGTTCGTGACGCGCGGCCGGAAGAAATGGCCGAGGTCGGCGAGATCCGGGTGGCGGCCTACCTGGCCGACGGTTTCTTGTCCGAGGGCTCCAGCTACGGCCCGACGCTGCGGGCGCTGGGCACGACGGGCGACGGCCCGGTCCTGGTCGCCGTGGCCGACGGCGACGATCGCCGGATCGTCGGCACGGTCATGCTGCAGCCGTGGCCGCACGCGGGCGAGGTGGTCGCCGGCCCGGGCGAGGCGGAGATCAGGGCGCTGGCCGTGGCCCCGGACGGGCAGGGCCTGGGCACGGGCCGCGCCCTGCTGCGGGCCGTGATCGAGCGCGCGGCGCTGACCGGCGTGCGGCACCTCGTGCTGCTGACCCAGCCTGAGATGCAGACCGCACAGCGCATGTACCGGCGGGCGGGTTTCGTCCGTCTTCCCGAGCGGGACTGGAGCCCCCGGCCAGGCATGATCCTGCTGGCCTACGGGCTGGTCCTGACGCCCGGCGGTCAGGCGTCTGGCTTGCCGGCGGACGGCGGCTGAGCGGGGGCCGATGCCTGCGCCCCGGTGGTGTCCTCGGGGCGCGCCGAGGCGTTGACCTTGCGCAGGTGCTTGCTCATCGAACGGAACAGCACGGTCAGGACCACGGCCATGCCGAAAACCACCAGGAACGCGAGCGTGCCCGGCTCCGCCGAACTGCTGGCCGAGGCCGCTGCCAGAACCGTCACCGGCTCACCTGCCCCACGGTGCTGTGAACTGCACCATCACAAACTACGCTGTCACGAACCCCGGCGAAGAGGTCGTCTTCCGGCCTATCAGTATTAACTACCGACCGGGCCAGATGAAAATCCTCCGTCGGCCACGCGGCCTGCTGCACGTCCCGCGGGCAGGCGAACCAGCCGCCCTCGGGGTCGATCTGGGTCGCGTGCGCGATCAGCGCCTGGTCCCGGATCTCGAAGAACTCGGCGCACGGGATCCGGCTCGTGATCTCCATCGGCGGGCGATCCGGGTTATCGACCCACTCGTCCAGCCGCTCCCCGTAGGGGGACTCCAGGCCACGCCGCACCATCTCCTCGTGCAGGGCCTCGAAGCGGGCCCGGTGGAAGGTGGCGAAGTAGTAGAGCTTGAGCGGCTGCCACGGCTCGCCGCAACCGGGGTAGCGATCAGGGTCCGCGGCGGCCTCGAAGGCCTCCACGGCCACCTGATGGCACTTGACGTGGTCCGGGTGCGGGTAGCCGCCGTTCTCGTCGTAGGTGAGGATCACCTGCGGGCGGAACTCCCTGACCGCCCGGACCAGCGGCCGCGCCGCCGTCTCGAGGGGCTGCAGCGCGAAGCATCCCTCGGGCAGCGGCGGCAGCGGGTCGCCCTCGGGCAGCCCGGAGTCGGTAAACCCGAGGAATTGCTGCCGGACCCCGAGGATCTCGCGCGCCCTGGCCATCTCCGCGCGCCGGACCGCGGCCAGGTTCGCGCGGATTTCCGGGCGCTCCATGGCTTTGTTCAGGATGTCGCCGCGCTCGCCTCCGGTCAGCGTGACTACCAGGACATCCACGCCTTCTGACGCATAACGCGCCATCGTCGCGGCGCCCTTGCTCGACTCGTCGTCCGGATGCGCGTGCACGGCCATCAGCCGCAGCGGCGCGCAACGCTGCGGATCTGCGTCAACAGCCCGGCCCTCGGTGCTGGCGGGCGCCTGCCAGGGATCGGTGGTCACGGCGGACAAGAAGGTTCCCTCCACGCATTGTTGGTGGACAAGCCCGGCTCGGTGCCCCCTACCGGGGGCACGCGCCTGCACTGCGGCGACGCCGACAGGCCATTCTGCAACAACAAGCCCGCTCCAGGCGGGCATTCCCCCCGGTGTCGGCGCTGCTCCGCGCCCCCCGGCCCGGGGTCAGGGGCCATTGACAGGCGCGACGTACTTGCGGAGCCTTGTTAATCTCGAAGGATTACCCCCAGGGCCCGACCGGGGCCCGGCGGACGACTGTTCCGCTTCCACGCTAGGAGTTCTCGTGACCGAAACCCGCGATGACACCGTCACCTGGCTCACCCAGGAGGCGTATGACCGGCTCAAGTCGGAGCTGGACTACCTCACGGGGGCTGGGCGCACGGAGATCGCCAAGAAAATCGAGGCCGCCCGCGACGAGGGCGACCTGCGAGAGAACGGCGGCTACCACGCCGCGAAGGAAGAGCAGGGCAAACGGGAGGGCCGGATCCTCCAGCTCATGCACATTCTGGACAATTCCCGGGTTGGCGAGCCTCCGCGCACCGACGGCGTCGTGGGCCCGGGGATGACCGTGACGATCCGTTTTGCCGGGGACGAGGACGAGGTCACGTTCCTGCTCGCCTCCCGTGAGGAGAGCGGCGCGCCGATCGACGTGTACTCGCCGCGGTCCCCGCTGGGGTCCGCCATCGCCGGCAAGAAGGTCGGCGAGAAGGCCACGTACACGCTCCCGAACGGCAAGAGCACTACGGTGGAGATCCTCGAGGCCGTCCCCTACGTAGGGATGTAACGCGGCTGCGCCGGCCCCGCCTGACTTGGCGGGGCCGGCGCAGTATTGCTTTGCGCCGCCGGATTGCTTTGCGCCGCCGGGCCGGCGGGCTCGCGGCCCTTCGGCGCGGGGGTCAGCCGGCGCCGGCCGCGTACTCCAGCTCGCCGGCCTCGGTTTCGGCGGTCGGGGCACGGCCCCGCAGCGGGACCTCCCTGATGAACCAGGCCAGGACGAACAGCAGGACGGCGGCCGGCACCGTCCACCAGAACACCCCGTCGATGGCGTTCGCGATCGCGGAGAACACGTCGTGCTTCACCGGCGCGGGCAGCCGGTTGACGACCGTCGGGTCAAGCTGGCCGCCCGCCGCGTTCAGGTGTACGCCTGGCAGGGATGCGGTCATGGAGTCGGTGAGCCGGCGGGCGAAGACCGCGCCGAGCAGTGCCACCCCCAGGGACCCGCCGATCTGCTGGAAGAACGTCCGGGCACTGCTGGCCACCCCGATGTCGCGGGACTCGACGCTGTTCTGCACGATCACCGAGGTGATCTGCATCAGGAAGCCCATGCCGATGCCGAGGATCACGAAGAAGATGGCCGAGTGCAGGCGGCTGGTGTTGTCGTGCAGGCCGGTCAGCAGGAACATGGCGACCGACATGATCGCGCTGCCGATGATCGGCATGGCCTTGTAGCGCCCGGTGCGCGTCATGATGAACCCGCCGATCAGCGACGTCGTGGTCACGCCGAGCATCATCGGGATCAGCATCAGCCCGCTGCCGACCGCGGACAAGCCCTGCACGGTCTGCTGGTAGAGCGGCAGGAACGTGAGCGCGCCGAGCATGGCCAGGCCGGCCAGGAAGCTCATCCCGCTCGCGACCGAGAAGTTGCGGTTGCGGAACACGTGCAACGGCAGCACCGGCTCCTCGACGCGCGTTTCGATGTACAAGAACGCGGCGGTCGCCACCACCGTGATCACGCCCAGGCCGATGATCTGCGTGGAAGCCCAGGGGTACTGGGTGCCGCCCCAGGTGGTCAGCAGGATCAGCGCGGTCGCGGCGACGGCCAGGACCCCGGCGCCCAGGTAGTCGATCTTGTGCTCGACCTTCTTGTAGGGCAGGTGCAGGGTGAACCACAGGTAGATCAGCGCGGCGCCGCCGACCGGCATGTTGATGTAGAAGATCCACCGCCACGACAGGTCGTCGGTGATGTAGCCGCCGACGAGCGGTCCGGCCACCATGGCCAGCATCATCGCGGACATCATGTAGCCCATGTACTGGCCGCGCTCCCGGGGGGAGACCATGTCGCCGATGGTGGCGATCACGCCGACCATCAGGCCGCCCGCGCCCAGTCCCTGCACCGCCCGGAACGCGATCAGCATCTCCATCGAGTGGGCCAGCCCGGACAGCGCAGACCCGATCAGGAAGATCACGATCGCGGTCATCAGCCAGCGCTTGCGGCCGTACAGGTCGCCGAGCTTGCCGTAGAGCGGGGTCGTGATCGTGGACGCCAGGATGTACGAGGTGACCACCCAGGACAGGTGCGTGACCCCGCCCAGGTCGCCGACGATGCGCGGCAGCGCGGTGGAGACGATCGTCTGGTCGAGCATGGCGATGATCAGCGCGAGCAGCAGTCCCGGCAGCACGATCAGGATCTCACGCCTGGGCCCGGTGGCCGCTCCCCCGCCTGCCGCGGCCGACTGGGTTTCCGCCATGCTTGGCTCCCTCCAACTGGTAGACGGCCGGCCCTTCTCAACCTACTTGCCGACCGGCTAGCAT
>DATAVV010000447.1:0-9249 GCA_036267555.1 Streptosporangiaceae bacterium | reverse complement strand
TTGGGCATCACCACGATCCACGGCTGGTGCGGGTACGCGGGCCGGCGGGCGTTCGGGCCCACGGGATCGGCCACGAACGAGGGGTCGTCCCGCGGGTAGTAGTAGGCGAAGGCGTAACTCGCCGCGTAGCTGACGATCACGACGTCGCCGGCCCTGAAGTGGCCGTCGAGGTAGGTGACCTCGGCGTGCACGTCCTCGTTGGGGATCTGGTGGGACCGGATGAACGGGTCGGTCACCGGCACCCACACGGCCAGGGCCGCGGCCGCGACGACCACCGGCACCCGGCGGTCGAGCCTGGCCGCCAGGTGGCCCGCGGCGGCGACCGCCACGGCCATCAGCAGCGGCGCCGTCACCAGCCAGAAGGTGGACGTCCGCAGGTCCCCGAACGGGTACTTCCTGGCCGCGCTGGCGGCGAGGACGATGACCAGCGTCACCGGGAACAGGGCGGCCAGGGCGATGCGCCGCAGCCACACCAGCGCCGCCACCCCGGCCAGGACCATGACTGCGTCCACGATCAGGAGGCGGAACCCCGCGTACGGGGCTAGCTGGGTCAGCATCAGGTGCAGGAACGTCAGGACACCCGAGACGCTGCGCGGAGCGTAATAGGCATTCCAGTAGGCGGTCAGGTTGTGCGTCACCTGCGGGCCGATCAAGGTCACGTAGACCACGAGGCTCACGGCGAGCATGCCCGCCCCGGCCACGGCGACCGCGATGAGCCGGCGGAACTCCCGCCGGACCAGGCACTCCAGGCCCAGGCAGGCCATGGCCGCCACGCCCACGAAGATCACCGTGTTGGCGAACAGCAGGCCGAAGGACGCGACCGCCGCCACGGCGGCCAGGCGCCGGATGCGCCACTCGTTCTCCAGGCGCGCCACCAGCACCCACACCACCAGGCACGCGAACGCCTCGGCGGTGTACTGCTTGAGGTCGTCGCGGACCAGCATGGCCGGGGACAGCAGCACAGCGGCGCCGGTCAGGATCCCGGTGACGAACGGGGTCAGCCGAAGCTCGCGCCCGAACAGGTATCCCGCCGCCGCGGCCAGCACCGTGAACGCGAGCGGCACCAGGCGCAGCCGCTGCGGGCCGCCGAACGGCACCAGGCGCAGCAGGTAGGTCCAGCCCAGGGGCGTGGACGAGGCCAGCGACGGGGTGAGCCCGGCCCGGGCCCTGACCGTGTCCGCGACCCACGCCTCGTCGAGCCACAAGGAGTGGTGCAGCAGGTACGGCACATCGTGCACGACCAGGACCGCCAGGCCCACCACGACCGCCAGGCCGAGGTCGATGAGGGCGGGGGCACCGGGGCGACGGCTCCGCCGGGGCG
Source organism: Streptosporangiaceae bacterium (assembly GCA_036267555.1). Classification (GTDB taxonomy): domain Bacteria; phylum Actinomycetota; class Actinomycetes; order Streptosporangiales; family Streptosporangiaceae; genus JASHPR01. Next base: position 7,928 of record DATAVV010000447.1, on the reverse strand, counting down.
GGGCGGAAAGCTGGACGCTGACCGCGCCTGGCGTCACACGTCTCCCCGGGAGCGGACGATCAGGTCGGCCAGCAGCGCGAGCGAGGCGATCAAGAGCCCGGTCACGAAGATCAGGACGGTGTTGACCGCGAAGATCAGCGGGTGGACCACCATGTCGAAGATGCCCTTGGCGATGCCGAGGCCGAGCAGGAACAGCGCGACCGGCATCAGGACCTTGAGCGGGTTGAAGTACATCACCATCCGCAGGACCTGCAGGATGTAGCGGTAGGCGTCGCGGACGAACTTGAACTTGGACGTGCCCGCGCGCTTGGCGTAGTCGATCGGCACGTAGCGCACGTCGTGCTGGTTGGACAGGAACGCGATCGTGATCGTGGTGACGCAGGAGAACCCGGGCGGCAGCAGGCGCAGGTAGGGCAGCGCGACCTGGCGCCGGAACGCCCGCAGGCCCGAGTTCAGGTCCGGGATCTGGGTGTTGGTGAGTATCTCGGCGATCTTGCGGATGAACCACTTGGCCGGCACGCGGAGCAGCTTATGGGTGCCCTGCTCGCTGGTCCTGGCCCCGACGACCTGGTCGAGCGTCTCGTCCTTCTCCAGCATCTGGACCAGTTCGGGGATGCGCTCGTTCGGGTACGTCATGTCGGCGTCGGTCCACACGACGATCTCGCCCCGCGCCCGCTGGGTCCCGATCCGGCGCACGGTGCCCGAGCCGCCGTTGCGGTGGAAGTGGATGATCTGCAGGTTCGGGAACTGCGGCGCGGCCTCGTGCAGCCGGGCCAGGGTCTCGTCGCTCGACGCGTCGTCGAACGCCAGCACCTCGTAGGGGTATCCGCTCGCGTCCATGGCCGCGCAGATCCGCGCCACCTCGGCGGTGACATGGTCCTGCTCGTTGTAGCAGGGCAGGACGATCGAGACATAAGGCTTCTGCGGGGACGGATCGCTCACAGGCGCCGAGGTTACCTCGGTTTCGGTCGCGTCGGCGGGAATGCTCTCAAGTGGGATGGTCATGACGAAGGCTCCGACATCCAGACATTTATGTTGAGCGCCCAGAGTTCCATCGGAGGCTTGGTCAGGGTGCCTCCGTCTATGTGGGTCCGCAGCCGCATGACCTGCTTGATCGGACCGCCGTACCGGGTCAGCCTGTCCCGCGCGGTCGCGAGGAGCACTGGCCGCCGACCGGCTTGAACTATACCTCTCAGGACATTCTCGACCGTCGCCCGCCGGGGGACCAGAATCCGCGCGGCCGGGACGCCGCACATGCCGCGCACATCCTCCATCATGCGGTCGGCGGGAGACTCGCTGATGAACACGACCGAAGCGTCGCGGGGGATCTGCGCGCACATGCCCTCGATGGCCGGTATCTCGCCCATATAGGTGCGCTTGAGCGCCGTGCCCTCGGCGACCACCTTGATCCCGACCGGGCCGCCGCTGCGGGGCCGCAGCCCGAACGTGGTGATCACGGCGGGCACCACCATGAGCACCACCAGGACGGTCGCGACTCCGGCGTAGACCACCCGCGGGATATCCATCCGCCGCAGGTAGCCGATCAGCCAGCTAAGGCCCCACGCCGCGAACAGGATGAAGCCGGGCAGCACGGCCGGGACGAGCCGGCGGCTCGCCCAGGGCTGGTCCGGGGTGATCGACGGCTGGTACAGCACGGTCAGGATGGGCCAGGCGAACAGCACGAGCGGCAGCACCCAGTTCGGCGCGCGGCCCAGCAGGCACCGCCGGGCCAGCATGGCCGCCCCGGCCGTGCCCAGCACGACGGCGGGAAGCCCGATGTACCAGAACACCCAGTGCATGCTGAACTCGTAGAAGATGCGCGTCGGATCGACCGGCAGGTGGTTGGCCCGCTCGTAAAATGCCATCGTGTCCCGGAAGCTCGCGCTCGACTTCATCCGCACGGTCTGGAAGTACGGCCGGAGGGCGAACCCGACCGCGATGAGGACGGTCAGCGCGGCGGCGGCGTTGGGCAGCCACATCCGGCGCACCTGCGGCACGCCCTTGTCCCACCGCACGGCCGCCGCGATCAGGGTCGCGACGACCAGGACCACGGTCAGCGCGAGCAGCGGGATCAGCGCGGCCTTGATGCTGGCCAGGTAGGGCCGCGACAGCAGCGCCCCGTCGACCACCCCGTAGCCCCCGCCCACGATCAGGCCGCCGATCAGCGGCCACGCCTGGCGGCGGCGGCCCAGGAGCAGCAGCCCGCAGTACGGCACCAGTGGCAGGACATCGGCCGCCCCGTCGATGCGCACCAGCAGGGTCAGGCCGAGGGCCAGCCCGCTGAGCGCCGCGATGACCCGCGCGCCCACCCCGTCGGAGTTGAGCGCGTCGAGCACCAGGCAGATCCCGCCCAGGAACAGGATCTGCGTCAGCGGCTCGCTGTAGTCCGACCGGCTGGTGAACTGCTCGGGCATGCTCAGCGCCAGCACCAGGGCGGCGAGCGGCGCCCACCGTGGCCCGGCGAGCCGCGCGGTCAGGCCGCCGAAGGCGAGCACGCCGCACGCCCCGAGCAGCGGGGACACCGCGGCCGCCGCGTTCACCCCGCTCGCCCAGAACGCCGCGGACAGCACCATCGGCAGGCCCGACATGAACTGCGGCACGACGTTGCTGCCCACCTGGTAGTAGGCGAAGCTCTGGAACGTGAGCCCATGGGTGCGGCCGCCGAAGGCCGCGGCGTCCTGCGGGATCGGCAGCGAGCCGTGGTGGGCGATCCAGTTCGCGTACTGGAAGTAGGACCCCGGGTCGCGCGTCACGATGATGAACTGCGAGTGATAGATGAACTGGTCGACGCCGAACGCGACCGCGATCACGACCACGCCGATCACCGCCCACCACGGGGTGCGGGCCTGCCGCGGCTCACGCGCCGGCCAGGCGGCCTGCCACCGGCCCGGGGTCCAGCGCAGGCCCAGCCACACCGCCACGATGGCCAGCGGTATCGCCAGGGACAGTTCCGCCGCGGGCTTGAAGACGCCCGCCAGCAGCAGCGGCAGCCCGGCCAGCAGCCAGGCGACCGCCAGCAGGGCGGGCAGCACGGACAGCCGCGCCAGCAGCCGCCCGGCTGCGTCAGGCGGTCCGGCGGCCAGTTCGCCGTCGTCGCCGTCGTCGCCGGCCTCGGCCGCCGAGGCAGCAGCGGCCCGCGCCCGGGCCCTGACGCTCATCGATTGGTCTCCTTACCCGCGGGCCGTACCGGTGGCCGGCCCGCCGCGATGCAGCACGATATACCCAAGGCGCCGGAAAACGACCTTGTATCCGCTGCGCTCCAGCAGCGCGACGCGCTGCCGTTGCTCCCGGACGCTCCGGAACGTGAACTGGAGTTCGGCCGTGTTCGCGACCACCCACGGCGTCCCCAGCGGCGGGGTGCTCCCGTCCCCGTCCCACAGCAGCACGGTATCGCGGGCCGAAAGCTGCGGGCCGAGGTTGTCCACGGCCGCCACGGTGACGCCGGCCGGCACGACCGCGTCCGCGGCCGCCGCGGCCCTCGCGTTCGCGTCGCGCTGGTAGAAGGCCGGGTGCAAGGCCGGGCCGAACGCGAAATGCGGCACGAGCACCACCGCGACCGCGCACATCGCGGCCGCGCCGCCCAGCGCCACGGTCCAGGTCCCGCCTACCTTGAGGCGCCGGGCCAGCCGGGACCGGTCGAGCCGCGCCGCTCCGTCCACGGCGGCGCAGGCCAGGAGCATCACGAGAAAGGCGTTGTACTGCAGGGACGTGCCCCACCAGCCGGGAAAGATATTGGCCAGCATGCGCTCGAGCAGAAGCGGGATCGCCGCGAGCGCCATCGGCGACCGCAGCGGGAGGAAGCAGAATGCCCCGAACAGCCACAGCACCGTGTAGAGCTTGACCCGCGGCGTGACGACCTGGCGCAGCGAGCCGGGATGGGTGATCAGGTGCCCCACGACCTGCGGGACGTTGCTGCCGAGGTCGGAGTAGGCCCAGTAGTAGCCCGCCCGGCCCCCCATGGCCGGGATCAGCACGTAGGTCGCGATGAACGTGGCGGCCACGCCCGCGACCATGAGCCCGCCCCCGACGAGCAACTGCCGCGGGAGCGTGCGCGGGCGCGCCACCGCGAGGTAGAGCCCGATCCCGGCCACGAACAGGCCCATGTCCTCCTTGACCAGCAGCAGCGCGGCGAGCGCGATCAGCGCGGTGCGCAGGCGGCCGGCCTGGAGCCGTTCCAGCGCCACGACGGTCAGCACCGGCACGAACGCCACCTCGTGGAAGTCGAACGCGAGGGCCGAGGCGATCGGCCAGCTCAGCGCGTACGCCACGGAAACGAGGTACGCGGCGACCGTGGCCTTGTTCCCGCCGCCGAACGCCCTTCGCGTAAAAACCCACAGCGGCGGGATCGCCAGCGCGAACAGCACCGCCTGCGCGAGGAGCAGCGCCTGAGGCCCGTTGTAGATCCAGTACAGCGGGGCCAGCGCGGCCAGGATCGGGGACCAGTGGTCACCGAGGATGGAGAAGTGCGGGCCGAACCCGTTGTGCACGCCCTTGATGATGGAGATCCCGGGCTGGAAGTGGGCGTAGGACCGCACGGCCTGGTCAAAGATCACCAGATCGTACGATGACGTCACAAACGTGTGATACAGGGCCAGCGCGAACCCGCTGTAGGCGGCGGCGACCAGGAAGGTGAGCACGCCGACGGCGACCCCGTGCCCGGGCTGGCGGCTGGCGGCCCGCTCGCCCGGGGCCTGCCGGGCGGCGAGCAGGGCGCTCTCCTTGGTCGTGCGGAAGCCCATGGCTGCGGAGACTATCGGACCAAACCCGCGCACGAGCCGGTGATGTACCTGTTCGTGCGCTCCTGGGCCAGGGCATGAGTCACGGGTCGATTATCGCGTCCCCGCTCCCCCGGCCTCGCGGTCCGGGTCCGGACCAGGGCCACGGCGCACGCCAGAGCGCTAAGCGGGTTCCATGCCGAACCGGGCCATGAGCGCGCGCTCCTCGTCCGGGGTCGGGGCCTGCTCCCGGTGCCACAGGTCATGCAGCCCGGCGAAGTACGCGTCCATGGCCGGGGCGTGGATCACGAGCAGCCGCGCCTCGCTGTCGGCGGAGTTGCCGAACGTGTGCGCGGTGCCGCGCGGGACCAGCACGAACCCCTCGGGCCCGACGATCAACTCCTCGCCGGAGACCGTGACCGACACCAGCCCGTCCAGCACGAAGTAGGCCTCGGAGCAGTTGGTGTGCCGATGCGGCGGCGGGCGGCGGCCGCCGGGCGGGAGCGTGCGCTCCATCAGGGAGAAGTCGCCGTCGTCCCGGTCGGCCAGGGCCTTGAACAACATGACGCTGCCGCGGGCGGTGTAGCGCTGCTCCCCCTCACCGCGCCCTATGACTCGGGTGCTCACCCGCCCACGCTACCGGCACGCGGTGGCCTCACCCGGCCGGACGGCTGCCTGTTCGGGACGGGCGCTCAGCGGGCCGGGCCGAGCGGTCAGCAGGCCGGCGCTGACGACGCCCGCCGCCGCGAAGAACGCGACGATCAGGATCAGGCCGTGGCGGAACGCGGCCAGCGGGTCGGCCGGGTCGACCCGGGCCAGTATCGCGACCAGGCCGGCGACCCCGAGCACCGTGCCAACCTGGCGGGCCATGTTGAGGATGCCGCTGCCGGTGCCGAACCGGGCGGGCGGCAGCGAGGCGCTGCCCGCGCCCAGCAGCGAGGGAATGGCCAGGCCGACCCCGGCCCCGCCGAGCAACTGGGCCGGCAGCAGGTGCGTCAGGTAGGCGGGGTGAGCCTGGATCTGGCTCAGCCAGAGCAGTTGCCCGGCGGCGTTGACGACGCAGCCGATCACGGCCACCCGACCCGGGCCGCCGAGGCGGGCGGCCAGCGGGGGCGCGACCAGCCGCGCGAACGGCAGGACCATCAGCGGGCCGGGGCCGATGGCCAGGCCCGCCCGGACCGCGGAGTAGTGCCACTCGTCGGTGAGGAACTCGACGGAGTTGAGCACGAAGGCCCCGAACCCGGCGTAGTAGAGGATCGAGGCAGCGAACGCTCCGCTGAACGTCCGGGAGCGGAGCAGGCCAAGCTCGATGACCGGGGCGTGGTGCCGGCGTGACCGGTCGACCATGATCGCGCCGCAGCCGAGCGCGGCGAGCAGCAGGCCGATGAAACCGGGCGAGCCCCAGCCCCAGCCGGGCGCCTCGACGAGGGCCAGCGCGACCAGGCCGACGGCCGCGGCCAGCAGCCCGGCGCCGACGACGTCGGGGCGGCCCTGGATGCGGTCGTCCTTGCTTTCCGGGACCACCCGGCTGGTCAGCGCGATCGCGGCCACCGCGACCGGGATGTTGATCCAGAACACCCACCGCCAGCTGATCTGCACCAGGCTCCCGCCGATGACCGGCCCGGCCGCCGCGCCCAGCGCGCCGATCGCGGACCAGGTGCCGATGGCCCGGGCCCGGGCCGAGGGGGGCACGGCGGCCAGGAGGAGCGAGAGCGAAGCCGGCACCATCAGGCCCGCGCCCACCGCCTGGATGACCCGGGCCGCGATCAGCGCGGCCACCCCGGGCGCCACCCCGCAGAGCAGCGAGCCGACGCCGAAGACCACCAGCCCGGCGGCGAAGATCCGGCGGCGCCCGACCCGGTCCGCCCACCGGCCCGCGGGGACGAGCACGGCGGCGAACACGATCGTGTAGCCGTTGAGCACCCAGGACAGCGAGCTCAGGCTGGTGCCCGCGTACTCCCGCCCGATGTAGGGAAACGCCAGGTTGACGATGAACAGGTCGAGGCTGGACATGAACACGGCCAGGGCCAGGACAGCGATGACCGCTGCCACCTGACGGGGGCGGGGGGTGGTGGCGGACGGGCCGGCGGCGGTCACCGAGGGACTGCGATTCACAAGGCGTCTCCCACGTTAGTCCGAAATCTGGATGCACTCTATCAAGGTGCATCCAGATTTCAAACCCACCACGTATACTGGTGCCATGAACACCGGATCGGCCTCGCCGCGAGTGTGCTCGATCGCGCGCACGCTCGAGATCGTCGGGGAGAAGTGGGCCCTGCTCGCCGTGCGGGAAGTGTTCCTGGGCAACCGCAGGTTCGACGAGATGGTGCGCAGGACCGGCGCCCCGCGTGACACACTCGCCGCCCGCCTGCGCACCCTGGTCGGCGCGGGCATCCTGGAGCGCCGGAAGTATTCCGAACACCCGGCGCGCTACGAATACCGCCTGACCGAGGCCGGCCTCGACCTGTATCCGGTCATCGCCACGCTGATGCGCTGGGGCGACAAGCACGTGGCCGGCCCGGACGGCCCCCCTCTGGTCCTAGAGCACCACTGCGGCCACCAGTTCGTGGCCCAGCTAACCTGCGAAGCCTGCGGCGAACCCGTCACCCCCGGCTCCAACAAGCCCGTACCCGCCCACACCTAACCCGGCCCGCAGAACTCAGGCGCACCCGGCCAACCTGCCCGCCCACCACATATACATGCCAACCCGCATGTACATGCCAACCCGCATGTACATGCAAAGCTGCATGCGTCGAAGGGGAGTCGCGCGCCGGGGAATCACGGCGAGCGAAGACCGCGTTATTTGTAGTGCGGCCGTTACGGACCGGAGTCCCCAACCCGTGCACTGCGCCAGCGCGCGACCCGATCGCAATCAGACGAAATATTCGATAGCCGGATAAACGTTGTATATCCGGCTGGCCGCTTCCCGGCCGTCCTAACCGGCAGATCGAACCCGAGTCACCCGCGGCTCTCCCCGGCTGACCACGAAGCCGCGTTCGGCCCGCATATCGGGCGCAGGACCCGCGGACACCGCACGTGCGGGCCTGAGACCAATCACACAGAATGGGGTTCTTACATGCGCTTTCGGCTTGGCGATATCCCCCCGGAGCATCCCGGCGCCCGGCTCTCGCGCTGGGCCGGCGGCCTGACCGGGCTGCGCGGCTGGGTCGCCACGGGGAGCGCGGCCTTCGCGCTCGTGCTGACCCTCGTCGG
>DATAVV010000446.1:0-2149 GCA_036267555.1 Streptosporangiaceae bacterium | reverse complement strand
GGGGTGTTCTGCCAGCGCTACGGCAGCACCGCGCTGGACGCGTCGGTGCTGCTGATGCCGCTGCTGCGGTTCCTGCCGCCGGACGACGAGCGGATCAAGAACACGGTGCTCGCGATCGCGGACGAGCTGACCAGGGACGGCCTGGTGCTGCGCTACCAGGTCGACCAGACCGACGACGGGCTTTCCGGCGAGGAGGGCACGTTCACGATCTGCTCGTTCTGGCTGGTGTCCGCGCTGTCGGAGATCGGCGAGCACCGCCGGGCCCGTGACCTGTGTGAGAAGGTGCTGTCCTACGCCAGCCCGCTCGGACTGTACGCGGAGGAGATCGACCCGCGTTCGGGACGGCACCTGGGCAACTTCCCTCAGGCGTTCACGCACCTCGCGCTCATCAACGCGGTCATGCACGTGGTGAAGAACGAGCAGATGGCCGAGCGGCTGGCCCTCGCCAACGGCGCCGCGGTCTCGCCCCGCAACAAGGACTAGCGCACTTAGCTGAGGTAGCGCAGCACGGCGAGGACGCGGCGGTGGTCGGCGGCGGAGGGCGGCAGGCCGAGCTTCATGAAGATGCTGCTGATGTGCTTTTCGACCGCGCGCTCGGTGATGACCAGGCGGGCGGCCATGGCGGAATTGGACCGTCCCTCGGCCATCAGCGCGAGCACTTCGCGCTCGCGCTCGGTGAGCCCGGCCAGGCCCCCGGCGCGGCGGTTAGCCGAAACAAGCTGGCTGACCACCTCCGGATCCAGGGCGGTCCCGCCGGCCGCCAGCCGCTCCAGGACGGACACGAACTCGCCGACATCCGCGACCCGGTCCTTCAGCAGGTACCCCACGCCTTCGGCGCCGCCGGGCTCGCCCGCGCCCAGCAGGTCGAAGACGTGCCGCGTCTCCACGTACTGGGAAAAGACAAGCACGGGCAGCTTGGGACGGCCGCGGCGCACCTCCACCGCGGCCCGCAGTCCCTCGTCGGTGTGCGTCGGGGGCATCCGCACGTCGACGATCACGGCGTCGGGCTCGTGCTCGGCCACGGCTTGCAGCAGCGCCTGGCCATCGCCCACGGCCGTCGGCACGTCGTGGCCGCGGTCGGCCAGGATCTCGGCGAGACCAGCGCGGATTACCGCCGAGTCCTCGGCGATCACGATGCGCACAGGACGGATTTCCCTTCTGTCACGCGCGGAGCGGGATCACGATCTCGACGACCGTCGGCCCGCCGGGCGGGCTGCCGACGTCCAGCGTCCCATCCACGTCCTGCAGCCGTGTCCGCAGGCCGTGCAGCCCGCCATCCCGGCTGACGTGCGCGCCTCCGGAGCCGTCGTCGCTGACCCGCATCCGCAGTCGCGGGCCGCGGGGCACGACTTCGATGCCGGCCCGGGTCGCGGCCGCGTGCTTGGCCACGTTGGCCAGCAGTTCGGCGGCACAGAAATAGACGGTCGCCTCGATCGCGGGTGACGGCCGGTCCGGCAGATCGGCCACGAGCGTGACCGGGACCTGGCTCGCGGCTGCCAGGGTGGCGAGGGCCGCGTTAAGGCCCTGGTCCAGGACTGGCGGGTGGACTCCCCGGGCCAGATCACGCAGTTGCGTGATGGCGTCCTTGATGCCCTCGTGCGCCGCGACGACCAGGCGGCTGGCCTGGGTCAGATCGGCCGGGTCGGCCGCGCTGGCGGCGGCCAGTTTCTCGCGGGCCAGGCCGAGCTTCATCGCCGTGGCGACCAGGCCGGCCTGGGCGCCATCGTGCAGGTCCCTTTCGATGCGGCGCAGGCGGGCCTGCGCCCCCTCCACGGCCTGAGCGCGGGAGCGTTCCAGTTCGCCGACCCGGGCCGACAGCGGCGGCCCGAGCAGGTTCGCGATGAGGTACTTGTCGGCCGGCAGCACGGCGCGCAAGATCCAGGGCGACAGCCACCATCCGGCGACGCCGATGCCCACGGCCAGCGCCATCCGGGGCCAGGTGTCAAAGTAGAAGCGGCCGAAGTTGACGACATAGCGGTGGGTGACACCACCGGTAACGACCTGCCTGGTCCACAGGCCGGCCGCCCACTCGGCCGGTGACGCGACGAAGATCAGGCTCCCGGCCCGGAACACCACGACGGCCGCGAAGCTGGCCAGCGCGGCCGGGAACCTGGCCACGAGGTACGCCCGCGCGCGCCAGGCGGCGGGG
>DATAVV010000445.1:0-19163 GCA_036267555.1 Streptosporangiaceae bacterium | reverse complement strand
CTGCACCTGGAGTTGTTCACGATCCGGCGCGCCCCGGGCAAGCTGAAGTACCTGGCCGGATCGGAGTCGGGCATGGGCGCGTTCGCCAACGACATAGTGCCGGAGCGGGCCGCGGCCACGCTCCGGCGCGGAGAGGCGGCCAGATGAGGCTGCTCGTCACCGGCGGCGCCGGGTACATCGGGAGCGTGGTCGCGGCGATGCTCGCCGACGGCGGCCACGAGGTCGTGGTCCTGGACGATCTGTCCACCGGCCACGCCGACGCGGTGCCCGCCGCCGCCACGCTGCTGCGCGGCACAATCCGCGACGCCCGCGAGGTGCTCGGGACCGGGGTCGACGCGGTCCTGCACTTCGCGGCCAAGTCGCTGGTGGCCGAGTCGGTCGCGTACCCGTCGCGGTACTGGGAGAACAACCTCGGCGGGACCCTGGCGCTGCTGGAGGCCATGCGCGTCACCGGCGTGCGGGCGATCGTGTTCTCCTCGACGGCGGCCGTCTACGGCGAGCCGGAGCGGACCCCGATCACCGAGACCGATCCCGTGCGGCCCACCAGCCCCTACGGCGCGTCCAAGGTCGCCGTGGACACGGCCCTGGCCGAGTACGCGCGGATGCACCAGATCGGCGCGGTCAGCCTGCGGTACTTCAACGTCGTCGGCGCGCACGCCGACGCCGCGGGCACCTGGCGCGGCGAGCGCCACCACCCCGAGACGCACCTGATCCCCAGCGTGCTTGCCGCGGCCGCCGGCGGGGGGGAGGTCGCGCTGTTCGGCGACGACTACCCGACGCCCGACGGGACCTGCGTCAGGGACTACATCCACGTGTCGGACCTGGCCCGCGCGCACCTGCTGGCCCTGGACGCCACGCAGCCCGGCACGCACCAGGTGTACAACCTGGGCAGCGGGACCGGTTACTCCAACCGCGAGGTGCTCGACGCGTGCCGCGAGGTCACCGGCCTGGACATCCCGGCCCGGGTGGCGCCCAGGCGGCCGGGCGACCCGGCCGTGCTGATTGCCTCGTCCGAGGCGATCACGGCGAAGCTGGGCTGGCACGCCGAGCGCGACCTGCGCGCGATGGTCGCGGACGCGTGGACGTTCGCGCAGCTCACAGCCCAAGCGCGAGGATGAGCGGGTGACGGCGGCGGGGAGCGGCAGGTGACCGGGCCCGGCCCGGGGGAGCGAGCGGCCCGCTGGTACGCCGAATGCTATGACGCGGCGCCCGACGGGGTCTGGCAGGCCCCGGGGCGGGTCAACCTGATCGGCGAGCACACCGACTACAACGAGGGCTTCGTGCTCCCGTTCGCGCTGGCCCAGGGGGTGTGCGCCGCGGTCGGCCGCCGCGGCGACGGCCGGATCGACCTGCGTTCGGCCCAGGCCCCCGAGGCGCCGGCCACGGTGGCGCTGGACGCGCTGGCCCCGGGCACGGTGCCGGGCTGGGCCGCGTACCCGGCGGGCGCGGCGTGGGCCCTGCGGGAGGCGGGCCTGCCGATCGGCGGGGCCGCCGTCGCCATCGACGCCGACCTCGAGCGTGGCGCCGCGCTCTCCTCGTCGGCCGCCCTGGAATGCGCCACGGCCCTGGCGCTGACCGAAAGCTACGACCTGACCGTGCCCCGGCCCCGCCTGGCCGCGCTCGCCCGGCGCGGGGAGAACGAGTTCGTCGGGGTGCCGACCGGGATCATGGACCAGTCCGCGTCCCTTCTCTGCCAGGCCGGTCATGCGCTGCTGCTGGACTGCCGCAGCAACGAGAGCACCCTGGTCCCGCTCGACCTGCCCGCGGCCGGTCTTGTGCTGCTGGTCATCGACACCCGGGTGCGGCACGAACTGGCCGACGGCCGCTACGCGGCCCGGCGCCGCGCCTGCGAGGAAGCCGCCCGGGTGCTGGGCGTGCCCAGCCTGCGGGAGGTCACCGGCGGGCCGGCGGCGCTCGACCGCATCGCCGACCCCCTGCTGCGGCGCCGGGCCCGGCACGTGGTCACCGAGAACGCCCGCGTCCTGGAGACGGTCAGCCTGCTGCGGGAGGGCGAGGTCAGCCGGTGCGGCCCGCTGCTCACCGCCTCCCACGCCTCGCTCCGCGACGACTTCGAGGTTTCCTGGCCGCAGGCCGACACCGCGGTCGAGGCCGCGACCGCGGGCGGGGCCCTCGGCGCCCGGATGACCGGCGGCGGGTTCGGCGGCTCGGTCATCGCCCTGGCCCAGACCGGGCGCAGCGCGGACGTCCGCGCCAGCGTGAGCCGCGCGTTCGCCGCCGCGGGCTGGGCCGGGCCGGGGTTCCTCGATGCGCTCCCGTCGGCCGGGGCCCGGCGGCTACGGTGACGGGCCTTCCCGCCGCTCGATAGCCTGGACGCGAGCGCGGGGGGCTGACGGCTTCTGGCATGGCAGCGGGAAGGGACCTCAATGGAAGCAAGCGCTGATCGCACGCCGCTGCGGGTGGCGCTGCTGGGCTGCGGCTCCGTGGGCTCGCAGGTGTTCCGGCTGCTTGGCGAGCAGGCCACCGACCTGGCCGCGCGGGTCGGCGCCCCGCTTCAGGTCGCGGGCGTGGCGGTTCGCGATCCCGGCGGCCGGGCCCGCGACGCCGGCGTGCCCGGCGACCTGATCACGACCGACGCGATGGGCCTGGTCACGCGGCGCGACGTCGACATCGTGGTGGAGATGATCGGCGGCGTCGAGCCGGCCCGCTCGCTGCTGCTCGCGGCGATGCGGACCGGCAAGTCGGTGGTGACCGCGAACAAGGAACTGCTCGGCGCCGACGCCGCGGCCATGCACGCCGCGGCCCGCGAGCACGGCGCCGACCTGTTCTACGAGGCGTCGGTGGCCGGGGCCATCCCGCTGCTGCGGCCGCTGCGCGAGTCTCTGGCGGGCGACGCGGTGCGCCGGGTACTCGGGATCGTCAACGGCACCACGAACTTCATCCTCGACAAGATGGACACCTCGGGCGCGGAGTTCGCGGACGCGCTGGCCGAGGCGCAGGCCCTCGGCTACGCCGAGGCCGACCCCAGCGCCGACGTGGGCGGCTACGACGCCGCGGCCAAGGCCGCCATCCTGGCCAGCCTGGCCTTCCACACCCGGGTCACCGCGGCCGACGTCTTCCGCCAGGGGATCACGGCCGTCAGCGCCGCCGACATCGAGAGCGCCCGGGTGCTCGGCTGCGTGGTCAAGCTGCTCGCGATCTGCGAGCGGAACGCGGGCGGGATCTCGGCCCGGGTCCACCCGGCGATGATCTCCCGGGAGCACCCTCTCGCCTCGGTGCGCGGCGCCTACAACGCGGTGTTCGTCGAGGCCGAGTCGGCGGGGCGGCTGATGTTCTACGGCGCGGGCGCCGGCGGCGGGCCGACGGCCAGCGCCGTGCTCGGTGATCTCGTGGTCGTCGCGCGCAACCGGGTGGCCGGGATCCGCGGCCCGGACGCGCCCAGCTACGCCGAGCTTCCGGTGCTGCCGATGTCCGAGGCGCTGACCCGGTATCACGTCGCGCTGGACGTGGCGGACCGGCCCGGCGTGCTCGCGCCGGTCGCGGAGGCGTTCGCCCGCCACGACGTGTCAATCAAGGCGGTCCGCCAGGAGGGCCGCGGTGACCAGGCCTACCTGGTGATCGTGACGCACACGGCCCGTGAGGCCGCGCTCTCGGCGACCGTGGCCGACCTTTGCGCGATGGAGGCCGTGCGGGCCGTCGACAGCGTGATGCGGGTCGAGGGAGAGGAGAGCGAATGAGCGCGGCCATCCCGCACGCCGTGGACGCGGCGCCGGCCACCGCCCAGTGGCGGGGCGTCATCGCCGAGTACCGCGGCCTGCTTCCGCTCGCCGCGGGCACGCCTGTGATCACCCTCGGCGAGGGCGGCACGCCGCTGGTGCCCGCGGACGCGCTGTCGGCCATGACGGGCTGCGAGGTCTACCTCAAGGTGGAGGCGGGCAACCCGACCGGGTCGTTCAAGGACCGCGGCATGACCGTGGCGGTCAGCGCCGCGGTCGGCCGCGGCGCCACGGCGGTGATCTGCGCGTCGACCGGCAATACCAGCGCGAGCGCTGCGGCCTACGCGGCCAAGGCGGGCCTGACCTGCGCGGTGCTCGTGCCGCGCGGCAACATCGCGCTCGGCAAGCTGGCTCAGGCGCTGGTGCACGGCGCGCGCCTGCTGCAGGTGGACGGCAACTTCGACGACTGCCTGGAACTCGTGCGCAAGCTCTCCGTTGACTACCCGGTCGCCCTGGTCAACTCCGTGAACCCGGACCGGATCGAAGGCCAGAAGACCGCGGCGTTCGAGGTCGTGGACGCGCTGGGCGACGCACCCGACGTGCACTGCCTGCCGGTCGGCAACGCCGGGAACATCTCTGCCTACTGGAAGGGCTACACCGAGTTCATGGCGACAGGCCGGGCCAGCCGCGCCCCGCGGATGCTCGGGTTCCAGGCCAGCGGGGCCGCGCCGATCGTCACCGGAGCGCCGGTGGCCGCGCCGACCACGATCGCGACCGCGATCCGGATCGGCAACCCGGCCTCGTGGGGCCTGGCCGAGGCCGCGCGCGACGAGTCAGGGGGCCTGATCGCGTCGGTGACCGACCGGCAGATCCTGGCCGCCTACCGGCTGCTGGCCCGCAAGGAAGGTGTGTTCGGCGAACTGGCCTCGGCCGCCGGGGTGGCCGGCCTGCTCCAGGCCCGCGAGAACGGCCAGGTCGCTGCCGGTTCCCGGGTGGTCTGCACGATCACCGGCCACGGCCTGAAGGACCCGGACTGGGCCGTGTCGGCCGCACCCGCCCCGGTGACGATCCCGGCCGACTCCCACGCCGCCGCGGCCGAACTCGGGCTGGCGTGAGGGCTGCCCGGTGAGCTGGCCCGGCCAGCCCGTCACCGTCCGCACGCCCGCGACCAGCGCGAACCTCGGCCCCGGTTTCGATGCCCTGGGCCTGGCCCTGACCCTGTACGACGTGGTCGAGGCCCGCATCATCCCCGCCGGGCTGGACATCGAGGTGTCCGGCGCCGGGGAGGACACCGCGACCGCCGGCGAGGACCACCTGGTCGTGCAGGCCATGCGGGCCGGGTTCGGCGCGACGGGCGGCGGCCAGCCGCCCGGGATCGGGCTGCGGTGCGTCAACGCGATCCCGCACGGGTACGGGCTCGGCTCATCGGCCGGCGCGATCGTGGCCGGCCTGCTGGCCGCGCGGGCCCTGGCCCCCGGCGGCCGGGCCATGACCGACGCCGAGGTGCTGCACCTCGCGACGCGGCTGGAGGGACACCCGGACAACGTGGCGGCGTGCCTGACCGGCGGGCTCACGATCGCCTGGACGACAGCCTCGGGCGCGCGCACAGCCCGCCTGCAACCGGCCTGCGGGCTGGAAACGGTCGTTTTTATACCGGAACGTTCGCTTTCGACCGCGCAGACCAGGCTGCTGCTTCCGGCCGCGGTGCCGCACGCGGACGCGGCGGCGAACTCGGCGAGGGCGGCCCTGCTGATCGCCGGGCTGACCGTCGACCCGGCCCTGCTCCTGGCCGGCACGGAGGATCTGCTGCACCAGCCCTACCGCGCCCCGGCCATGCCGGCCACCGCCGGCCTGATCGGCCGGCTGCGGGCCGCTGGCGTCCCCGCGGTCGTGTCCGGGGCCGGTCCCTCGGTACTCGCGCTCACCGTCCCCGGCGTGCACCCCGGCCCCGAAGCGTGCGCGGCGATCGCCGCGCAAACCGGCGTCACCTGGCAGGTCACCCCGCTGCGCGTAGACCTGGCCGGGGCCACGGTCGGCCCGTCATGAACCGGCGATCAACGCGATCGTAGTTCAGGCGTAGCAGGTGAGCGGCTGGCCGCCGTTGTAGGTCACCATGTCGGTCAACGCGGCCACCACGTCGATCGGCGCCCCCCGCGGCGCGCCGCCCAGTTCCGCGTAGGCGCGGTGCAAGTTGCCCACGATCCGCTCGGCGTCGAGCAGGTCCGCGTACGAGCCCAGGTCGAGTTCGCGCGCCGCGTCCAGCGGGGACAGCCCGGCGTCGCGGCCCGCGCGGGCCGCGTCCAGCACGAAGCGCAGGTAGCCGAGGACGTCGTCGATCAGATCCGGTCCCGACACCCCGCCGTGGCCGGGCACGATCGTGGCCGCCGGCAGCCGCTTCAGGTCCTCGAGCACGTCGATGGCCCCGGCCACCGACCCCATTAGCAGGAACGGCGTCCCGCCGCGGAACAGCAGGTCCCCGGACAGCAGCAGGGAGCGGCTGGGCACCCAGACGATCGAGTCGTTGGTGGTGTGGGCCGGGCTCCCGACGTGCCGCACCTCGCACTCGAGGTCGTCGACGTAGACCCGGACCTGTGTTTCGTAGGTGAGGAACGGCGGCGCCAGCTCGATGTCCCCCCAGTCGACCTCGGTCCAGAACGGCGCCCGCCCAGGCGGCCCGAACCCCAGCATCTCCGCCCGGCACTTGTCGTGGGCCACGATCGTGGCCCCGGCGAACAGGCAGTTACCGAACGTGTGGTCGCCGTGGTGGTGGGTGTTGATCAAGGTGCGCACCGGCTGGCTGGTCACCGACGCGATCGCGCCCAGGTAGGCGCGGGTACGGCGCTCGGTGGAGCAGGCGTCCACGCTCACCACGCCGGACCGGCCGACCAGGAACGCGGTGTTGTTGATCCACCAGGAACCGTCGGGCTGGATGTAGGCGTAGATGCCGTCCGACACCTCCTGCAGGCGCGCGTCGGCGATGCTGACTCCGGACGGGGGGACGGCGCTCGTCATGTGAGCAGCGTAATCGCGGAAGTGTCAGCCGGGCCTGAGATGGTGGCGCGCATGAGGGATAGGAGGCACCATGAGTGTCATGACCGCACCCGACGTCTGGTCCGACCAGAGCCGGGCGCTCACCGTCGAGGACATGGAGAACATGCCCGACGACGAGTTTCGTTACGAGCTGGATGACGGGGTCCTGATCGTGTCCCCGGTCCCGTCCAACCTGCACCAGCTCGCCGTCTTCCGGCTCGCCCAGATCCTGGATGCCGTGTGCCCGCCGGAACTGCTCGTGCTTCCCGGGCCCGGGGTCAACCTCAGCCGGCACCAGCACCGGGTGCCGGACGTGGCCGTGGTCCGGGCCGACTCCATGGACACCGTGTTCCAGGAGCGGCCGCCCGCGCTGGCCGTGGAGGTGGCCTCGCCGCGGACTCGGCTCTACGACCGGAACCGCAAGAAAGACGTGTACGAGAAGTTCGGCATCGTCTCGTACTGGATCGTCGAACCCGACGCGGCCAAGCCCGAACTCACCGTGTTCGAGCTGCGCGGCGGCCGCTACCAGGAGGTGGCCCAGGTGGCGGGGGACGAGGCGTTCGAGGCGGCGCTGCCGTTCCCGGTGACGGTCACCCCTTCGGCGCTGCTGCGGGCCGGCCGCTGAGCCTGGCCGGGGCCTGCTGAGCCGGCCCGGGACACGGCATAATCCCCGTCATGGACTACGCCGAGGTCCGCGCGGCCTTTCTCCAGCCCCCTGACCCCGATGCGCCGCAGGCCGGCACGTCGGGCTGGCTGTCACCGGGCCGCCGGCTGCGCGACGCGATCGAGCCGATCGCGATGATCTCCGTCTGGAGCGAGCCCTCCTACGACGCCTACGCCGCCCTCGGCCTGGACTTCCTGCAGGGGTACGCCTGGTCGCGCGCGTGCGTGCTGGGGGAGCCGGACGCCAGCGTGGTCGCCGCCACGTTCGGGGTCTTCGAGCCCGGGCTGATCGCGGGCCTGTACGACGCGGCCCGGGCCGCGTGCGGCCTGGCCGAGATCCGCGCCGCCCGCGAGGCCGGGGCCATGGTCGCGCTGCGCACGGCGCTGCGCGCGCCCGAGCGCGCGGCCGAGGTGACCGGCGTGCTGCGCCGGGCGGTCGAGCGGGCGGGCACAGCCGGGCGCCCGCTGTTCGCCGGGCTGGCCGGGCTGCCGTGGCCCGACGACGACCTGACCCAGCTCTGGCACGTCGCCGCGATGCTGCGCGAACTGCGCGGCGACAGCCACCTGGCCGCGTACACGGCCGCCGGGCTGACCGGGCTGGAAGCGAACCTGCTCACCGAGCTTCAGGTCGGCTGGGCGCCCTGGTCCTACACGGCCACCAGGGGCTGGCCGCCCGAAGCCATGTACCAGGCCGCGGCGGACCTGCGCGAGCGCGGCCTGGTCGCCGACGGCGCGCTGACCGCGGCCGGGACCCGGCTGCGGCACGAACTCGAGGAGACCACCGACCGCCAGCTCGCGCCGGTCCTGGACGCGGTCGGCCCGGCGCTGGACGCCATCGTGCCCGAGCTCGAACAGTGGTCGGCGGACATCATCGACGCCGGCTGGTTCCCGCCCGACCCGTACAAGCGCGCCTCCGGCTGACCACCGTCCGCGCCCGGCCGGGTCGGCCACGCGGTAGGCGTTGACCCAGACCGTGCCGACCGCAGGCCGACCGCGACCCGGCGCACGGGGGCCCGTCTTTGTGTCCGTAATGATCTCTTGAGGACTAAGGTGCCGTTTAGCCGTTAAAATAACAAACACGGGTATTCATGGGGTTTACCCCGGGGAAGGGAGCCGAGGCATGCACGGTGGCGGACACGTTGGCGGATCACACGGCGGGGGCCAGCATCACCCCCCTCATGGCAGCTCTGACGTACCAGACAGCCCCGACATACCACCCGAGAAGGTAGGGGCCTGCGCCAAGGTGATCGGCCTCGGCATGATCGTGCTCGTGAGCTCGATCTTGATGATCGTCTGGGTCGCTGCCCGTCAGCGGGGTTCAGGCGGGGCGGGCGGGGTCGGCTCGCGCACCCGGTAGCCTACGGGGAGCAGCGACCAGCCGAAGCGGTCGCTCGCGAGGCCCCAGATCCCGCGCGAGGCGACCAGCGTGGCGGTCACCGCGAGGCCGCCGACGATGACCAGGTACCAGGCCCCGTACCCCGAGAGCGTCTCCTGCAGCGCGAACAGCAGCAGCGCGCCGATGATCGGGCCCTCGATCGTCCCCATGCCGCCGATCAGCACCATGAACAGCATTTACACGCTGTACTGGATGTTGAACACCGACGTCGGCTCCACGTACAGGGTCTGCAGCGCGATCAGCCCGCCGACCGCGCCCGCGCCGCCGGCCGCGGCGAGGTAGGCCAGCCGCCTGATCCGCCCCACCCGCACGCCGGAACTGGCCGCGGCGAGCGGGTCGCTGCTGACCGCCCGGGCGTCAAGCCCGAAGTTCCGCCGCACCAGCAGGCAGACGCCGGCCACGCTGGCCACGGCCACGATCAGCGTCGCCCAGTAGATCAGCGCCTCGCGCAGCACGTCGTTGTAGCCGGACAGCCCGGGCACGCTCACCCCGGTGGTCCCGCCCACCGACGGCGACAGCGTGGCGACGATCTGGAACACCGCGGCGACCACCAGGGTGGCCACGGCGAAGTAGCCGCCCGACAGCCGCAGCACGAGCGCGGACACCGGCAGCGAGATCGCCACGGCGGCGATCGCCGCGGCGGCGATGCCGGCGAACGGACTGACCCCGTGCTCGGCGACGAGGTAGAGCGCGTAAGCGCCGATCCCGATGTAGGCCTGCTGGCCGAAGGAGGTCAGCCCGGTGAACCCGGCCAGCAGGTTCCACTGGCTGGCCAGGGCGACGAACGTGAGCAGGGTGATCAGCGGCTGCTCGGCCGGGCCGCCGATGACATAGGGCACCGCCGCCATGACCACGACGGCGGCCAGGCACACCCCGGTGAAGGCCGACGCCGGCCGGCTCCACCGGCTGACCGTGACCAGGGTCACCGAGGGTTCCGCGTCGCGGGAGCGGGCCGCCGCTCGCCGCCTCATCCGAGCGCCCCGACGCCCCTGGCCTCGCCGATCTCGGCCTGGTGGCTGGTGAAAAGCCCGCCCGGCCGCACCGTGAGCACGGCCAGGAACAGCAGGTGCACGGCGAGCACGGCGTACGACTGGTTGACCACGCCGACGACCACCTGGGTGATGCCAAGGGCCATGCCGCCGGCCAGGGTGCCCCACAGCGACCCGATGCCGCCGATCACGACCGCCTCGAACGCGAAGATCAGCGTGTTCGTGCCGGCCAGCGGATCGAAGGTGCCGATCGTGCCGATGAACACGCCGGCCAGCGCCGCCGTGGCCACCGCGGTGCCGGCCACGGTCGCGAACACCGGCCGCACCCGGATGCCCACCAGCCGCGCGGTGTCCAGATCGTCGGCGGTGGCGCGCACCTTGCGGCCCCACGACGTGCGCGACAGCGCCAGTTGCAGGCCGGACAGCACCGCGCACGCGGTGAGGAAGGCGGTCAGGAACAGCCAGGACACGGTGATGCCGCCGCCGAGGTGGAAGCTGGCCAGGGCCAGCGAGCCGGCGTTCAGTCCGCGCGGGTCGGACGTCGCGGCCACCTGGAGCAGGTTCTCGATCATCACCGACAGGCCGAACGTGACGAGCACCGGCGCGAGCACGCCGTGCCGCAGTGCCCGGCCCAGCAGCAGCAGTTGCAAGGCCACGCCGGCCGCGAACGCGGCGGGCAGCAGCAGCGGCAGCGTGACCCACACCGGCACGCCGAGCGCCGACGACAGCACCAGCCCGAGGTAGGCCCCGCACACGGCCAGGTCGCCGTGGGCCAGGTTCACGATGCGCATGACGCCGAACGCCAGCGAGAGCCCGCATGCGATCAGCGCGTACTGGCCGCCGAGCAGCATGCCCTGGATGACCGCGTTGACCCAGTTCATGACCGCCCCTCACCGAAGTAGGCGGCGACGACCTCGTCCCGGCTCACGTCGGCGACCCTGGCGGCCAGCGCCACGCGCCCCTCGAGCAGGCAGACCAGGTCGTCGCACGCGTCCATGGCGCGCCGCAGGTCCTGCTCCACGATGACCAGCGTGGCCCCGGCCGATCGCAAACCGGACAGCGTCTGGTAAAGCTCCTCGACCACGCGCGGGGCCAGCCCGAGGGAGATCTCATCGAGCAGCAGCAGCGTCGGCGCGGCGGCCAGGGCCCGGGCGATCGCCACCGCCTGCTGCTCACCCCCCGACAACGTGGACGCGCGCTGCCGGCGCCGCTTGGCGATCAGCGGGAAGGCGCCGTAGATCCGCTCAAGCGGCCACGCATCGGAGGCCGCCGCGGCTGCGCCGACCTGGATGTTCTCCTCGACGGTCAGGCTGGGGAAGAGCTTGCGGCCCTCCGGCACCAGCGCGATGCCACGGGAGATCCGCCGGTGCGGCGGGGCCGCGGTGATATTCGCGCCGTCGTAGCTGACCGTTCCCGACGCGCAGGGCTGCGCCCCGGCGATCGCGCGCAGCAGCGTGGTCTTGCCCGCGCCGTTGGCGCCGACCAGCGCGGTCGCGCCGCTCCGGGGCACCGACATCGACACGCCGAACAGCGCCTGGAAATCCCCGTAGAACACCTCCAGGCCGGCGATGTCCAGCAGGGCGCTCACAGCACGCCTCCGCCCAGGAACGCGGTGCGGACCTCGTCGCTGGCCAGCACCTCGGAGGGTGCCCCGTCCGCGATGACCTCCCCGCCGGCCAGGCACACCAGGCGGGTGACCACCGCGATCAGGACCCGCAGCACGTGCTCCACCCAGATGATCGCGGTGCCGGCCTCGTTCACCGTCCGGATCGTCGTGATCAGCGCCTCGGTCTCCGGGTCGCTCAGCCCGCCGGCGATCTCGTCCAGCAGCAGCACGCGCGGCCGCATGGCCAGCGCCCGGGCCAGTTCCAGCCGCTTGCGGTCCAGCAGCCGCAGCGAGCCGGACCGGGCGTTGGCGTGACCGGCCATGCCGGTCAGCGTGAGCGCGTCGCAGGCGACCTGCTGCGCCTGCCGCCCGCGCAACCCCGCGGCGCGCGTCGCGCCCACGAGCGCGTTCTCGAACACGGTCAGGTCCCCCAGCGGCCTGGGCACCTGGAACGTGCGGCCCAGGCCCATCCGGGCCCGCAGCGGGGGCGGCAGCCGGGTCACGTCCTTGCCCTGGAGCAGCACCCGGCCGGCGTCGCAGCGCCCGGTGCCGCTCAGCAGGTCGAGCAGGGTGGTCTGGCCCGCCCCGTTCGGGCCGACGATGCCGACGGCCTCGCCCGCCGCGACGGCGAGCGAGACCGAGGTGAACACCGGCATCGAGCCGTAACTCTTCGCGACGTCGCTGACCTCCAGCGCTGGCACGCCGCCGCTCTCGCTCAGAGGAGTTCCAGCGAGCCCGTGACGGGCACGTCGGGCAGGAGCGAGTTGTTGACCACGATGAGCTGGGGACTGCCCGATACCAGCCGCCACTGCGCGAGCAGTTCCGGAACCTGGGACACGTGCGGGACCGGCCCGGAGGTGAAGTCATAGGCCCCGGTGATGGCCTGGCCCTTCAGCTTGCCGATCGCGCTGGCGACGGCGCGGGCGTTCTTCGGGTCCCCTGAGGCCTTGAGCGCCGCGACCGCGATCTCGAAGATCGCGTAGTTGAACCCCATCGGCTGGGTCCACTCCTGGCCGGTGCCGGTCTTGTAGCTGGCGGCGAAGTCCGAGGCCGACGTGCCGTCGAGCGAGGACTTGTACGGGAACGCCGGCGTCCACCACAGCGGCGACATCACGTTGGTGACCAGCGAGCCGAGCGCCTGGGCCGCGCTGGGGAACAGCAGCGCCTTGGAGATCGACGCGATCTTCGGCGTGAAGCCGTTCTGGTGGGCCTGGCGCCAGAACGTGATGAAGTCCGGCGGGATCGGCACGGCGTGCAGGATCTCCACGCCGGCGCTCTTGAACTTGGAGATGATCGGCGTGAAGTCCGAGAGCCCGTCGGTGTAGCCGCCCGAGGGAACGACCTTCCAGCCCTCGCTGCCCGCCTTCTTGGTGATGTACTTCTGGAACCCGGCGCCGTCGACGTCGTTCGGCCACAGGCCGCCGATCACGTGATTGGTGGACGCGCCCTTCCAGACCGACGCGAACAGGTCGGTCTCCTCCTGGGTGCCGAGGAAATACATGTAGGTGTACTTGAACGTGTTGGCGGCGCCGTTGCTCTTGTAGTACCACTGCTCCCACGGGCAGATCGTCAGCACGCACGGCACGCCCGAGGCCTCGGCCTGCGAAGAGACCGGGATGACCGTGTCCGGCGTGGCGGTGGCGAGGAAGAAGTCCACCGACTGCTGCTGGACCATCTGGGAGGCGACGGTCGCGGCCCGCGCCGAGGACGACTGGCTGTCCCCGGTGATGATCTGGACGTGGTACTTCTTGCCGCCGATCGTGAGCCCCTTGGCCAGGGCCGTGCGCACCTGGCTCAGCACGTACCCGTTGGACTGGGTGAACACCGAGAGCGGGCCGGTCTGCGGGCTGATGAAGCCGATCTTGATCGTGCCGCCCGACGCGCCGGGGGAACTCGACGTGCCCGTCTGCTTCAGCGCGCTCGAGCAGCCGGTCACGCCGGCCAGGCCGCCGCCGACAGCCAGGCCCGCGGCCCCGAGGAAACCGCGTCTGCTCAGCCGCTCGCGCTGGCTCGTATTCGCCGCATCAGTCATTTTTCACTCCGCACGTGAGGTCTAAGCCCCCTGTTCGGGTCATTGTCAGGCGGCCCGGTAAGGGCGGTCTTGCACTACCGGGCACATCGCTTGACCATCCGCGCATACGCCCGCAAGCTAGACGGGTGATTTCTAACTGATCATGATGTGCTGCCGTTACGTGACGGAGGAGGTAGACAGGCATGCCGGACGTCGCGCGCACCCTCGACCTGCCGCCTGGTCAGCGTTTCGAGTACTGGAAGCACGCCGTGTCCGACACGTTCGTCCCGCTCGAGGTCTCCAGCCCGGGCGGCGACGCCGACTTCCGCGGCCGGCTCCGGGGCTGTGAACTCGGCAGCCTGCGGCTGATCGAGGTCCTGGCCGATCCGCATACGGCCCACCGGACGGCGCGGCTGGTCAAGGTGGCGCCGGCCGGCTGCTACAAGATCGGTGTCCAGCTTCGCGGCACGTCCGTGCTGATCCAGGACGGCCGCGAGGCGACGCTCTCGCCCGGCGAGTTCGCCTTCTACGACACCGACCGGCCGTACACGCTCGCGTTCAGCGACCCGCACCGCACGCTCGTGCTGGTCTTCCCGCGCGACATGCTCGGCCTGCCGCAGTCCCGCCTGGCCGGCCTGACCGCGACCCGGCTGCCCGGCGAGGCCGGCGGCATGGCCTCGCTGATCGGCCCGTTCCTGGTCCAGGCGGCCGACCTGCTGGACGAGATGGACAGCCGCAGCCAGGGCACCGGCCTGCGGCTGGCCGGCAACGTCGTCGACCTGCTCGGCACCGTCCTGGCCGAGCGGCTGGACGCCGCGCCCGCCGACCCCGACTCGGCGCACCGGGCGCTGATGGCGCAGATCACCTCGTTCATCGAGGCCCACCTGAGCGAGGCGGACCTGGCCCCGGCCCAGATCGCGGCGGCCCACCACATCTCCCTGCGCCAGTTGCACAAGCTCTTCCACGCCAGCGGCACGACGGTGTCGGGCTGGATCCGGCAGCGCCGCCTCGATCGCTGCGGTCACGACCTGCGCGATCCGCGCTGCGCGGCGCGGCCGGTGGCCGCCGTCGGGGCCCGCTGGGGCTACCCCGACCCGGCTCACTTCAGCCGGCTGTTCAAGGCGGCTTACGGCATGGGGCCGCGCGATTACCGGGCGGCGCGCGGACCGGCCACGTAGCCGCGTTAAAAATCAAGATCTTTCTCATGCCCCGGCGGTCAAGCGGCGTGCACTGGCGTGCAAGACGCAGCGCCGGCCGCAGGCCAGCATGGGCCCTATGGCCTCTTCAGCGCGCTTGCAGGACAAGGTTGCCCTCATCACCGGCGGCGAGGGCAGCATCGGCCTGGCCACGGCCCGTGCGCTCGTGGCCGAGGGCGCCCGGGTCGTCCTGGCCGGCCTGGTCGAGGACGAACTGCGCGCGGGCGCGGCCTCGCTCGGTGACGCGGCCCGCTGGGCCGTCGCGGATGTCACCGACGCGGCGCAGGTCAAGGCGGCTGTGGCCGAGACGGCGGAGGCGTTCGGCCGGCTCGACGTGGTGGTGAGCAACGCGGGGATCAGCGGGGTGATCGCCCCGGTGGCCGACTACCCGGACGAGGTGTTCGACCAGGTCCTGGCCGTGCATGTGCGGGGCTCGTTCCTGGTGTGCAAGTACTCGCTGCCGTACCTGCGGCCCGGGGCCAGCATCGTGATCACCTCCAGCGTGGTCGGCCTCACGTCGGACCCGGGCATCTGCGCCTACGCCACGGCCAAGCACGCGCTGGTCGGGCTCATGCGCACGCTGGCCAAGGAGACCGCGCCACGCGGCATCCGGGTGAACACGATCCACCCCGGCCCGGTCGACAACGAGTTCCAGCACCGCATCGAGGTCGCGGCCACGGGCGCCGACCGCGACCGTGCCGCCGCGATCTTCGAGAACATGATCCCGCTGGCCCGGCACGCCGCGCCGGAAGAGGTCGCCCGCGCGATGCTGTTCCTGGCCAGCGACGAGAGTTCCTTCATCACCGGCGCCACCCTGGCGGTCGACGGCGGAATGTCGATCTAGCCTGCGGGGGACGACCAGAACAGGGCCGGCGCGCGGGGCGCCGGGCCCGCGCACGGGAAGGACGCCATGACCGACTCGACGTACACCACGTCCACCGCCATCCTGGAGGCGATGCGCGAGGGGGGCGCCCGGTACGCGTTCGCCAACCTGGGCAGCGACCACACCGGCTTCATGGAGGCCTACGCGCTGGCGAAGGCCTCGGGGACGCTGGACGCGCTGCCGGAGCTGATCCTGTGCCCGCACGAGCATGTGGCGCTCAGCGCCGCGCACGGATACGCGCTGGTCAGCGGCGAGCCGCAGGCGGTCGTGGTGCACGTGGACTGCGGTACCCAGAACCTGGGCGGTGCGATACATAACGCGTCGCGGGGGCGGGTCCCGGCGCTGATCTTCGCCGGCCTTTCGCCCATGACCCAGCACGGGGAACTGGCCGGCACCCGGGCCGAGCACATCCACTGGCTGCAGGACGCGGCGGACCAGCGCGGGATGCTGCGCGGCTACGCCAAGTACGACCACGAGATCCGCACCGGCCGCAACGCCAAGCAGATCGTCCGCCGGGCCATGCAACTCGCCCGCAGCGAGCCGGCCGGGCCGGTGTACCTGGTGGCCGCGCGCGAGGTGCTGGAGGAGCCGCTGCCGCCGCAGCCGGCCGGCGGCGACGGGTGGAGCCCGGTCGCGCCCGCCGCGCTGGCCGCCGAGGTCGCGGACGAGATCGCGGCCGCGCTGGAGGAGGCCAGCTCCCCGCTGGTCGTCACCTCCTACCTGGGCCGCGACCTCGCGGCGGTGGCCGCGCTCGTCCGGCTGTGCGAGCAAGCCGGCGTGGCGGTGCTCGAGTCGGTTCCGGCCGCGTTCAACTTTCCTGACGAGCACCCGCTGCACCTCGGCTACCAGTGGAACCAGCCCCGGCAGAACCCGGTGCTGGCGCGGGCGGACCTGATCCTGGTGCTGGGCAGCGACGTGCCGTGGATCCCCGGTCACAACCGCCCGGCGGACTCGGCGCGCTGTTACGTGATCGACTCCGACCCGGTCAAGATGCAGATGCAGCTATGGCACGTGCCGGCCCGCCGGTTCGCCCAGGCCGACCTCGCGATCGCGCTCGGCCAGATCACCACCCGGCTGACCGAGCGCGGTCGCCTCGACCCCGAGGCGGTCCGCGGCCGCACGCAGCAGGTCCGCGCCGAGCACGACGCGCAGCGCGCGCAGTGGGCGCAGGCCGAGCAGCCCGCGCCGGACGGCACGATCACGCCGGAATACCTGGTGGCCTGCGTCCGGGAGGCGGCCGGCCCTGACGCCCTGTTCCTCAACGAGGCAATCAGCAACTATCACGTGATCAACGAGCACCTGCGGGCCAGCCGCCCCGGCTCGGTCTTCAACAGCGGCGGCGGTTCCCTCGGCTGGTCCGGCGGCGCCGCGGTCGGGGCCAAGCTGGCCGCACCCGACCGGACCGTGATCACCCTGGCCGGGGACGGGTCGTACCTGTTCGGCGTGCCCTCCTCCGCTCAGTGGATGGCCCGCCGCTACCAGGCTCCGTCGCTGACCGTGATCATCGACAACCAGGGCTGGAAGTCGCCGGTGCTGTCCACGCTGTCGGTGCATCCCGACGGGCGGGTCGCCGCGGGCGGCTTCGCGCCCAGCTTCCAGCCCGAGGCGGACCTGGCCGGCGTGGCCGCGGCGGCCGGGGGTGCGTACGCGCGCACCGTAACCGCCGCGGACCTGCTCCCGGTGACGCTGCGCCGCGGGCTCGATCACGTCAGGAACGGCCAGTCGGCCGTGATCAGCGTCCGCGTGCCCCCGGTCTGAGCGGCCCCGACGGGGGTGAAGGCGAAGACAAGCGTCCGGGCCAGGTCGCGGGTGGCCAGCATCCCGCTGGCGTAGCCGGGGGTCTCCCCGGTATGACCCCACACTGTCACGCCGTTGGGGAAGGGCGCCGTACAGCGACGGATTCTGCTCGCTGATATCGATCAGTGGTTGCTGCAGAACCGGGCCGAGCAGCTGGCCTGTCGTGTAGGTGTCGAGCCGGTGCGCCAGGAACCACCCGGGGTCGCCGGTGTCGGCAATGCCGTCCGCTTCTCCCAGGCCGCTGGTGTGGTTGAGCAGTTCGGCGACGGTGACCGGCGGGTCACCCGCTCGCAGCAGGCCGGGCAGGTAATCCTGTACCGGCCGGGCCAGGTCGATCCGGTGCCCGGCGGCGAGCTGGAGTACCACCGTCGCGATGAACGTCTTCGACATGCTGCCGATCCGCAACTCATCGCCGACCCGCGCGGCACCGCCGGTGGCAAGATCCGCGACGCCGGAAGTCCCGGACCAGTGCCCGGACCGGCCGGTCACCCTGACCAGGGCGGCGGTCTCCTGATCGCTGGGCAGCCCGGCGATGGCCTGCGCCAGCGCCTGGCTGTTCAGCGGCGGCGGTGTCGGCTGGCTAGCGGCCGGCGCGGCGGTCGCCCCGGGGCTGCCGGGATGGCAGCGGAACTCACAGCGTGGATCTTGCTCCCTGCTGAGCCGGCGGACCATCCGGTCAGCCCCCGGAATCACGGTAGGGACAACCTGATGACGGTGCCGCGGGAGCCCGCCGTCCCAGCCGCGTTTACGCGTGAGCCTTCGGTCAGCCGACCGCCCGGCGGAAGACGCTGGTCGCCCAGGCGAGCACGGCCACGCACAGCGGGACCAGAACGGCGAAGGCCTGCCAGACCGCCGGGCCGGTCAGCGTGCCCCCGGCCAGCACGCGGGACGCCTGGACCAGGTAAAACAGCGGGTTGAAGTGCGCGAGCGTACGCATCCAGGCCGGGCCGAGCGAGATGGGCAGCAGCACCCCGGCCAGCAGTATCACCGGCAGGTTGATGCCGCTGACGATGGAAGCGAAGCTGGTGATGTCCTTGGTGGCCAGCGCGGTGGCGACCGAGAACGTGGCCATGACGATCATGAGGAGCCCGAGCAGCACGGCCAGGACCAGCAGCCCGGCCCCGTGCCAGGAGAATCCGAAGCCGGCCCCGACCGCGACGAGTACCGCGTCGAACGCGAACATCATCGCCAGGGTGGCCAGGATCGGGCCGAGCAGGATCGCGAGCCGGCTGGCCGGGGTGACCCGGAACCGCTCGATGACGCCGGCCTTGAGCTCGAAGAGCACGCTGAAACCCGGCCCCAGGCCGCTGGCGAAGGCCAGCAGCGACAAGATCCCGGGCAGGAAATAGTTGAGCACGCTCGCGCCGGGCAGGATGCCCGTGCCGGCCAACTGCCGCAGCAAGGGTGTGAACAGCGCCAGATACAGGATCGGGGTCGAGAATCCCATGATCACCCAGATTGGGTTGCGCAGCAGTTGCCTGGCACATCGCCTGAAGAGCAGGCCGATGTCCAGAAGCGTCTTCGTGCCGCCCGGCCCTTGCGGCCCGGCCTGCTCACGCGGCCGTCGGCCGCGGTGCCGCCCGCGTGCACGCCGCGCTGTGACCAGTCCCCCGGCCCCGCCGACGCCCCGCGCCGGAAGACGGCGTGCCTGGCCATCGCTACGGGCCGGGCCGCGATGGCGCGGGCGCCCGGGAGGAGTCCGATCCTGGTCGTCGGCGGGCGCGATGGCGTCTCCCGCCGCGCCCGCCGCGCCGCCCGCCGTTTCTTCGCCCGCCGTTTCGTCGCGTAGGGAGCGGCCGGTCTGGCGGAGGAAGACGTCGTCGAGGGTGGGCTCGGACATGGAGATGGACCTGATCGCGATGCCGTTTGCGTCCAGGAGCCGGATGAGCTGGGGCAGGGCGGTGCCGCCGTCGTCGAC
>DATAVV010000444.1:0-9294 GCA_036267555.1 Streptosporangiaceae bacterium | reverse complement strand
CCGCGACCTGGCCGGGACCGTGGTCCTGGTCGGCGTGCCCACGCCCGAGATGAAGCTGGAACTGCCGCTGCTCGACGTGTTCGGCCGCGGCGGGTCGCTGAAGTCGTCCTGGTACGGCGACTGCCTGCCGTCGCGGGACTTTCCCATGCTGGTGGACCTGCATCTGCAGGGACGGCTGCCGCTGGAGAAGTTCGTGTCCGAGACGATCGCGCTGGACGAGGTCGAGGCGGCCTTCGCGAAAATGCAGCGCGGAGAGGTGCTGCGTTCCGTAGTCGTGCTCTGACTGCGGGCTACTGCGACCGCCCGGAGACCGATGGCAGAGAATGGGCAGCATGACGGAAGCACGCGAGGTACCCACGGTCATGCTGCCCGGCGGGGTGGCGATGCCGATGGTCGGATTCGGCACGTGGCCGATGCGCGGGCCCAGGGCCAGCGAGGCCACGCTCCTGGCGCTGGACGCCGGTTACCGCCACATCGACACCGCCACGATGTACGCCAACGAGGCCGAGGTGGGCGAGGCCCTGCGCGACAGCGGCCTGCCGCGGGAGGACATGTTCCTGACCACCAAGCTGAGGGCCAGCGACGCCGGGCGGGAGCGGGAGGTCCTGACCGCCTCGCTGCGCGCGCTCGGCACCGACTACGTCGACCTGTGGCTGGTGCACTGGCCGCCGCGCGGCGCGGCGAGCGCGCGGGTCTGGCGCGAACTGCTGGCGCTGCGCGA
Organism: Streptosporangiaceae bacterium; assembly: GCA_036267555.1. GTDB lineage: Bacteria > Actinomycetota > Actinomycetes > Streptosporangiales > Streptosporangiaceae > JASHPR01. Next base: position 8,573 of record DATAVV010000444.1, on the reverse strand, counting down.
CGAGGGACTGGCCCGCGCGGTGGGCGTGAGCAACTACTCGCTGCCGCTGATCGACGAACTGGTGGCGGCGACCGGCGAGGCCCCGGCGGTCAACCAGGTCCACTGGAACCCGCGGCGCTACGACGCCGGCCTGGTGGGCGGACTGCGGGAGCGAGGGGTGGCCGTCGAGGGCTACAGCCCGCTGAAGGACACCAACCTGCATGACCCCGTGCTGACCGAGATCGCCTGGGCGCACAGCGTGACGCCCGCGCAGGTGGTGCTGCGCTGGCATCTGGAGCACGAGATCACGGTCATCCCGAAGTCGGCCGACCCGAAGCGGATCGTGTCCAACCTGAACCTGTTCGGCTTCTCGCTCGACCCGGCCGAGGTGGCCAGGATCGACGCCCTGTCGGCCAACTGATGGCCGGCGGCAGGACGGGTCGCGGGGCGGGCGGCCGCGGCTTCCTGCCGTCCCGGGACGGGTTCGCGTTCACGAACGCGTGGCCGCCGTCCCCGGCGGTCACGGTGCGCACGCCGGTCGGCCGCATCGGCGTCGGCAACTCGGCCGCCGGGCTCTGCGGCGGCATGGTCTTCGCCGCGCTCGACTACTGGCACGCCGGGATGCCACCGCCCGGGGAAAGGCCCGGGCCCGGCTCGCCGCTGCACGGGTACGTGGTGCGCCGCCTGATCGCGTCCTGGGATATCCCGGCCGGCGTCGCGCGATACTACCGGTGGATGAACCTGCCCGACGGCGACCGGGCCATCCTCGCCCACCGCCGCCGGGTGGGCACCCAGCGGGGCGTGTCGTGGCGGACGCTCGCGACGGCGTGGCCGCGGATCCGGGCCCGGCTGGACGCGGGGCAGCCGGCCGCGCTGGGCGTGGTCACCGTGGCCTCCGCGAACCCGGCCAGGCTCCGCCACAACCACCAGGTCCTGGCGTTCGGGTACACGCAGGCCGGGTCGCAGGTCACGCTGCGGGTGTACGACCCGAACTCCGGCCCGGACGACCGGGTCGCCATCGGGTTCGACGTATCGTCCCCGACGCGGGCCACGGTGTTCGAGCACAACCTGAACCTGGGCTGGCCGGTACGCGGCTTCTTCCTGGTCCGCTACGCCCCGGCCGCTCCTCCCGCCGCTCCCCCACCCGGTTTCCATGATCTGGGTGAATGACGCGCGCATATCGCACGCGATCCACCCAGATCATGGAACTCTGGCTGGCGGTCCGCACCCGAGGGCACGGCGCGCCAGCGCGGGTGACGGTCAGGGCACCTCGCCTCGGTGGGCCACGATGCCGTAATCGAGCACGGCCGCCTCGCCGGTGATCTGGCCCTTCTTGAAGTGGGTGTAAGGACCGGACGGGATCCCGTTGTTGACGGCCGCGGGCAGGTCGTGCGCGCGGTAGGTGACGTACCGGTCACCCATGTAGGCATAGGTCTTGGGGTTGACCACGATTTCCTCTTTGAGGTAGCCCTCCTGGTAGGTGTAGAAGGCCACACCGGTCTGACCCGCGAAATCGGTGACCCGGGGATCGAAGTGCACGGCAGGATCGTTGGCCAGGACCCCGTAGAGCGCGGCGAGCAGCTTGGGCGACAGCACCATGTTCTCCATCAGGGCCTCGATCGCGTTGAAGACCCCTATGTTTCCCGAGCCGATCACGTAGTTCTGAGCCTTCAGGCCGGCCTCGATGATGGCCGTGAGCTTCGCGGGGTTCGACGGCAAGGAGTCGAGGTAGGGATAGCTGGTGTTGGGCCAGCCACCGGGTTCGCCCCCGCCCGGCAGGCCAGACACCTGGGTCCAGCTCTGCTGAACCGCTTTGCCGTCCGGCGGCCCGAACAACATTCCGCCCTCGCCCTTGGAGGACGTGGCCTGCAGTGTCTTGAAGTAGATCCAGTCGCCGGGCTTCGGGTTGAACGGCGGCGCGGCGGCTGCGGCCCGCGTGGCGTAGGCGACTAGTTGCGCCGAGGTGGCGGCCGGACCGGGCGCTGGAGCGGCTGTCGGCCGCGGGGCGATGGCGACCGGCCTGTCGTGCGCCGGCTGGCCGCGCACCACGATGACCACCGTGGCCGCAGCCACGGCGGCGGCCGCGACAGCACCCGCCACCACGACCCGGCGCCGGGACCCGCGCCTGCGACGCGGCGCGGCCGGCTCGCGCCCCAGCCGCTCGCGGGACTCGTGGCCCCAGGCGGCAGGCGCGGCCGTCAGGGCCGCGGCGATGTCGTCGGCCAGCCGGCGCTCCGGGGTGGCCAGGTCAATGCCGGGCACGTCGTCGCGCAGCCGCGCGACCAGCGAAAGCTCATCCATGGTGGTCCTCCTGTCCATCGAGAATGCGGGTGGGGTCGCTGCCGCCGAGGGCGGCTCGCAGCCGGGTGCGGGCCCGGTTCATCCGGGACCTGGCCGTTCCCTCGGGGATACCGAGTGCCTCGGCCGCCTGGTCAAAGGTCAGCTCGGCCCAGGCGATGAGCAGCACGACATCGCGCTGATCGGGGTCGAGCGCGGCGAGCGCGGCGGCCACGGCGCACCGGGTGGCGCCCGCGGCCACCCGGGCGTCGGACCGGTCGGTGAAGGACTCGGCCACGGGGTCGAGGCCGGTACTGGCCAGCGCCCGCAGCATCCGGACCTCGTCCCTGACATGCCTGCGAATCAGGTTGCCCGCGATCCCGTAGAGCCAGGGACCGGCGTCGGGCCTGGTCACGTCGTAGCGATCGCGGTGGCGGAACGCGGCGAGGAACGTCTCGGCGACGATGTCCTCGGCCGCCCCCGGGCCCAGCCGGCGCGCGGCGTAACGGCCGATGCGGCCCGCGTGGCGCCGGAACAACAAGGCGAACTGCTCGGGCTCGGCACGCGACCGCGCGATGACGAGCCCGTCGGGTGTGCCGTCGTCCGCCTCCGGGAGCGGCGTGAGCACCTCGTGCACAATCTTCATGCGGTAACCCCTTCGGTGTGGTGGGGACACCCGTTCTTGCCCGGACGCGCGTGGGTAGGTCCCGGAGCGGGAGCAGGGCCGGGGGCGGCTTAAGGGGGCACAGCATGACCATTCAGGAAAAATCGGTACTCGGGGCCCAGCCGTTCCTGCGCGGGCTGGCCGACGACCACCTGGCCACGCTAGCCAGTTTGTGCCGGCACGTGGCGGTGCCCGCGCGGCAGCGGCTGTTCGAGGCCGGGGCGGTCGCGGACAGGTTCTGGCTGCTGGACGCCGGCCAGGTGGTGATCGACACGACCGTGCCCGGCCGCGGGCGGCTGGTCATCGAGACCATCGGCCGTGGGGACGTCACCGGCGTGTCCTGGCTGCTGCCGCCGTATCAGTGGCGGTTCGGCGCCATGACCATGCAGCCCATGCAGGGTTTCGAGTTCGATGCCCGGGCCGTGCGCGCGGCCTGCGACGAAGAGCCGACGCTGGGGTACGAGCTCAGCCGCCGGATCTCCGGCGTGCTGGCCCGCCGCCTGCAGGCGACCCACGCCCGGCTGCTGGACTCCTACGCGACCTCGGAGATCACGCTCTGAGACCGGCGGCGGCCCCTAAGCGGCCGCCACCCCGGGCCGCTCCCCGCCGGGCCGGGGCAGACCGGCAGCCCGGGAGCAGCCGGTCAGCGGCCGGCTGAGGCCCAGCGGCGAAGCATGTCGATGCGGGCCCGAATCTGGTCCCCGGTGGCCTCGGGCAGCGCCGGGCCGCCGCAGGCCCGGCGCAACTCGGCGTGGATGGTGCCGTGCGGCTGGCCGGTGCGGTGGTGCCAGGCGGCGATGAGGCCGTTCAGTTCCTTGCGCAGCCCGGCCAGGGTCTCCCGGGTGGAGGCGGCCGGCCCCGGCGCGTCGGTGCCCGCCCCGGCCCGGTCCGGCCCAGCCGGGTCCGCCCCGGTCCGGTCCGCCCCGGTCCGGTCCGCCGCGGGAGGCGCGGCGCTTCGCGTGATCTGGTCGGCCTGGCGCTTGCGGAGCAGCAGCGCGACCTGGTCCGGCTCGAGCAGGCCGGGCAGTCCGAGGAAGTCCTCCTCCTCGGCCGACGCGCCGAACTCTCCCCCGTCGTACAGCACCCGGTCGAAGTGCGCCGACGCCCCGAGCGCGGTGAACGGCGCCTCGCCAAGCTGGTCGGCGGTGTCCCGCTGCCGCTGCGCCTCGGCCAGTTCCTGCTCCGGGTCGTCCTCGCCGCGCAGGTGCAGCACGTGGTCGCGTTCGGCCTCCAGTTCCGCGGCGTAGCCGAGCAGCACGGGAACCGACGGCAGGAACACCGAGGCCGTCTCGCCGCGCTGCCGGGCCCGGACGAAGCGGCCCACAGCCTGGGCGAAGAACAGCGCGGTGCTCACGCTGGTCGCGAACACCCCGACGGCCAGCCGCGGGATGTCCACCCCCTCGGAGACCATGCGGACCGCGACCATCCACCGGTCCTCAGAGGTCGCGAACGCGGCGATCTTCCGGCTCGCGGTCGGGTCGTCGGAGAGCACCACGACCGGCCGCACGCCAGTCACCCGGCGCAGCAGCGCCGCGTACGCGCGGGCGCCCTCGTGGTCGCTGGCGATCACCAGGCCGGCCGCGTCCGGCATGCCGCGGCGCACCTCGGTCAGCCGCCGGTCCGCGGCGTCCAGCACCCGGGCCACCCATTCGCCCTCCGGGTCCAGGGCCGTCCGCCACGCCTGCGCGAGCTGCTCGGAGGTCATCGGGGCCCCCAGCGCAGCGGTGATCTCGTCGCCGGCCCTGGTCCGCCAGCGCATCTCGCCCGAGTAGGCCAGGAAGATCACGGGGCGGACCACCCCGTCGTCGAGGGCAGGCCCGTACCCGTACACGTAGTCGGACGAACTGCGCTTGGTGCCGTCCGCCTCCAGGGTGTAAGTCACGAACGGGATCGGGTTGGCGTCGCTGCGAAAAGGGGTCCCGGTCAGCCCCATCCTGTACTTGGCCGGCTCGAAGGCCTCCCTGGCCGCCTCGCCCCACGAGAGCGCGTCACCCGCGTGATGGATCTCATCGAAGATCACCAGCGTGCGGCGGTTCACCGTGCGCTGCCGGTGCAGGGCCGGGTGCGCGGCCACCTGCGCGTAGGTCACCGCCACCGCGGTGAATTCGGCCGACACCCGGCCCTGGGCGTTGCGGTACGCGGAGTCCATGCTGATCCCGAGCCGGTGCGCGGCCTGCGCCCACTGGTGCTTGAGGTGCTCGGTCGGGGTGACCACGGTGACGGCCGCGATCTCGCGTCGCGCGAGCAACTCGGCGGCGATCGTGAGCGCGAACGTCGTCTTGCCCGCTCCCGGCGTCGCGACCAGCAGAAAGTCGCGCCGCGGCGTGCGGAAGTACTCGCCATAGGCGTCCCGCTGCCAGCCCCGCAGCGACAGCAGCAGGTCCCGCCGCAGCGGAGTCTGGGGGCGGCCTGTGTCGTCCTGAGTCGCCGATGCGGGATTGCTCACAGGGCCGAAAGGCTACCAGCCACCACCGTCAAGGCTGGCCGAGCCACGAGGAACGACATTCATCCTTAACGCGGCACGCCTGGTCAGCCCGGGTGCTCCGCGGTACCCACCCGGCCGGGCACCCGCGCGCGGGCTGACGCTAGTGCGCGAGCGACGGCGTGTAGCGGAACCGCGGCCAGCATGAGCGGGTAGGTGAAGTTCGGCAGGGGCCATGGCTCGTCCCTGAACCTCCCGGACAGCAACGTTTTCGTCACCCGATACATCTGCCTGCCGCGCGCCGGCGGACTGGCCCGCCGAGTGGACGATCGGCGGGCCAGTCGCCGGCCACCACCCGGGTCACGTCGCCGGGGGCCGGCCCCGCCGGAGGTGGGGGGTCCGGCAGGCCGGTCGGCGGCGGTGACCCGGGCTGTCGCCTGCTGACTCGCCGGCGGGGGGGCGGAGCCAGCGGGTCAGCGGCGATTTCCCGGGGGGCTATACCGCTGTGGGGCGCTCCTTTCGTCTCTCAGCGGCCTTCTTCGCGACGGTGCGCGACCGCGTAACCCATACGTATGTGCCGGGTGAGGCTGCCGTCTGGCTCACGCATGGGTTCGAGCAGGCGCATCGCGTCAGCCCGGGCTTGGGGCAGTCGGGCGGGTGGGATGTGACGCCAGGTGACCCAGGGGCCTTCCGAAAGCGACGCTTTCCACCACTGTCCGGGGCTGTCATAGCGGATGGTGACGGTCTCTACTGTGATCGTGACCCCGGTGTATCCGCAGGTCTCGAGCGCGGTCTCCATGCCGTCGGGCTGGGGCAGCCGCCCGACGTAGGAGAAGAAATCGAGCGGGGTGTCGGCGTAGGCCCCGACCGCCCCGAACACCGGGAGCCACCGCGGATCGGGCTTGACCCCCCACGAGAACGCCACGCGCCCGCCGGGGGTGAGCAGCCGGCCCCACCGCTCGAGGGCGGCTTCCGGCTCCGGGAGCAGGTACAGCACCAGCGAGGCCAGGACCGCGTCGAACTGGACCGGGCCCAGCGCGGGCTCCGCGGCGTTGCCGCTGCGCAGCGTGACGCGGTCGCCCAGGCCCTGCCGGACGGCCTCGTCCGCGGCGCGCTGCAGCATCCTCGGCGCGAGGTCGATGCCGGTGACGTGACCTCCGGGGGACACCGCGCTGGCCGCGCGGACCAGCACCGCGCCCGCACCGCAGCCGACGTCGAGCACGTGCCAGCCCGGCTGCAGGTCGGCCACGCTGACCAGGCGGGACGCGATAGGCCCGGCGAACTGCGGCCCGCCATTGTCGTATCCGCTGGCGGCCTCGTTGAACGCGGCGGCCACGCCGGCGGTCAGCCGCGTGCGGCCGCTGGCCTCGGAGGTCACACCGGTCATGTCAGGGTCCCGTGATCGTGTTGACGTTGAACGCCTGGCTGAGCTGCCCGTAGCGCAGCATCAGGTTGGCGACCCGCTGCAACTGCTCCGGCCGGGTGGCGGTCGGGAAACTGCCCGTGGCCATGACGTTGGTGACGTCCGGGCTCAGGTGCAGCGCGGTGATGAGCGCCTTCTGCAGGGCCGAGGGGTTGGTGGCGGCGATCGCGTTGGCCTGCTGGATGGCGCGGGCGAACGTGGCCGCGGTGTGCGGGTACTTCGCGGCCCAGGACGAAAGCACGCCGTACCCCGAGATCGGGAACGAGCCGACCGGGCCGGTGTCGATGTCGGTCAGTTCCTCGTCGCCGTGCTGCTCGGCAGCCTCGGTGAGGTATGGCTCGATCTCGTAGATCGCGTCGACCTTCCCCTGGGCCAGCATGGCCGGCATGAGGGGGAACGGGAACGGTATGACGTGCACATCGGACGGGCTGATGCCGTAAGGGGCGAGCACGCTGTACAGCAGGTCGGTGGTCTCGCTGTCCGGCGCGTTGACCGCGATCGTGGCACCCTTCAGGCTGGTCACGGAGTGAACCTTCGAATGCGGCGCGACCATGATCTCTTGCACGTGCGTGCCGAGCGAGTAGCCCGCGGCGAGGATGCGCATCCGGGCCAGGCCCTTGGCGTCCGCGAGGATGTAAGAGGTGTACTGGCCGGACGCGACGTCCACCGAGCCGGCCTTCATGTCCGGGATCACCGTGTCCGAGGTGGTCACCGTCTTGATCGTCACGTGCAGGCCGGCCTTGGCGAACAGGCCCTGCTCCTGCGCGATGTACAGGCCGGCGGCGCCCTCCCCTGGCACCGCGGCGACCGTGATGCTCGTTTTCTCGGGTCCGGGCGGGTCGCCCGCTGGTGCCTTGGTGGTGCCGCACCCGGCGGCCGCGGCCACTAACGCGGTCGTGGCCGCGATAGCGATAAAAGAAAGTGAACGACGACCGGCGATGCCTGTGGGTAAAGGCATAATGGTTGCACCCTCTCTGGCAAAGGGAGGAGCGAAGGCCCGGCTCGGTTTGGCGACTGGCGCCGGGTCTTCGCACTGGCTTAGGGGTTAGCTGGTACTCACAGTCACATCCCGTGAGGCCGGCCCTCGGCCGGACTCGGTCCGGGGGCGTAGCCCGGAAGATCAGGGCGCGACCAGCGCGGACGCGCATCCTTCGCCCGCGCTGGTCGCCCCTCCAGTGGCCAGCGCGGGCGCGCATCCTTCGCCCGTGCCGACCGTGCCCTCAGTGGCCAGCGCGCGACGCCGGGAGACTCCGATCTCGGCCTGATGCGCCTTACCTGACCTAGGGGCAACTCTGGCCTCGCCGCTTCCCGGCCGGAAACAATCGGCCAGGGCTCGCGGCCAGAAAGTATCGACCCCTTCGCTAGCTGGACAAACACGCTAGGTACAACTTCCTCTCACGGCGTCGTCGGGCCAACTCGCGGACAAGCTCAGCCTGCGCGCTGGTGGAGCCGGTTGCAAGAAAAATTTAGCTGCAACTTGCAGTGAGAGACATCGGTCACCTGACCGATATTTAAGCGGCCGCGCGCCAACCGCCGCACGCGGCGCTGGCCACCGGGCACGGCGCTGGCCACCGAGCCGACCGCACGCCCGGGCAGGCCGCACGCCCCGGCCGGCCGCACGCCCCGGGCAGGCCGCACGCCCCGGGCAGGCCGCACGCCCCGGCCGGGTGCCGGGCGGGGATGTTTTTTCATGATCTGGGCGGATTGTGTGCGATAGTCACCCCGACCGTGGAACAGGTCCGCGCTGGGGCCGATGATCCGGGCCGCCCAGACGTGCGAGCACCCCCATCTGATCACGGGTTTTGCCG
>DATAVV010000443.1:0-44821 GCA_036267555.1 Streptosporangiaceae bacterium | reverse complement strand
CAGCTCCCGACTAGCGCGCCGATGAGATGCGGCTCTGTCACTTCACTCCCACAGCCCGCTGCCACACCAGCGTGAGCGTCTCCACCAACTCGGCCTCCGCGGCACGGTTGTGACGGGAGCGGAAGAGTTCATACATTTCGTGCTCGACCATCCAGAACAAAGCTGAGGACACGGCGCGGGCGGACGGCGGCCCGGCGGGGAGGTGTCCAGCAGCGCGTTTACGGTCGATGAACTCTGCCATGACGTCGATGTTCTCATTCACCAAGGTCCGCCACCTGTCGCCGAACCCGGGTGAGGCCAGCGCGGTCTCGAGGAAGGTCCGCAGCGCCGGCCCGTGCTGGCGCCAGTTGACCAGGATTGCCTCGAGCACTTGGTAAATCGCCCGGTCTGCCGCAACACCGGTATTCAGCAGCGTCGCCGATGGCCTGACGATGTCGCCGTGCGTCCGCGTCAACAGGGCGGACAGCAGATCCTCTTTTGAGGCGAAGTAGAAGTACATGGCGGACCGCGAGATTCCGGCCTGGGAGGCGATCTCGTCCATCGTCATGTCGGCGAACGGCGTCGTGAGCAGCAGGCGCTCGGTCACGTCCAGGATCTGGGCTTCGCGGGCCTCTCCCTTATTGGGTCCTGCGGATCGTTGACGCTGACTGCGCCGAGAGCCCACGTCCATGCCCGTACCGCCCTCATCTGAGCCCGGCTTGTGCTCGCGCCGGAAGCGAGCCGCTCACGTACAAGCCGACGCCTCGTCGATTCTACGTCAACGCAAGGCCAGCATCCTTCGTGCATGCACTGGCTCTGACCTGGCATGAAAAGCGGCGTTGACGATCGACACATTGTCGATTAATAATTAACGTAACGTCGATTATCTCCTCTGGGGGCTTGCAATGAAGCTCGTGACCTTCACGGCAGACGGGAGCGCCGGCCACGTCGGTGCCTTCGTCGATGACGGCCGACATGTCATCGACGTGACCGCAGCCCGGCCAGACCGGCCGGAACTACGCAGCATGCAGAGTCTCATCGAGGCGGGCGAGGCGGGCCTGGGTGCCGTGCGGGAGATCGTTGACGGTGCCGGGCCGGTGATACCGCGGGCCGATGTACGACTCCTGCCCCCGGTGCCGGTGCCGGCTCAGCTGCGCGACTGCCTGTGCTTCGAAGAGCACCTCAAGGGAGCGTTCAGGGCGGCGCGCAAGCTCGTGATCGCCGCCGCGCAGGATCCGGCGGCCAAGCAGAAAGAGGCTGACGGGGGCGGCCTCTACCCGGTTCCCGACGTCTGGTACCAGCAGCCGATCTACTACAAGGGCAACCGCTTCGCCTGTGCGGCTACCGAGGAGGAAGTGCCGTGGCCGCGATACAGCGAGTTGCTCGACTACGAGCTGGAAATTGGCTGCTGGATCAGCCGCACGGGCAAGGACATCTCCCGCGAGCAGGCTGCCGGCCATATCTTCGGTTACTCGATCTTCAACGACATCACCGCTCGCGACGCCCAGCGCGTCGAGATGGAAGGCGGCCTCGGCCCGGCCAAGGGCAAGGACTTCGACAAGTCGAACGTGATCGGCCCGTGCATCGTCACAGCCGACGAGCTGGACCCCTACAACCTCACCATGATCGCCAGGGTCAACGGCGAAGAGTGGTCGGTCGGTCACTCGTCCACGATGCACTGGCGCTTCGAGGACGTGATCGCTCATGTATCCGCATCCGAGACGCTCTATCCCGGGGAGTTCCTGGGATCCGGGACGGTCGGCGGCGGCTGCGGGCTGGAACTGGAACGCTTCCTCAAGCCCGGTGACGTCGTCGAACTCGAGGTCGAGGGCATCGGCACACTGTCCAACCGCATCGTCCGCGACGTTCCGGCGCTGACGCGATGACGCGCGCGTTCGACAAGGGCCTGCACGAAATCTCGGACGGTGTCTGGGCCTACCTGCAACCCGACGGCAGCTGGGGATGGAGCAACGCCGGGCTGGTCGCTGGCGAGCGGACGTCGCTGCTGGTCGACACGCTCTTCGACAAGAGGCTGACCAGGGAAATGCTCGACGCGATGAGCCCGGTCACGGTCGCCCGCCCCATCCGGGCACTGGTAAATACCCATGGCAACGGTGATCACTGCTACGGCAACGAGCTGGTGCCCGAGGACGCCGAGATCTACGCGTCGGTCGAGGCGACCCACGAGATCGGCGAGCTGACGCCTGCGGAGTTCCACCGGTTGATGCACACAGGGCTGGGGCCGGATGGCGACTGGTTCAAGCAGCTCGCGTTCGGAGCGTTTAGGTTCGATGACATCCGGCTGCGCCTGCCGACCACGACGTTCTCCGGCAGGCTGAGTCTCAGGGTCGATGACCGTGCCGTCGAGCTCGTCGAGGTCGGACCCGCGCACTCGGGTGGCGATGTGATCGTGCGACTACCCGACGACGGAATCGTCTTCACCGGCGACATCCTGTTCATTGACGGCACGCCCCTGATGTGGATCGGTCCGATGCGCAACATGCTGGCAGCCTGTGACGCGATCATCGGTTGCGGTGCGGAGACCCTCGTCCCGGGACACGGCCCGCTGACCGGCGACGCCGGCGTCGAGACCGTGAAACGCTACTTCCAGTACGTCAGTGACGAGGCGCGCAAGCGCTTTGCGGCCGGGATGGGTTCCGTGGACGCCGCATTCGACATCGATCTCGGTGAATTCGCGGGCTGGAAGGACGCCGAACGCGTTGTCGTGAACGTCGATGCGCTCTATCGCGAGTGGGACACGAGCCTGCCGCCGCTGGATCCGGTGGAGATGTTCCGCCAGATGGGGCGCTACCGCCGCAGCCGACGTACCGGTAGCAACGGCTAACACAGAATCGGAGAGCCTTCATGCCCAGCACCGCCGGCCAGCCGACACCATTGCGCGACTCGCCCTACCCTCTCGCGTTCGTCGCGACGAAGGGCAGCGGGACGACACGGGCCGACGGCGTTGCATACCGCTCCGAGGTGATGGGCCTGGGCGGCTTCCAGAAGGAAGGCCTCGTCGAAGACATCGCCACGGGACGTAGTTGGCGCCTGGTGTGCGATGAGGGAGGCTACCTGGGCGGTGCCGACATGGCCCCGGCGCCGCTAGCGCACTGGGCCGCCGGGCTACACGGTGACATCACCGCTCGCATCGCCCAGACAGCGCAGGACGAGGGCATCGCGGTCGGTGCCCTATCGGTGACCCTGGTCCAGGGATTCGGCGCGCAAGGCTCCTTCGCCCGCGGGGAGGCGGTCGCCTTGGTGTTCGGCCTGAGTTGTCACGTAGCCATTGAGACAGCTGCCGATGAGGACGTGGTCAGCTCGCTGGTCGCGCGCGCCCTCGAGACTTCGCCGGCCTACATCGCCATGACCACTCCGCACGAAGGCCGGTTCGCGCTGTACGCCAACGGCCGGAGTACCCCGGTCATCGGTGTGCCGCAGTCAACCGCGCTGCCGGAGACCGATCCGTTCCTGCGCCACGCCGGCAGGCCAGCACCCGCAGAGCACGGGCCGGACTCGGCCAGCCTGCTCACCCGGCGGGTTCTCGACGCTGGATGGAGTATCCAGCTGACGGACGATCAAGACGACACGGTGCAATGGCGCATTCAGGCGACCGGCAGCTACGACTTCGCCACCGGACTGGTCGCCTCTGAGATCGGCGTTCCCACAGGTGAGGCCGGCTCAAGCACCTGGACGCTGATCAGCGATGCCAACAACTTGCATGCTCCCGACCCGCTCGCGTACTTCTCCATCGGTACAGCGTTCTGCTATCACACCCAGCTCTGTCGCTACGTCAAAGTACGCAGAATGCCGGTCGATGCCCCTCGCCTCGCGCAGATCAGTCATTTCACCACAGCAGAGCGGACGGCGCGGGTGGAACCATTCGACACCCACCTGTTCATCGACGGCACCGCGGACGAGCAGCAAACCATCTCGCTGCTCAGCTCGGCGGCGAACACGTGCTACGTCCACCGCGGCCTCACACTTCCAGTGGAGACCAAGGTCTCGATCACGATGCAGCGCGACGCCTGACCCGCCAGCAGAAGCCGGTACAGCTCCGTCCAGCGCCCGGGCTGGACGGACTTAGGGCCGTGCAGAAAGTGTCCGGCAGGGAGGGCCGGACCGCCATGTGGCGCTGGTACGTCGGCTAAGACCGGTTGGTGGCACCGAGGTGGGCCTCGATGCGGTGCGCGGTGGCGATGAGCGGCCCTAGGTGCTGCTGGAGCGTGCCGGCTGTCAGCCGGGTGGCCGGCCCGGCGATGGTGAGGGCCGCCACGACGCTGCCGCGGTAGTCGCGCAGCGGGACCCCGACCGAGCAGAGGCCCACTTCGCGTTCCTGCCAGCAGGTCGCGTAGCCGCGGCGGCGTGCCTCGGCGAGCTCGTGCCGCAGGACGGACGGGTCGGTGATTGTGGTCTTGGTCAGCCGCTCGGGCGATCTACTGAGGATCTCTTTCACCAGCAGACCGTCGTTGGCGAACGCGAGCAGCACCTTGCCGGATGCCGTCGCGTGCAGCGGGCCCCGGCGGCCGGCGTTGGCGCGCATCTGCAGCCCGGCCGGCGCCTCGCCCCGGTCCAGGTAGAGAACCGAGTGCCCGTCGAGGATGCCGAGCAGCACCGACTCGCCGGTCTGGGCCGCGAGCTTGTCCAGGTAGGGCCGGGCGATGCGGGACACGTCGACATCCCGCGCCACGTTGGCGCCCAGCTCGTACAGTGCCCAGCTGAGCTTGTACAGCGGCGTGTCTGCGTCCCGCATCACGAAGCGCCTGGTCTCCAGCGTGGCCAGCAGGTGGTGTACCGCGGCCTTGCTCAGGCCGGCCTGGCGGGCGATCTCGCTGACCCCCATGGGACGGCCGGCCGTGCCCATTACCTCGAGCACGTCGATGGCGTGGTCGACGGCGCGGACCCGGCGGGCCCTGGGGGCCGCCTCCGGCGCTGCTTCTGACATGCGGCTCTCCCTTCGCGATCAGGCCGCGACGCTAGCTCCTCGCAACATGAGGGTTACAAATTGCGTTTCTGTTTGTCAATGCCAAATGGCGTTCATCAGGAGGAAACGAGAGTTTTACGCTGCAGGCAACTGAGAGCGGGTGGCCACCCCGACGCCGGCGACCGCCGGCCGCTATGGGAAGGCAAGGTGAAGCTCAATGCTCAAATTGAAGAAGTACCTGCTGGCCGTGGGCGTGGCCAGCGTGATCGGGCTCGCGGCCTGCAGTTCCGGCGGGTCTTCCGCCGGGGGCGCCTCCGCCGGGGGATCAGGTGGCGCCAAGGGCGGGTCGTACACGATCGGGCTCCTGCTGCCCGAGACCGACGTCGCCCGCTACGAGACCAAGGACAAGCCGTACTTCGAGGAGAAGCTTAAGGACCTCTGCTCCTCGTGCAAGTTCCTCTACGACAACGCGAACTCCAGCGCGTCGACGCAACAGGAGCAGGCCGAGTCGATGCTGGCGCAGGGGGCCAACGTCCTGGTTGTCGACCCGTATGACGGCGTCGCCGCGGCCAGCATCGTGTCCGCGGCCAAGGCCAAGAACGTCCCCGTGGTCGCCTACGACCGGCTGATCAGCAGCCCGGACCTGACCTACGTCATCTCGAACGACTACCAGAAGGTCGGTCAGCTGCAGGCGCAGGCCCTGGTAGGCGCACTGAAGGCCCGGCACGTGCCGGCCTCGGCGGGCGGCATCATCATGATCAACGGCGCCACGACCGACAACAACGCGGGCAACATCAAGGCCGGCGCGCTCAGCGTCATCAAGGCCAGCGGCTACCAGGTGCTGTCCGAAACCGACACCTGGGACCCGACCCAGGCCCAGCAGTGGGTCGGAGGGCAGGCCACCGTGCACGGGCACAAGATCATCGGGCTGTACTCGGCCAACGACGGGAATGCCGCCGGGGCGATTGCCGCGCTGAAGGCCAAGGGCTGGACCAACGGCCAGATCGGGGCGCTCGGCATCACCGGCCTCGACGCCACCGTGCAGGGAATCCAGTACATCCTGTCCGGCCTGCAGCTGATGACCACCTACAACGCTTTCAAAAGCGAGGCATACGCGGCGGCGACCGTCGCTTACGACCTTGCCAAGGGCACCAAGCCCCCGTCTGGCGCGACGGTGGCAGGTCACCCCGCGTCGCTGAACCCTCCGCAGTCGGTGACGGCTACCACCATCGGCTCGACGGTCATCAAGGACGGCTTCTGGACGGCGTCCGCCATCTGCACATCGACTTACCAGGCGGCCTGTCAGAAGGACGGGATCTCCTAGCCGGACCGCGGCGCACCCGGCCCCTGGCAGCCCGGGTGCGCCGCTCGAACAGGGATCGTGACCGGGAACATCAAGGGAGAGCTGAGAAATGTCATTCGTGTCCGCCGATGACGGCAGACCCGCAGACGGGGCATCCCTGCTCGCCCTGCGGGCGGTCAGCAAGAGCTTCGGCGCCGTCCAGGCGCTCAGCGGCATCGACCTGGAGGTCCACGCCAGCGAGGTCGTGGCCCTGCTCGGTGACAACGGAGCGGGGAAGTCGACCTTGGTGAAGCTTCTGTCCGGCGTTTTCCAGCCGGATGCGGGGACGATCACCTTCCGCGGGCGGCCAGTGACCATCGCCAGCCCGGCGCAGTCCCGGGCCCTCGGCATTGCCACGGTCTACCAGGATCTCGCGCTGTGCGACAACCTCGACGTCGTCGCCAACCTGTTCCTCGGACAGGAGACCAGCCGGCTGGCCACGCTCAGCGAGGAGCAGATGGAGAGCCGCACCTGGACGGTGCTCCGGCAGCTGTCCGCCAAGATCCCGTCGGTGCGCGTGCCCGTGGCCGGGCTGTCCGGCGGCCAGCGCCAGACGGTCGCCATCGCCCGGGCACTGGTGGGCGACCCGGCGGTGGTGATACTCGACGAGCCCACGGCGGCGCTCGGTGTTGAGCAGACCGCGGAGATCCTCAACCTGGTTGAACGGCTGCGCGAGAACGGCCACGGCGTCCTGGTGATCACCCACAACCTCGCGGACGTGCAGGAGGTGGCCAACCGGGCCGTAGTGCTGCGGCTCGGCCGCAACAACGGCGTCTTCTCCGTCGCCGGAACCAGCCAGCAGGACATCGTCTCGGCCATCACCGGCGCGAGCGAAAGCTCCGTCACGCGGCGGGCGGCCGTCACCGCCGCCCGCCGGGCCAGCAAGGAGACCAGCTCATGACGCACGTTCCCCAGCTCGCGACGCCACTCGACCGGCAGAACGAGCGGCTGGCCTCCGTCGCCGGCCCGCGCGCCGCCGCCAGCTCGTTCGGACGCCGCGTCCGCGGTGGCGACATCGGGTCGCTGCCGGTCGTCATCGGCTTGCTGTTCATCGCCGTCATCTTTCAGGTAATGAGCAGCGCGTTTCTCTCGCCGGCCAACCTGGTTAACATCGCCGGCGACTGCGTCGCGGTCGGCGTCATCGCGGTCGGGCTCATCCCGGTGCTGCTGACCGGGCAGATCGACCTGTCGGTCGGGTCGATGAGCGGCGTAGGCTCCACCCTGCTCGGCGTCGGCCTCGTCGTCCACGGCTGGCCCGCCTGGGAAGCGATGGGCGCCGCGCTCGCAGCGGGCCTCGCGGTGGGCCTGGTCTACGGGGTGGTGTTCGTCCGGTTCGGCGTCCCCTCATTCGTGGTCACCCTGGCCGGGCTACTGTCGCTGCTCGGGCTGCAACTGAAGCTGCTCGGCACCAATGGCTCGGTCAACATTCCCTTCGGCTCGTCCGTCGTTCGCTTCACCCAGCAGATGTACCTGCCCCGGCCGGCGTCTTACGGGATCGCAGCGCTGGCCGCGCTGGGCTACCTCGGCACCGCCCTGGCCCGCAACCGGCGGCGCCGGGCCGCCAGCCTCGGTACCCGGCCGCTGGCCGGCGACATCGCGCGGGCGGTCGCACTGCTGGCCGGGCTGCTGTTCGCCTGCTGGTACCTGAACCGGGACCGCGGGATCCCCGCGTCCTTCGCGCTGCTCGTCGTGCTCGTGGTGGTGCTGCACTACCTCCTTACCCGCACCCGGTGGGGCCGGGCTGTCTTCGCGGTCGGCGGGTCCGTCGAGGGCGCGCGCCGGGCGGGCCTGAAGGTCAGCCGGGTCTACCTGTCGGTGTTCGTCATCTGCTCGTTCCTCGCCGCGCTCGGCGGACTGCTCGCGGCCGGCCGCCTGGCCACCGCCAGCATCAGCAGCGGTGTAGGCGACACCAACCTGGAGGCGATCGCCGCCGCCGTCATCGGCGGAACGAGCCTGTTCGGCGGGCGCGGCGGAGCCTACTCCGCGCTACTCGGCATCATCGTGATCCAGTCGATCGCCAGCGGCCTGACCCTGCTGAACCTCGACTCCTCCGTCCGGTACATCATCACCGGCGGCGTCCTGATGGTCGCGGTCATCGTCGACTCACTCGCCCGCCGCTCCCGCGCGTCGCACGGCCGCGGCTAGCCCGACAGGAGAGCACATCATGACCGTGCAGGAATCACTGGCCGCCGTCGACGAGACGACCCGCCACCATGGCAACTTCATCGCCGGACAGTGGCGCGAGCCGCGCGCCGAACTGGCCAGGCACGCCCCGGGCACCGGCGCCCTCACCGCCCTGGTCACCGCGTCCACCGCGGCCGACGCGGACGACGCCGTCGCCGCGGCCAGGCAGGCCTTCGACACCGGCACCTGGCCGGATACCCCCGCAGCCGAGCGAGCGCGGGTACTGAACCGGGTCGCCGACCTCATCGAACAGCATGCTGAGCCGCTCGCCCGGCTCGATGCCGAGGAAGGCGGCAAGCCGCTGCGCCTAGCCCGGGGCGATATCGCCGGCGCCGCCGCGCTCACCCGGTACGCGGCCGGGCTGGCCACCCAGTCGCACGGCGACGCGCACACCAGCAACGGGGCAGACCATGTCGGTCTCGTCCTGCGTGAGCCGGCCGGCGTGGCCGCCCTGATCACCCCGTGGAACTTCCCGGCCCTCATCTTGTGCCAGAAGCTACCGTTCGCGCTCGCCGCCGGCTGCACCGTAGTGGTCAAGCCGTCCGAGCTGACCAGCGGCAGCACACTGGAGGTCGCCCGCCTGTACCGGACGGCTGGCCTGCCGGACGGCACGCTCAACGTGGTCACCGGCGACAGCCGGGCCGGGCAGGCCCTGGCCGCGCACCCCGGGGTGGACATGCTGTCCTTCACCGGCTCGACGGCCACCGGCCGCCACGTCATCGACGCAGCCAAGGGCAACCTGAAGAAACTGTCGCTCGAGCTCGGCGGCAAGGCCGCGAGCGTCGTCTTTCCCGACGCTGACCTCGACGCCGCCGCCGAGGGCGTCACCTTCGGCGCGTTCTTCAATAACGGGGAGTGCTGCGTCGCCCAGGCCCGTCTGCTCGTCCACGAAGCCATCGCCGACGACTTCCTGTCCGAGCTCACCCGGCGGGCGGCCGCGCTCCGCGTCGGACAGCCACTCGACGAGCACGCCGACGTCGGTGCGCTGATCCACCAGGCGCACCTAGACTCCGTCCTGGCCAGAATCGCCGAGGCCACCGCCCAGGGGGCCACGGTGGCCGCCGGCGGGGCCCGCGCCGTCGGCGATGACCTGGGTGCCGGGCTGTTCGTACAGCCCACGATCATCGACGCGGTGACCCCGGCGGCGTCGGCGTTCCGCGAGGAGATCTTCGGCCCCGTCCTTACCGTCACCAGGTTCCGCACCGCGGCCGAGGCCGTCGCCCTGGCCAACGACGTCGAGTACGGCCTGGCCAACAGCGTCTGGTCGAAGAACCTCGACACCGCGCTCACCACCGCCAGGGCACTGCGCAGCGGAACGGTCTACGTCAACACCGCGATCGACGCGCCGCCGACCATGCCGTTCGGCGGGTATAAGGCCAGCGGAGTCGGCCGCGAGATGGGGCAGGCCGGACTCGAGGAGTTCACCGAGTTGAAGTCAGTCAGCATCCGCACCGGGCCACGGGCGGGCACCTTCGGGTTTGGCGCCGCCCGATGAGGGTCTGCGACGCGGCGGAGGCAGCGGCGCTCGTGCCCGACGGCGCGACGGTCCTGGTCGAGGGCTCGGGTGGCGGAGTGAACGAACCCGCGGCCATCCTCGCCGCCCTCGAGCAGCGCTTCCTCGACCAGCAGCAGCCGCGTGACCTGACCGTGGTGCACATCTCGGGAATGGGCGACGGTCACGGGGGCGGCATCGACAGGCTCGCGCACGCCGGCATAGCCCGCCGGGTCATCGGCGGGCACTGGGGCTGGAGCCAGCGGATGCAGCGGCTCGCCGCCGAGAACCTCATCGAGGCGTACTGCCTGCCCCAGGGCACCCTCTCGCACCTGATGCGCGACATCGCCGCGGGCCGGCCGGGTGCCGTCTCCGCGGTCGGCCTCGGCACCTTCGTCGACCCGCGGCACGGCGGGGGACGACTCAACGCGGCTGCCCGCGAGGACCTTGTGGAGCTGGTTACCCTGGCGGGCCGCGAGTGGCTCTTCACCAGGGCGTTCCCGGTCGACGTCGCCATCATCAGGGGAACGGAAGCCGACGCCGACGGCAACCTCGTGATGGACGGGGAAGGGCTGCTGGCCGAGGCCCTCTCCGCCGCCCAGGCGGCCCGCAACTCGGGTGGCATCGTGCTCGCCCAGGCGCGGCACCTGGTCGCCGCGGGGAGCCTCGACCCGCGGCGGGTCCGGGTGCCGGGCATCCTCGTCGATGCCCTGGTCATCGACCCTGGGCAACGGCTATCGTCCGCCACAGCTGACGACCCGTACCTCACCGGCCGGCTGCGCGCGCCGCGGGCGGCCCGCGCGGCCGTGCCCCTTTCAGTGCGCAAGGTCATCGCGCGCCGGGCCGCGCTCGAGCTGTACCGCGGCGACGTCATCAACCTCGGCTACGGCATGCCGGACGGGGTAGCGGCGGTGCTCGCCGAGGAGGGCATCACGGACGCGGTCACGCTGACCGTGGAGCAGGGTCACGTCGGCGGCATCCCGGCCGGCGGCAGTGACTTCGGCCTGTGCGTGAACCCGGTAGCCACACTGGATGCCGGGCACCAGTTCGACTGGTACGACGGCGGCGGCCTCGACGCCGCCGTGCTGAGCTTCGCCGAGCTCGATGCGGACGGGAACGTCAACGTCAGCCAGTTCGGCGACCGGATGCCCGGTGTGGGCGGGTTCATCAACATCTCCCAAGGGGCACGGCGCCTGGTGTTCACCGGCGCCTTCGTCGCCGGCCGCGGTGCGTACCAGGTTGGCGACGGGGCGATCGGGCTGCCCCCGGACGGGCTGCCGAAGCTGGTCAAGAAGGTCGAGCAGGTCAGCTTTGCCAGCGCCCGCGCCAGGGAGACCGGCCAGGACGTCTGTTACGTGACCGAGCGGGCAGTCTTCCGGCTCACCGGCGACGGGCCCGAGCTGACCGAGATCGCCCCGGGCCTCGACGTGGAGCGTGACGTGCTGCGCTGCATGGGCTTTACTCCCCGGGTCAGCGACCGCCTGACCCAGATGGACGAGCGCGTCTTCCGCGAGGAGCCGATGAACCTGGTGCTGCCGTCTCGGAAGGAGCTCAGATGACCGGCGACAGCCTGGCCACCGAGGCGCACGGGCGGGTCCTCGTGGCCACGCTCAACCGCCCGGCCAAGTCCAACGCGCTCAACCAGGACCTGATCACCGCGCTCGACGAGGTCGCCGACCGGGTGCTCGCCGACGACGCGGCCAGCTGGGGCGCCCTCGTGCTGACCGGGGCGGGAGACCGGGCCTTCAGTGCGGGCGCGGACATCGGCGAGCTCGACGGCATCGGCGGCGACGCCGCGCGCCGCCAGATGCACCGCGGCCAGCAGGTCTTCGGCCGGCTGGAAGCACTCCCGGTTGTGGTCATCGCCGCGATCAACGGCGTGGCCCTCGGCGGCGGCCTCGAGCTCGCGATGGCCGCTGACATCCGGATCGCCGCGCCGTCCGCCCGCCTCGGGCAACCCGAGATCACCCTGGCCAACCTGCCGGGCTGGGGTGGCACGCAGCGCCTTCCCCGCCTGGTCGGGCGGGGGGTCGCCACCGAGCTCATCTTGGCCGGCGACCTGGTCGACGCGGCCAGGGCACGGGAACTCGGCCTGGTCAACCAGGTCTGCGCCGACCCGCTCGGCGCCGCAATCGAGCTCGGCGGGCGGATCGCCGCCCGCAGCCCCGTCGCCGTGCGCGGCGCCAAGGCGGCCATCGCCGCCGGCCTTGACCGGGGCATGGCCGCCGGGCTCGCTGCCGAGGCCGACGCCGTCGCCGCCTGCTGCGAGACCAGCACGCAGCGCCAGGCCATACGCGCTTTCCTCGGGCGGCACTCGTGAACACGGTACAGGGTTACCCGGCCACCGCCAGTGAACAAGTCAGGCAGCTCAGCGCCGACGAGGCGCTCGACTTCGCCGAGTCACAGGTGCGCGGCCTGATCACCCGGGCACCCGGCCGGACGCCGGCCTACACCAGCCAGGGCCGCTGGGTGCTCGACGACGACCCGTGGGCGCCAGCCTGGTGCGGCGGCTTCCTGACCGGCATGATGTGGGTCTTCGCCAGGCGCCACAGCGACCCCTGGTGGCGTGACCGCGCGCAGGATTACTGCCGCGCCCTGGAGCCAAGGAAAACCGACCAGACCACCCACGACCTGGGATTTGTCCTGGAGCCGAGCTGGGGCCGCTGGTACGACGCCGAGCCTGAGGGGCCGGCCAGGGACGTCCTCATCGAGGGCGGCCGGACGATGGCCGCCCGGCTGCAGCGGGCCGGCGGCTACCTCAGCACCTGGGTCGACCCGGGCAGCACGTTCATCGACGTCATGATGAACGTCGGGATCATCTTCCGCGCGGCGCGCTACAGCGGCGACCAGTCCCTGCACGACACCGCGCTGCGGCACTGCGCTACCAGCCGCCGGTTCCTGCTGCGCGGTGACGGCAGCACCGCCCACGAGGGCCGCTTCGACGCGGTCAGCGGCGAGTTCCTCCGCGCCAGCACGCACCAGGGCTGGCGCTCGGACTCATCCTGGGCTCGCGGCCAGGCCTGGGCGATCTACGGCTTTACCACCGCCTACCGGCACACTGGCCGGGTCGAGCTGCTCGACGCCGCCTGCCGCGCCGCCGACTACTACATCAGGCACACCCCGGGCGGCGTCCCGCCCAACGACTGGGCCGACCCTGCACCGCAGCAGCCCTGGGAGGCGTCGGCCGCCGCGGTGGCCACGGCCGGCCTGCTGCACCTGCACAGCGCCCTGCCGCCCGGCGGCACGGGTGCGCCCTACTGCCCCTACGCTCTGCAGGCGCTGCGCACCCTGTGCAGCACCCGGTTCATCGCCGCCGACGTCCCCGGCTGGGAGGGAGTCCTCCGTCACGCCACTTACCACCACCGCCGGAACCTGGGGGTCGACGAGAGCGTCATGTGGGGCGATTACTACTTCGTCGAGGCCCTTGAGCTGGCCGCGAGCACCGGGGAGTCGTCATGACCGCCAGCACCGAATCGTCAGGGAGTACGGCGGACGGGGCCGCACGGACCACCGCCGCGGTCATCGACGCCGGCCTGGTCGCCATCCTGCGGGCCGGCTCGGCCCGGCACTTCACCGCGATCGCCGACACGCTGGCGGCGGCGGGCGTGCGGGTCATCGAGGTAACGCTCACCACCCCCGGGGCGCTCACCGCGCTGCGCGAGCTGAGCGCGCGCCTGGACGGCGAGGCAATCGTCGGCGCCGGCACGGTGATGACGGCCGACCAGGCCGAGGCCTGCGCCGACGCCGGAGCCCGGTTCCTGGTCTCGCCGGTTGCCGCTCCCGACGTCATCGCGACCGCGCGGATCGCTGGCCTGGCCGTCTACCCCGGGGCCTTCACCACGACCGAGATCGTCGCTGCGCACCGTGCCGGGGCATCGGCGGTCAAGCTGTTCCCCGCCTCGGCCGCCTCGCCCCGGTACATCGCCGACGTGCACGGCCCGTGCCCCGGCATCCCGATCATGCCCACCGGCGGCATCGCCCTGGGCGACATCGGGACCTGGCTGCGGGCCGGGGCGGCCGCCGTCGGCATCGGGACGCCACTCGTCGGGGCGGCCACCGACGACGGGGCAGGCCGTGACCTGACCGAGCGGGCCCGCCGGGCGGTGGCCGCGGTCGACGAGGCCCGGGCGGGGCGGTGAACGCCGCGGGCACCGGCCGGCGCGGCCTGCTGACGTTCGGCGAGAGCATGGGGCTGATCAGCACCCACGTTATCGGGAGCCTCGACATGGCCCGCGACGCCGTCATCGGCATCGGCGGCGCCGAGAG
Organism: Streptosporangiaceae bacterium; assembly: GCA_036267555.1. Taxonomy (GTDB): domain Bacteria; phylum Actinomycetota; class Actinomycetes; order Streptosporangiales; family Streptosporangiaceae; genus JASHPR01. Next base: position 30,634 of record DATAVV010000443.1, on the reverse strand, counting down.
CAACGTCGCCATCGGCGTGGCCCGGCTCGGGCAGCCGGCCACCTGGATCGGGCGGGTGGGCCGCGACGCCACCGGCGACCTCATCCAGCGGCGGCTGCGCGCGGAGGGGATCGATACCCGGGCCATCCCCGACGATTCCTTCACCGGGCTGATGATCCGCTACCGGCGCACCGGTGACGTCACGATCGTGGACTATCACCGCCAGGGGTCGGCAGGCTCGCGGCTGCGCCCGGGCGACATTCCCGGCCCGGTGCTCGACCGCAGCGCCATCTTGCATGTCACGGGCATCACACCCGCCCTGGGCGCGCTGCCCGCGGCGGCGGTCAGCCAGGCCTTGACGGCGGCCCGCGCGGCGGGCGTCACGGTCAGCCTCGACGTCAACTACCGCCGCAAGCTGTGGAGCCCCGCGGCGGCCAGGGCCGCACTGGCCCCGCTGGCCGCCCAGGCCGACATCGTCTTCGCCGGCCTGGGCGAGGCCAGGCTGCTCCTCGGCGTGACGAGCGCCGATCCCGCCGTCCTGGCCGGGAAGCTCACCGCGCTCGGCCCGGCCGAGGTGCTGGTCAAGCAAGGGGAACAGGGCTGTACCGCGGTCATCGACGGGGTAACCCGCCGTCAGCCCGGCCTCCCGGCGACCGTCGTCGACCCGGTCGGCGCCGGGGACGCGTTCGTGGCCGGCTACGTGGCCAGCCGGCTGGGCGGCGCCGACCCGGCCCAGCGGCTGCGGGTGGCCGCGGCGGCGGGTGCCTACGCGGTGTCCGTGCCGGGCGACTGCGAGCTGCTGCCCACCAGCGCGGAACTCGAGCAGATGCTCACCACCACGGACATCCTGCGATGACCGCCGCGAGGAGAATTGCGATGACCTTCGACTACATCATCGTTGGCGCCGGCACAGCCGGCTGCGTGCTGGCGAACCGGCTGACCGAGGATCCCGGCGTGCGGGTCCTGCTGCTCGAGGCGGGCAGCCGGGACCTGCACCCGATGATCCACGTGCCCGGGGGCGTGGGGATGCTGTTCGGTCCCCGGGTGAACTGGCGCTTTCACACCGTGCCCCAGCCGTTCCTCGACAACCGGCGCATCTGGTACCCGCAGGGGAAGACCCTCGGCGGGTCGAGCTCAATCAACGCGATGATCTACATCCGCGGGCAGCGGCAGGACTATGACGACTGGGCTGCCCACGGCAACGACGGCTGGGCCTATGACGATGTCCTGCCCTACTTCAGGAAATCAGAGGACAACAGCCGCCTGGTCGATTCCTACCACGGGCAGGGCGGTCCGCAAGCGGTCTCCGACCAGGTCAACCCGCACCCGCTCAGCACCGCCTTCGTCCGCGCCGCCCAGTCATGGGGCCTGCCCTATAACCCCGACTTCAACGGCGCGTCCATGGCCGGCGCCGGCCTGTACCAGGTCATCTCCCGGGCGGGCACCCGGCGGTCACAGGCCACCTCCTTCCTGCGGCCGGCGCTGCACCGCCCCAACCTGACCCTCAAGACCGGCGCCCGGGTGGTCAAGATCGCGGTCGAGAACGGGCGGGCGGCCGGCGTGACGGTCTCGTCCGGGCGCGGGGCCGGAGCAATGATCCGGGCCACCCGGGAGGTGATCGTCTCCAGCGGCGCGATCAACACCCCCCGGCTGCTGATGCTCTCCGGCATCGGCGACGCGGACGAGCTGCGCGCGGCCGGCATCACCCCGGTCCACCACCTGCCCGGTGTCGGCAAGCACCTGATGGACCACCTGAACACCAACGTGCACGCACTTCTCAAAGATCCGATCAGCTACGACGGCCTGGACCGTTTTCCGCGGCTGCTCGCACCGGGCATGGAATGGCTGCTGTTCCGCACCGGCCCGGCCGCCTCCGTCATCGTGGAAGGCGGCGGCTTCGTCACCAGCCCCGGTGCCGACCGCCCCGACCTGCAGATCCACATCGCGCCGGCGACAGTAGTCCGCGGCGGGCAGACGCGCGTCCCGGGCCACGGGTTCACCGTCAACTCCACGTTCCTGCGGCCGCGCAGTACCGGCAGCGTGCGGCTCGCGTCCGCTGACCCGCTGGCCGAGCCGCTGATCGACCCGTGCTACCTCAGCGAACCCGCTGACCGCGAGATGGCCATCCAGCAGGTCCGCACCATCCGGGAAATCCTCAGGCAGCCCGAGATCGCCTGCTACGTCAAGGAAGAGCGCCTGCCCGGGGCGGATGCGCAGTCCGACGAGGAGATCATGGCCTACGTCCGGCAGTACGCCTCCTGCGACTACCACCCGGTCGGCACCTGCCGGATGGGCACGGGCGAGGACGCCGTCGTGCAGCCTGACCTGCGCGTGCACGGGCTGGAGGCGCTCAGGGTCATCGACGCCTCCATCATGCCCCGGCTGATCAGCGGCAATACGATGGCCCCCACGATGATGATCGCCGAGAAGGGCGCTGACCTCGTCAAGGGAGCATGACCGGCGGTCAGCCGGGCTGACCGCCTTCCCGGCCGTGGCCCGGGCTTCCCGTTGCCCCGGTCCGTCCCCGGCCTCGGGCACGCCCGGATGATCCGGATCTCATGAGCCGCCCGGAAGGTGCCTGACGGTCGCTCACTCGCAGGCTGCGCCCGGGGACGGGTGACTCGTCGCGATCCCGGTCAAGATGATATCGAGCTTGGCCCGGAGGCGCGGTGCGAGCTCGTCTCGGGCCGGGCCGCTGGCCGGGGCGAGCCAGCGTTGGAGGGTGTCCGTGTAGCAGGTCATCAGGATTTCCGCGACCAGCTGGGGAGAGTAGTCGGCTCGGAGTTCTTCTCGTGCGATGCCGCGCTCGACGGCGTCCCTGAACGCGTCGAAGACAGGGAACGACTCGGTGACCGACCCGTACTCGGTCAGCGATCCGGAGACGAGGACCCGGGCAAGATCGGGCTCGTTCTCGTTGATCTCGGCGAGCCGGGCCATCAGGTGGGAAAGGGTTTCGGCGGCGCTGGACTCGCGGGTGCTCTCCTGCCCGTCGAGCGCTGCGAGTGCGCTCCGCCGACGGCGGCTCCAGAAGTCAAGCATGTCGCGCTTGCGCGGGAAGTGATTGGCTACCGTGCGCCGGGCTACGCCTGCCCGGGCCGCGATCTGGTCGTAAGTGCCAGCCGCGTAACCGTGCTCGGCGAACACGACCAGGGCCGCGTCGGCGATCTGGTCCTGCAGTGCCCGGCGTTGCGTCTCCCGCCAGCGGGGCTGAGCCGGGGTGTCTTGATCCATGCCACCATCTTGCACCCCGGCGCACCGAGATGCACTATAGTAAAGATGGATGCACCCAAGTACATTATATGCAGTGTCGTGCATGTGGAAGGAAGGTCGACGTGGACAACGGACTCGACAACGTCACTGGTTTCCCGTACCAGCGCGGGTGGCACCGGCTGGGCGAGCACACGCTCACGTGGCTCGAGCCCGACGGGGGCTGGGGCCTCGCGAACACGGGCCTCGTCACCGACGGGAGCGAAGCCCTGCTCGTGGACACCCTCTTCGACCTGCCGCACACCAAGGCGATGCTGGACTCCGTGCGGGAAGTCGCCCCGGAGGCTCACATCGGCACGGTCGTGAACACGCACGCTAACGGGGATCACTTCTGGGGCAATCAGCTCGTGGAGGGGGCCGACATCGTCGCATCCGCCAGCACCGCCGGCGAAATGCAGCACGGTCCCACGGCAGCATCGCTGCAGCAGGCCGTGGACCACGCGGACAGCGGCGACGTGTTCGGGGCCTACCTGCGGGACCTGAACCGGGACTTTGATTTTTCGGGCATCCAGCCGCCGGCCCCGACGCGCGTGTTTTCCGGCCGCCTAGAGATCCCCGTCGGGCGCCTGACGGCGACCGCGATCGACATGGGCGCCCAGCACAGTGAGGGCGACACGGTGGTGTGGGTGCCAGAGGACCGGGTCTTGTTCGCCGGGGACCTACTATTCATCGGCGTTCATCCGGTGATGTGGGCGGGCCCGATCGGCAACTGGATCGCCACGTGCCGGAAGATCGAGGAGCTGGGTCCCCGGGTCGTGGTCCCGGGGCATGGTCCCCTGATCGGAGTCGACGGCGTCCGCGACTTCCGGGAGTACCTGGAGCACGTGAGGCAGGAGGCCACTGCCCGCTACGAGATGGGCATGCCCTGGCCGGAGGCGGCGGCCGACATCAGCCTCGGCCGGTGGGCCGACTGGGCCTATCCTGAGCGCCTCGCCGTCACGGTCTCCTCGGTGTACCGCGACCTCGACGGCCGTGGCGCTGGAGGGACCACGATGGAGGAGTTCACCAGCGTGATGACCGCCGTGGCGCGGATTGCCGCGGGTGTCCAGCAGAAGCCGCGGCTGCGCCCGCTCCAGCCCGGCGAGCGTGACAGCGCGACCACGGCCCTGCTCAGGCACGACGACGAGCAGGACGGCGACTTCGCGCGCCACACGGCAGGCCGCCCGCCGTTGAACGTGTTCACTACCCTCGTGCGCAATCTGGAGCTATTCCGGCGGTGGGCGCCTTTGGCGGCGCACCTGAGCGACGGCAGCCTTCCCGCCAAGGACCGCGAGCTTGCCATCCTCCGTACCGCCGTCCGGTGCGGGAGCCCGTACGAGTGGGCGCAGCACTCGGCCCTCGCCGCGGCGGCCGGGCTCACGGCCGAGGAGATCGCCCGCGCCGCACGGACGACCGCCGCATCGCAGTGGAGCTCCCGCCAGAAGGCGATCCTCGATGCGGTCGACCAGCTTCACGCGACATCCACGGTCTCGCAGCCCACGTGGGAAGTGCTTGCCGGGCAGTACGCCCCGGCCGAGCTGATCGAGCTGATCGTGCTCATCGGTCACTACCATGGGGTTGCCTTCGCGCTGAACGCGTTCAAGACACCAACCGACGCCTGGACGCAGACGCCCGGGTTCCCCGGGATGCCGGCAAACTGACGCGTCAGCTATCCAAGCTGGAGGCGGCTCCGCTGGCGGCGAGGATGGCCTTGGCGATCTCGTCGGGGTGGGTGAGCAGTCCCTCGTGGGTGCCGGGCACCGCGACCGGTGTCAGGCCGAGGCGCCCGGCGAAGGTCGCGCCGGGGAGCGGCAGGGCGCGGTCGTCGTCGCCGAGCAGGTAGTGCAGCGGGACGCCGAGCGTGGCCACGTCCTGGCCTTCGGCCGGGTCCAGGAAGTAGTCGCCGGGCATCGGGGTTAGCAGGTCGGCGACCAGCCGCTGGGCTTGCGGAGCCTCGTCCTGCATGAAGATCTGCTCGACGAACCCGATCGTCGGCGCGATCGACCGGGTCGGCGAGGACTCGATCAGGCCGCGGAGCATGGCGGCGGCCTCGGGCGGGTTGTCATCAATGAGGGACTGGCCCAGGACCGGGATCTGGGCGGCGTAGTAGACGATGCCGGCCAGCCGGCCGACCAGCCGGCCCGCCGCGCCGGTGATCGGGTATCCGCCCCAGCTGTGGCCGACCAGCATCACGCCGGTCAGGCCGCGGTCCTCGACCAGCCGCACGATGTGATCGGCCGCGTCGGCCAGGCGGTGGCCGCGGGGATCGTCGCCGTCGGCGAGTCCGGGCAGGGTCACGGTGATGGCCTGATGGCCGGCCGCCCGCAGCCGCTGGGCGACCGGCGCCCACGACCAGCCCCCGTGCCACGCACCCGGGACAAGCACATAAGTCGTCATGGTCAGTTCCTCCGTCCGTTTTGTACCTTTCGGACGCTGCGTCCGACAATGAACCTTAGCACTGAGGGCGGCGGCCGGCTCGCTCGGTTGGCGTGGCAGCGTCGCGTGGAACACGGCAACCCCGGACCTACGATTACCGGACCTACGATTAGAGGATGACCGCCGAACGGGCCGCCGCCGACCCGGGCGCAACCAGCCCTCAGGCCGCCGAACGGGCCGCGAACATAGAGTCGGCCGTCCTCGCCGCGACCGAGCGGCTGCTGGCCCGGGGCGGGTCGTTCGGCGCGCTGTCCACGCAACGTGTCGCGGAAGAGGCCGGCGTCGCCCGGTCCACGCTGTACCTCTACTTCAAGGAGAAGAACGCCCTGCTGGTCCGGCTGACCGCCGACCTCAAGAACGGCGCGCACGAGCTGATGTCCAGCTGGTCACCGGAGGCGCCGGACGCGCTCGACCTGCTCACGGACACCCTGCTCGAGGTGATCCGCTACTACCGGCAGCGCGCGCACATCCTGCGCGCGGTGCAGGAACTGGCCGGCAGCGACTCCGCGGCGGGCCGGCTCTGGAACGAGCTCGGCCCGTTCGAGCAGCTGTCCCAGAGCTGGATCGAAGCCGCACAAGCCGCCGGCCACGCGGCCGCCGGCATCGACGCCGCCACCGCCAGCCAGGTCATCGTGCACGGCGGCATCCGGGTGATCACCCAGCAGGCCCTGTCCGGCGCACCTGACCGGGATGCGGGGGTAGCCCGCGAACTGGCGGCCAACCAGTGGTTCGGAGCCTACCGGCGCACCGACTAAACCCTGTCCTGATGCTCACCCAGCGGCGAGCGACTCGAGCAGGTCAGCGATGACGGCCGGGTGCGACAGGAACGGTGAGTGGCCGGACTCGAGGACGAGGCTGGTGCCGGCCCGCCGGGCCATCTCGCGCTGCAGGCCGGGGTCGATTGCCGCGTCTTTGGCGCACATGACATAGGTCGACGGGCGTTCCCGCCAGGCGAACACCGTCAGGTTGTCGGTCGGGTCGGGGAAGGGCGGCGCCTGTGGTGACAGCTGGGCGGCGGCCCAGCTGGCGGTGGCGTCGTCGAGTTCAGTAAAGAAACGGGACTTGGCGTCCTGTGCCGGGATGGTCCAGCTACCGTCGGGGAGCTGGACCGACGGCTGCGGCGGGCGCCGTGACGATGTCAGTGGGTCGTCCGGGCCCCGTGGCATCAGCCCGGCGATGTAGACCAGGTGCCGGACCGAGGGGTGCAGGCCGGCCTGAGTGATTATCCGGCACCCGGCCGAATGCCCGACGAGCACTACCGGCCCGTCCACCTGGTCGAGGGTGGCCACGATGAGCTTGGCGTTCTCCCGGAGGCTGACCTGCGCCAGGACTATTACCGCGACATGGTCGCCGACCGGAAGAAGACGCTGCCGCTCGCCGCCGGGCCTGGCGAGCGGCGGCCGAACCCCGGCCACATGCCGCCGGACATGGCACTGCGGACGATCGACGAGGCCGCCGCGCTGGGCATGGAGGAACTCCAGCTCAGCGGAGGCGACCCGCTGCTCTACCCGCACCTGGTCGAGGTCATCCGCGCCGCCAGGAAGCACCCGGGCGTGTTCGTCCTGATGAACTCGGTCGGCACCGGCGTCACCGTCGAGAAGGCCCGCGAGATCATCGAGGCCGGCCTGGGGGCGTGGAACTTCTCCGTCGACACCCTGGACCCGGTCCTGTACGAGCGGCTGCGCCCGGCCTCCTCGCGCCGTCCTCGACCTGGGCGCGGTCCTCACCGTGCCGGGCTGCGCCCGCGCCTGGCCGCTGACCCGGCCGCTGAGGCTGCCATCATCGTGGCCTGCCAGCCGAGACGTACTGCCGGGTCGTAGCGGGAGCTGGCGGCGCTGGTCTGGCATAGCCAGGAACTCGTGTCCAAGGTGGAGAAAGGGCAACGGTGGGCAACTAGCGACCTGGCGGCACGGTGTGATACTGCACTGCGGACGGACGGCGTGCTTGCCGGGTCGTGGCCTGACGTGGAACAGCAGCGCCTGGCGTCCGACCGCCGCCGCAGGCCGCGTGCCAGCTCGGCGGGCGGTCATGTCCTGATCCTGGTGGTCTGCTTGCTATCCGGCCCGGTTAGCTGGCCGCTGGCGCGCTGCGCACTGCGGGGGCGAGGTCTTCATCGAGCCACTGCCTGAGATGCCTGGTGACTTCACTGAGGTCACTGGTGCCCATCTTCCACTGGATGGCGGTGCCGCCCTGGCTAGTGAACGCGGCGCAGTTGTCGGCGCGGTCATCGATGAGCACGGCCTCTGTGAAGCCGACCCGTGGATGCCGAGCCACGCCTGGGGGTCTTCGCTTTTCAGCGCTCCGGCCTGGCTGGAGCAGATGATGTCGTCGCAGATGACGGCCCAGTCCGCCAGCGTTTCCCGTTCGCGGCCGGGGCGGCGCCTGCGGCTCCGGGCGCGGGTGAAGGCGCGCTCGAAGCAGTCCATGTTGTCGGTGGCTATCACGACCATGGCCTCGGCCCGGATCACGCGCAGCACCTCGAACAGGGCGACGTTGACCTGCATTCGCGCCCAGTCCAGGTCCAGGCGGCGGGCCAGGAAGTCGTCCTGGAACCGGCCGCGGAGCTGGATGCCCATCTCGGCGATGACCTGGTCGGAGGACAGCAGGCCCTTCATCCACTCGTTGGCGATGTTGCGGGCGGGGTCGAACACCCCGGCCATGCCCGCTTCGAGCTGCTCGTGCAGGGGGTGGGCAGCGCTGAGCCGCTCGGCGCGTCGCCCAGCACCGGGGCCAGTTGCGCTAGCACCGCGATATCGCTCATGCTCATGGCGCCCAGCGCGGCCGCGGCCGCCATCGACACCAGCACGATCCCCCAGTCCAGCACCGGCGACGTGCCCGCCTTCCGCAACGCCGCGCTCAGGGCGGCAGTGAGTCCCGCCTGGTCAGCGGCCTTGCGGAACAGGCCGGACGTGCGCTGCCGCGAGCCGCGCCAGGCCCGGCAGTTCCAGGGTTGCATCAAGCCAGGCCACTTGCGGGGCTTTCCGGCCGGCGAGCTGCGCGAAATATGCTTGGACGGCGGCGTTGAAGTCCGGGTCGGTGTAGATGCTGCCGGACGGGAACTTGCCCGGGTTCCGCTCCCGGCGCGCTGGATAGCGGAGGCCAGTGGGGATACTTCCCCGACCAGCGGCTTCTCGGGTGTCGTCGTACGCCAGTCGTACGCCGGATCCGTGTCTCCAGCCCGGGCAGGCGGGCCGACGGGCACCGGCTGGGTGGCCGGATGAGTATCCGTGGGCCCAAACTGTTTCTAATATGACAAATTATGTTATTATTCGAACATCCTCACACCGAAGGAGGACGGGTGCGGATCACGGGGTACGAGGTCTTTCCGGTGGCGAACCCGGCGCCGTCCCTAGGCGGGCCCGTCTGGATCTTCGTACGGCTCGACACCGACGCCGGCTGTTCCGGCTACGGCGAGGTGTTCACCTCGTCGGCCTGGTCACCGCCGGGCACGCTGGTCCGCATCGTGTCGGATTTCATCGAGCAGTTCGCCGTCGGCCACGACCCGGCGAACCTCGAGGCGTTCGTCCACCGCGTGTACAACAGCCACTACACGCGCCGCCCGGACCTGCTGAAGATGGCGGTGCTGAGCGGGGCCGAGATGGCGATGTGGGACGCGCTCGGCAAGGCGCTCGGCCGGCCGGTGCACAAGCTCCTCGGCGGCCGGATGCGCCACCGGGTCCGGATGTACAGCTATCTCACCCCGCCACCCGGGGCCGACCCGGCGGCTTTCTGGGCCGACGACGAGGCGATTACCGAACGCACCCGGGAGCTGGTCACAGTCGGCTTCACCGCGCTCAAGCTCGACCCGTTCCCGCTGCTGACTGGCGAAGACTCGCTGCTCGGCCAGTTCGTCCCGGTGCAGCCGAGCGAGCATCAGCTGGACGAGGCCGAGCGCATCCTGGGCGCCGTGCGGGCCGGGACCGGGCACCGGGCCGACGTCATCGTCGGCACCCACGGGCAGTTCACCGCGGCCGGCGCGGTCCGGGTGGCGCGGCGGATCGAGCGGTTCGGCCCGCTGTGGTTCGAGGAGCCGGTGCCGCCGGAACTGCCGGCCGAGATGGCCACGGTCGCCCGGGCCACGTCGGTGCCGGTCGCGGCGGGCGAGCGGCTCGCCTCCAAGGCTGGCTTCGCCGAGCTGATCAGGCACCGTGCGGCCGCGATCGTCAACCCGGACGTGACCCAGGTCGGCGGCCTGCTCGAGAGCCGCAAGATCGCGGCTCTGGCCGAGGCGAACGGCGTGCAGGTCACGCCGCACGTGTTCGGCGGGCCGCTGGTCGCGGCGGCGTCCCTGCAGCTCGCCCTCACCCTGCCGAACCTGCTGACCATGGAGGGCAACGGGGTCTACGACGGCGCCTACGCCGAGCTGCTGACGCACCCGCTGGACTGGCGCGACGGCTACCTCGTTCCGTCTGATCGTCCTGGCCTCGGCCATGACCTGGACGAGGACAAGGCACGGGCCTGGGCTGTCACCGGCGAGGAGTTCGCCTACCGGCGCGCCCGGCGCGAGCACGAATGAGAGAAAGGACGTCCCATGCCCCTGCCCTCGGTGTCCGTACAGCTCTACAGCGTGCGCGACGTGCTCGAAGCCGACCCGGCCGGCACCATCGAGCGCCTGGCCGGCCTCGGTTACCGGCAGGTCGAGGCCGGGTTCAAGTACCTGACCCGGCTGCCGGAACTGGCCCCGGCCATCCGCGCGCACGGCCTGGTCACCCCGGTCATGACCGGCTCGCTGTTCGAGGCGGACCGCGGACCGGTCTTCGACCTGGCCCGGTCGCTCGGCGCGGGCACGGTCGTGGACACGTTCATTCCCGCGCCGCGCTGGCAGACCCAGGCCGACGTGGACCACATCGCGGCCGAGCTCAACGCGGCCGCGGCCGAGGCGGCGGCCCTCGGCCTGCGGGTCGGCTACCACAACCACTGGTGGGAGCTCGAGCAGCGGTTCGGCGGCGGGCCGGCGCTGGACGCGCTGATCGTCCGGCTGGACCCGGCGGTGGTGCTGGAGGTGGACGCCTACTGGGTCGCCGTGGGGGGCGAGGAACCGGTGGCGTTCGTCCGGCGGCACGCCGGCCGGGTGCGCTTCCTGCACCTGAAGGACGGGCCGGTCTCGCGCGACAACCACGCCCAGCTGCCCGCGGGCCAGGGCGCGCTGCCCATCCCGGCGGTGCTGGCCGCGGCCACCGGACTGGAGGCGGGGGTAGTGGAGTTCGACGACTACGCCGGCGACGTCTTCGACGCGGTCGCGCAGAGCCTGCGCTACCTGGACGGGCTGGCGGCCCGCGCGTGAGCGGGCGCACCGGCGTCGCGGTGATCGGGGCGGGCACGATCAGCAGCCAGTACCTCGGTAACATGAACGCCTTCCCGGACCTGGAGGTCCTAGTGGTGGCGGACGTCATCACGGAGAAGGCGGCGCGGCAGGCCGCGCTCTACGGGGTGCCCGAGTGGGGGCCGCCCGAGCGCGCCCTGGCCCATCCCGGCGTGGAGCTGATCGTCAACCTGACGATCCTGCGGGCCCACGCGGCGGTGTCGGCCGCGGCGCTGGACGCGGGCAAGCACGTGTTCAGCGAGAAGCCGTTCGCGACCACCCGCGCGGAGGGCCGCGACCTGCTGGCCCGGGCGGCCCGGGCCGGTCGGCGGATCGGCGGCGCCCCGGACACGTTCCTCGGCGCCGGGCTCCAGACGGCGCGGCGGCTCATCGAGCGCGGCGACATCGGCACCCCGCTCACCGGGCTCACCTTGTTCGAGTCGCCCGGGCCGGCCGACGACCACCGCAACCTCGAGGTCCTGCTCTCCCGCGGCGCCGGGCCGCTGTGGGACATGGGGCCTTACTACTTGACCGCGCTGAGCCAGGTGTTCGGCTCGTTCACGGCAGTGGCGGCCACCGGCCGGACCGCCCGCCCCCGGCGCACCCTGCTGACCGGGCCGAGGGCCGGGCAGGAGTTCGGCGTGCAGGTGCCCACCTACGTCAGCCTGCTGGCCGGCTTCACCTCCGGGGCGGCGTCGGTGTCCACGCTGAGCTGGGACTCGCCGCACCGGCGGATCGGGCACGTGGAGATTGCCGGCACCGAGGCGACCCTGTCCGTGCCCGACCCGAACCACTTCGACGGCACGCTCGCGCTGCGCCGCCGGGGCGAGGACGAGTGGCGGCCGGTCCCGGCTGACGGCGCCGTCGGCGGGCGCGGGCTAGGACCGCTCGACCTGGTCCGCTCGGCGGCCGCGGGCGAGCCGCACCGGGCCTCGGGCGACCTCGCCTGCCACGTCCTGGACGTTTTGGCGGCGGCGACCGAGTCCATCGAGAACCGCGCCTGGGCCGAGGTGACCAGCGCGGCCCCCAAGATCGCGCCGCTACCGCCCGGGTGGGACCCGTACGCCCGAACCTTGTGACGAACGGGTAGCTGTCACCTGGCCGCCAACGGACGCCTCGAGTAGTGACGCAGGGGGCACCGGTTTCCACCCTCATGGCGCCCATCAACGTGGGTAGAACTCCGCGGGAAAGGGACGGGACCCGGAGGCGGCGCAGACGATCCGATTCTGACCCTCACAAGCGACGATGCAGACCGAGGCTGGCTCTCCCGTAACGGATATGATTCCCGCTGGTCGCCTGCCTGACTCAGGGCCGGGCCACGCTGCGACGCCACACTCTGCCGACGAGCAGATAGCGGACGCCGCCTGTAGCGGGCGCCCAAGGCGTCCACCGCGGCGTTCACGGCCGCCTCGTCCCGCACGTCGGCCCGCAGCCGCTCGGCCCCGGCGGGCGCGGTCCCGGGCTCGATGTCGAGCGCGGCCGTCACCGCCCCGGCGGCGAGGAACGCGGCAGCGACCGCGTGCCCGATGCCCGCGCCGGCCCCGGTGACCAGGACGACCTGGCCCGCGTGGCCGCCGGTCATGACCGTGCCGCCCGGGCGTGCAGGGACTCGATGATCCGGATCGGCTCGATCGCTTCCTCGGGGCGCACCGGCACGTTCCCGCGCCCGGCCAGGGCGAGGGCGAGGCGGCGGTAGAACTCGGGGTACCCACCTCGTTCGGTCGGAATGGTTTGGGTCTGGCCGTCGCGGCCGAGCCGGCCCCAGCCGGACTCGGGTTCCAGGCCGTAGCCGGGGTCGCTGGGGCGCAGGCCCTGGCCGAGCTGGGCCTCCTGCGGGTCGAGGCCCCATTTGGTATAGGCGCCGCCGGGGCCGAGCAGGCGGAAGCGGAAGCCGCGCTGGGCCACCAGGCTCGAGGCGGCCAGGTGGGAGCGGACTCCGCTGGCGTGGGTGACCGCGAGGAAGCAGTCGTCGTCGTTCGCCCCGCCCGGGCGGTGGACGTCGAGCTCCCCGTAGACGTCGGCGACCGGGCCGAACAAGGCGATCGCCTGGTCCAGCAGGTGCACGCCGAGGTCGTAGGCCACGCCGCCGCCGTCGCGGCCGGCGGTTCCGGTCTTCCACGGCGGCCGGGGCCGGGTGCTGGTCCACTCGAAGCGGGACTCGAAGCGCCACACGTCACCCAGTGCTCCCTCCGCGACCAGCCGCCGCACGGTCAGGAAGTCGCCGTCCCAGCGCCGGTTGTGGAACACGGTGAGGAGCACGCCGCGCCGCCGGGCCGCCTCGGCCAGCCGCTCGGCGTCGGCGGCGCGGACGGCGAACGGCTTGTCCACCACCGTGGCCCGGCCGGCCTCGATCGTCCGCTGGGCGAGCTCTGCGTGCCGTGGCGTCGGCGCCGCGATCACGACCACGTCGACGTCGACGTCGGCGGCGAACAGCGCGTCGACCGAGCCGAGCACGGCCACGGCGGGGTACCGGGCCGCCGCCGCGGCAGCGCGCTCGCCATCGGCGGTTACGATCGCCGCCAGGTCCAGGTCCGGTTCGGCCTCGATCAGCGGGGCGTGGAAGACCCGCCCGGCCAGGCCGTAGCCGACCAGGCCGACCCGCGGGCGGCTCACGTCACCCCGGCGGCGGCCAGCGCGCCGACCTCGCCGCCGACCCGGACGCCGGCCCGGGCCGCGTAGCGGGCCACGATCCGCTGGCAGTCGAGGATGTCGGCCCGGGCCCCCTCGAGCCCGGTGCGGGGCGGCTCGCCGTCGGTGACCAGCGCCGCGAACGCCTCCAGCTGGCGGTCGAACGCCTCGGTCGGGCTGCGGTGCACGGTCCGGCGCTCGGCGTCGCCGTCCAGTTCGCTCACCACCAGCTCGGTCGGGGCATTGAGCAGGTAGGGCGAGGGGAAGGCCAGCTCGACGCAGCCGGCGCCGTGCACCACCCGCACGGTCTCGCGGTAGGCGGGGAAGTCGGGCAGGTAGTGCCAGGCCAGGGTGTAGCGCCCGCCGCCGGGCAGCGTCCCGGTGGCCTGGATCGAGGGCGGGTGCTGGCCGAACGACTTGCGGTCCCGCCCCGGGTCCCGGCGCTGCCGGGCCGAGGACATCCGCCACAGGTCGGCGTGGTCGACCGTCAGCGGCGGCCGCCCGAAGCTGCGCAGGATCGACAGGTCGTGCGCAAGCGAGCTGACCAGCGCGCCCCGGTAGGCGCGCCACAGATCGGTGCCGGCGTCGCCGGTGGCCAGCCGCTGGAGCCGGGTCTCCTCGGCCTCGAGTCCGGTCTGGACCGCGGCGGGCAGCGGGGCGGGCGCGACCAGGCGGGCGATCTCGAGCTGGCTCATCCCCGGCGGGTGCAGCACGGTCGCCTCGATGCTGCGCACGTCGTCGAGGCCGGCCACGATCTCGGCCGCCCGCTCCACCGCCGGGTCGTACTGCTTCATGTAGCCGACCATGAGCGGCGGCGGGGAGCTCACCGCCAGCAGGTCGTCGGCCTCGGCGATGGTGTAGGCCAGCGGCTTCTCGCTGAACACGGGCAGGCCGGCCGCCCACGCCGCGCCCACCGCGGCGGCGTGCGAGCCGCGGGCCGCGATCAGGACCGCGTCCAGGCCGCCCGCCGCGAGCAGGTCCTCGGCGCGGGTGAAGCGACACGCGGGCGGCACCCCGAACCGCTCGCCCATCGCGTCGGCCAGGTCGGGGGCGAGGTCGCAGAGCGCGCTGAGCCGGAACAGGCCGGGACGGCGGGCCACCAGCGGCAGGTGCACCGCCTGGGCCACCGCGCCGAGACCGATGACACCGAGCCTGATTGTCACCGGGCGCCCTCCTCCTCCAGGCCGAACGGCAGCCGCAGGACCGACTTGACGTGCTCGCCGTCCTGCATCGCGGCGAACGCGGCCTGCCACTGCTCGATCGGGTAGGCGCCGCCGATGATCCGCTCGGGGCGGAGCCGGCCGCGGGCGAACAGCCGCAGCACCGCCTCCCAGGTGCCCCAGGTGTGGGAGTAGCAGCCGTACAGCGTGACCGCCTTCTTCACCAGCGGGTCGAGGGTGAAGCCGAGCGGCTGCGGGCCCCAGCCGACCTTGGCGATCGCGCCGCCCGGCCGGACCAGGTCCATGCTCTGCCGCAGGGCCGCGCTCACCCCGGTGGCGTCGACCACCAGGTCGGCCCCGAGCCCGTCCTGCAGCCCGGCCACGACCGGGGCGGCATCCTGGCGGGAGATGTCGACCGCGTGGTCCGCGCCGAGGTCGCGCGCCACCGCCAGGCGGCGCTGGTCGATCGCGGTGCCGAGCACCACGGTGGTGCCCGCGCCGGCCTCGGTCGCCACCTGGAGGGCGTTGATCCCGATGGCGCCGGCACCCTGGATCACGACCAGGTTCCCCGGCTTGACCCCGGCCCGCTCGATCACCGCGTTGTAGGCCACCGCGTAGGGCTCGGTCATCGCCGCCGCCGCGAACGAGACGCCGTCCGGGATGCGGTGCAGCACGCGCGGCTCGGCCAGGACGTACTCGGCCATCGCGCCGTCGCGCTTGAGCCCGTAGCCCTCCCGCCGCGGGCACAGGTTGTACCGCCCGGCTCGGCACAGCGCGCACACGCCGCAGACCGCCGCGGCCGTCTCGCACACGACCCGGTCCCCCGCGGCCCAGCCCGCCACGCCCGGTCCGGTCGCGGCGATCACGCCGGCCGACTCGTGCCCCAGCGTCACCGGCAGCACGCCCTGGGAGCTCTTGCTCTGGGCGTCGTGCCACATGTGGATGTCGGAGCCGCAGACGCCGACGCTGTGCACCCGCACCAGCACCGTCCCGTCGCCCGGGACCGGGTCCGGCCGCTCCCTGACCTCGAGCGCGCCGTCCCGGTAGGCGAATTTCACCAGCGCCTTCATCGATCTCCTTCCGGCCGGAGCCGCCCGCGGCAGATAGTTAGATTCTAGACAAACTTTGTGACTTTCCGACCATTTCCTCGCTAGAATCGCCTTATGCGCATCGCGGCCTTCCCCAAGGGATACCTGGACGCGCTGGTCGTCCGCCGGACCATGCCGGTGCTGGCGTGGATCGAGGAGGCCCGCGGGCTCGGTGTGGACGGCCTCGAGCTGCACACCGGGTTCTTCCCCGGCGACACGCCGGACGAGGTGGCGCGGATCGGCGACGCTGCCCGCGCGGCCGGGTTCGAGCTGCCGATGATGTGCGCCTCCCCCGACTTCACGCACCCCGACCCGGGTGTGCGGGCGGCCGAGATCGACCAGCACGCCCGCTTCATGCGGATTACGGCCGAGCTGGGCGGCCCGGGCGCGGCCTGCCGGGTGCTGAGCGGCCAGGCCCATCCGGGGGTGGGCGAGGAGCAGGGCGCCGAGTGGGCGGTCGCGGCCATCACGGCCCTGCTGCCGCTGGCGCGCGAGCTCGGCATCGTGCTGACGATGGAGAACCACTACAAGGCGACCGGCTGGCGCTACCCCGAGTTCGCCCGGCGCCCCGCGGTCTTCCGCCGGATCGTGGACGCGATCGGCGACCGGCGGCACTTCGGCGTGCAGTTCGATCCGTCCAACGCGATCACCGCGGGCGCCGACCCGGCCGGCTTCCTCGAGACCGTGATCGACCGGGTGCTGACCATGCAGGCCTCGGACCGGTACCTGGAGCCGGGGACCACGCTGGCCGACCTGCGCCAGGCCGACGGCGCCCTGGGCAACTCGCCCGCGCTGCGGCACGGCGTGATCGGCCGCGGCCTCAACGACTACCCGCGCCTCTTCACGCTGCTGGCCGGGGCCGGGTACGACGGGTGGATCTCGATCGAGGACGGGGTGAACGGGTTCGATGAGATGAGGGCCTCGGCTGACTTCCTGCGGGACGCGCGCGAGCGCTGGTTCGGCGGGTCGCGCGCGGCCCGGGTAAAGGCGCTGGAGGAGGCGGCGTGACCGGGCGCATCCGCGGGCTGCGCCGGGACGGCCTCGGTCACGGCCTGGTACAGGTCTCGCTCGACCTGAAGACCATGGACGACGCGCTGCGGATGGCCGCCATCGCGGTCGGCGCGGGCGCGGACTGGCTCGAGATCGGCACGCCGCTGGCGCTGGCCGAGGGCGCGCACGCGGTGCGGCGGCTGCGGCGTGAGTACCCGGACATCCCGCTGGTGGCGGACCTGAAGATCATGGACGGCGGGTACGGCGAGGCCGCCCTGTACGCCGAGGCGGGCGCGGACGCGGTGGTGGTGATGAGCCGGGCGCACGACGCCACCGTGCAGCGGGTGTGCGCCGCCGGCGCCGACTACGGCCTGCTGGTGATGGGGGACGACCTCGGCGCGCCGGACCGGGTGGCCGAGGCGAGGCGGCTGGAGCGGCTCGGCGTGGGGATGATCCTGCACCACATCGGGCACGACCACCGCAGCACGCACCCCGGGCTCGGGCTGTCACCGCTGACCGAGCTGCCCGCGATCGTCGCCGCCACCACCGTCGCGGTGCAGGCCGTGGGCGGGCTGAGCATCGACCAGGCGGTGGCCTGCCCCAGCCTGGGCGCGGGGGTGGTGGTGTTCGGCGCCCCGCTCGTCATCGACGACGAGACCTCGTTCACCATCGGCGAGGGCGACCTGCCGCGGGTGCTGGGCGACGCGATCGCGCGCGTGCACGCCGCCCCGGTCGCGGTGAGCGTGTCATGACCCCGCCGGTGACGCTGTTCACCGCCCAGTGGGCGGACCTCCCGCTGGAGGAGGTGGCCCGGCTGGCGGCGGGCTGGGGCTTCGACGGGCTCGAGATCGCCTGCAAGAGCCAGCACCTCGACGTCGACCGGGCCCTGGCGGACGAGGCCTACCTGCGGGAGCGGCAGGAGATCCTGGAGCGGCACGGCCTGCGGGTGTGGGCGCTGTCCTGCCACGCGCAGGGCCAGCTGGTCTGCGACGACCCGCTCGACTTCCGCCACCGGTCCATCGCTGGGGCGCGCACCTGGGGCGATGGCGACCCCGAGGGGATCCGGGCCCGGGCCGCGGACCAGGTCAAGAAGACGGCCGTGCTGGCCCGGCGGATGGGCGCCAGCGTGGTGACCGGCTTCACCGGCTCGGCCATCTGGCGCTACGTGGCGATGTACCCGCCCGTTCCCCAGTCCGTGATCGACGACGGGTACGAGGACTTCGCCCGGCGCTGGAACCCGATCATGGACGTCTTCGACGCCGAGGGGGTCAGGTTCGCGCTCGAGGTCCACCCGAGCGAGATCGCCTACGACTACTACACGGCGCGGCGCGCGCTGGCGGCGATCGGTCACCGGCCGGCGTTCGGCCTGAACTGGGATCCGAGCCACATGATGTGGCAGGACATCGACCCGGTGAACTTCATCACCGACTTCGCCGACCGGATCTACCACGTGGACTGCAAGGACACCCGGGTCCGGCGGCCGGACGGGCGGGCCGGGCGGCTCGGCTCGCACCTGGCCTGGGACAGCCCGCAGCGGGGGTGGACCTTCGTCTCCGCCGGTCACGGCGACGTCCCGTTCGAGGACGCGTTCCGCGCCCTGCGCCAGATCGGCTACACCGGGCCGATCTCGATCGAGTGGGAGGACGCGGGCATGAGCCGCCTGCACGGCGCGCCGGCCGCGCTGGCGCACGTGCGGTCGCTGCTGTGGGACCCGCCGGAGGCCGCGTTCGACTCGGTCTTCGCCCAGGACGGCTAGGCGGCGGCCGGCCGAGCCGCCGGCCGGTCAGGACGCGGCGCCGGACGCCAGCGTGGCCGGGTCGTCCAGGACCTCGGCGGCGACCGGGACCACGTCGACATCGTGCTGCTCGAGCCAGCCGACCTGCTCGGCCGTGATCGCGTCGTCGACGATGAGGATGTCGATGGCATCCCAGCCGCAGACCTTGACCATCGCCTGGTTCTGGAACTTGGAGGAGTCGGCGATGAGCACCACCCGCTCGGCCACCTCAACCAGCGCCCGCTTGGTGATCGCGTCGTAGCCGTTGCCGCAGAACGCGCCGCGCTGGTTCATCCCCGTGGTGGCCAGGAACAGCGTCTGCACCTGGAGGTTCGAGATCGTCGCGAGGGTCGAGGGGCCGTCGAAGGACAGCGACTCGGGATGCAGCGTCCCGCCCAGGCACAGCACCTCGACCCCGGCGTTGCCGACCAGGCCGGAGACGACCGGCAGGGAGTGAGTGACGACCCGCAGGTTGCGGTCATAGGGCAGCAGCAGCGCGACCTGGCTGGTGGTGGTGCCCGCGTCGAGCGCGATCACCGAGTCGGCCTCGATCATGGCCACGGCCCGGGCGGCGATGGCCCGCTTGGCCTCCAGCATCGCCACCTCGCGCTTGCGGTAGTCGCTGCCCAGCAGATCCTGCCGGGACAGCGTGCCGACGCCGCCGCGGAAGCTGCGCACCCGGTCGCGCTCGACTAGGCGCATGACGTCACGGCGGATGGTCATCTCGGACACTGCGAAGGTCTTCGACAGCTCGGAGATCGTGCAGTAGCCCTGCTCGTTGATGAACTGCACCAGCTGCTCGCGCCGCTCGGGGGCGGTCGTGTAGCGGAAGCCCTCGTCGTCGTTCAACGCGATGTCGTCCTCTCGGTGTGTGCTGGCCGACCCTCGGTCACGCCGTCGGCGCGACGCTACGAGCCGGCCGTTTCGGCCACGAGCCGGCCGAGCCGGCGGATCCGCTCGACCGAGCGCCGGGCGAGCACTGCCTCCAGATCCCGCTCGCTCACAGTGTCCGCCCAGATCGCCCGGCCGGCCAGGAACCCGCTGGCTCCGCCGAGACAGGCCTGCCGCACCGCCCCGGCGAAGTCCTCCGGCGCGGTACCGTTCGATAGCAGGACCCAGGGTATGCCGATGCTCTCGGTCAGGCGGTGCGACTCCTCCCGCACCCGGGACAGGTCACCGGGCAGGTAACCGGGGACTTCGGCCTTGTAGATCGAGCCGCCGTAGGACGACAGCTCCACCGCGGCCCGGACGATGGCCTGGTGTCGCTCGCCCGGGCCCCAGCGCTGCCCGTCGGCCGGCCGGACGATCCCTTCGACCAGGCTCGGCACCCCGGCGCCGCGGGCCAGCGCGGCGAACTCGCGCACCAGCGCCTCGCGTTCGCGTTCGCGGCCGTCCGGGCGCCACACCACCAGCAGCTTGACCGCGGCCGCGCCCACCTGCGCGATGAGCTCGGGCGTGACCACCGGGTCGAGCGAGGTGGCGACGACCGCCAGGCCGGGCGGCTGGTCGAGCACGTCGGCGGCCAGGATGAGCGCGCAGCCGTCGGCCAGCTCGGCCGGGCGCTCGTGCCCGACGGCGTACAGGCGGTCGAGCAGCACGGCCGAGGCGTAGGGCGAGAGGATGCGCATCGCCGCCGACTTGAACCGGCGCAGGGCGCTGTCCGCGACCGCGCCGTCGTCCGGCTGCATCATGCGGCGCAGCGACTCGCGCTGGTCGAGCGCGAGCATCGCGAACCCTCCCGACTCGGCCCGCAGCGCAGTGGTGTCGTCGACGGCTGGCTGGTCGTCGGGCATGTGCCTCCCATTTCTCTCGGGTGTCTCAATGAACCGGCTCGCCGGACCGCCGCGAGCCGAGGACCCGCTGCGCCTCGTCCCAGCCCGGGATGGCACTGCGGCCGTCGAGGTCGCGGCAGGACAGGGCGGCCACGACCGCGGCCAGCCGGGCGGCGCCGGGCAGCGTGCGCCCGCGGACCAGGCCGGCCAGGAGCGCGCCGTGGAACACGTCGCCGGCCCCGATGGTCGAGGTGGCCCGGACCGGATGGGCCGGGACCCGGACCAGGCGGCCGTCCGCGCTGATCAGGCTCCCGGCCGCCCCGTCGGTCGCCGCGGCCTGCGCCGCCCCCGCCGCCATGGCCGCGGCGAAACTGCCCGCCACGCTCGGCGCGGCGAACTCCCGCCGCAGGACCGCGAGGGTGGGGACGTAGAGGGCGATGCCGTCGAGACGCAGGCCGGGGATCGGGTTGCCGCCGTCGATGCTGACCCGCGGCCCGCGCCGCGGACCCCGGCGGCCGGCGTCGAGCCAGGCGCGGACCGCGGGGTAGCCGGCCTGGTCGGCGTGGATCCACCCGGCGCCGGGCAGCGGATCGGGCAGGACCGGCCGCGCCGACGGGGTGGTGACGATCGTCCGGGCCGCCGTGCCCCGCTGTACCAGCACCACGCTCTCGGCCGTGGCGACGTCCGGGTCGGTCCGCAGCCAGGTGGTGTCCACGCCCTCGGCCGCCAGCCCGTCCCGCACCAGCTGGCCGGCCGGGTCGTCGCCGACCGTGCCGCACAGGGCGGCCGGGACGCCAAGCCGGGCCAGCGCCACCGCCGCGGTGGCGGCCGGCCCGCCGCCGGCCCGGGTGAACGGCGCGCTCACCGCCCGCGCGTCCGGTCCCGGGACCCGGTCCACGACCGCGATGATGTCCAGCGTGGCCGCCCCGGCGCACAGGACGGCCGGCGTCGTCACTTCACCGCCCCTGAGGTCAGGCCAGCCACCAGGTAGCGCTGGAGCAGCAGGAACCCGGCCACCACGGGGATGCTCACGACCAGCGAGGCGGCCATGATCTGGTTCCAGTACACGTTGGCCTGGGTGGCGTAGCTCTGCAGCCCGACCGCGAGCGTCTCGGTGGCGTTGTTCGTCATCTGCGAGGCGAACAGGATCTCGCCCCAGGCGCTGATGAAGGCGTATACGGCGACGGCGATGATGCCCGGCCGGGCGGCCGGGACGATCACCCGGAACAGCGCGCCGAGCGCGTTGGTGCCGTCGACCCGGGCGGCGGCGTCGAGGTCGCGCGGGATGCCGTCGAAGTAGCTGGCCAGCATCCAGACCGAGAACGGCAGCGTGAAGGTCAGGTAGGTCACGATCAGGCCGGTGCGCGTCTGGTAGAGGAACGAGACTCCCAGGGCCTTGTCGATGTTGACGAAGATGATGAACAGCGGCAGCAGGAACAGCACGCCAGGGAACATCTGGGTGGACAGCACCACGCCCGCGAACAGGCCGCGGCCGCGGAACCGGTAGCGCGACACCGCGTACGCCGCGAAGATCGCCAGCAGCACGCTGCACACGGTCGCCGCGCTGCTCACGATCAGGCTGTTGAGCAGGTAGCGGGCCAGCGGCACGGTCGACCACATCTGGACGAACGGCTCGAACGTCAGGTGCCGCGGCCACCACTGGAAGTCCCCCTGCACCTCGCCCAGCGGCTTGAGCGCCGAGGTGACGATGACGTACAGCGGGATGAGCACGAACAGCACGGCCGGGACCAGGACGACCCACCGCACGACGCGGAACGAGCGCGACTCACGCATCCCGGCTCACCCTCCGGTTCCACCCGGCCCAGAGGGCCGCGCACAGGATCAGGAACAGCATCAGCAGGACCGACATGGCCGACCCGAGGCCGAAGTTCAGCTGCACGAACGAGGTCGAGTAGATGTGCACCACGAGCAGGTCGGCCGGGACCGGCGGGGCCGCGCCGAACAGCACGTACGGGGTGTTGAACTCGCGGAAGGTCCACAGGAACAGCAGCAGCACGAGCACCGAGTTGATCGGCTTGAGCAGCCCCAGCGTGACGTGCCGGGCCTGCTGCCAGGTGCCCGCGCCGTCGATCGCGGCCGCCTGGTAGAGGTCCTCGGGGATGGACTGCATGCCGGCCATCGTCATCAGGAACGCGAACGGCCACTGCTGCCAGAATGCGACCAGCACCAGGACGAAGAAGGCGTGCCCGCCGAGCAGCCAGAACGGCCTGGGTGACCCGATCAGGTGCAGGTCGCTGAGCACCTGGTTGAACAGGCCGTTGTCCCGCTGGAAGATGAACTTCCAGGTGATGATGCTGACGTAGGCGGGCAGCGCGTAGGGGACGAGGAACAGCGTCCGAAGCGTGCCGCGGCCGCGGAAGCCGCGCTGCAGCACCAGCGCCACCAGCAGGCCGAAGCCGAACGACAGGCCCACCACCAGCACCGTGAACGCCAGGGTGTAACCGAACGAGGTGAGGTACTCGCTGGCCAGCGGCCCGTGGAAGTCCAGCGCGACGCTGTAGTTGTGCAGTCCGGCGAACGGCGCCGCGAGCCAGTCGGTGACGAAGAACTCGGTGAGCTTGACGAAGCTCATCCAGATGCCGGCCGCCATCGGGATCACGTGCACGAGCAGCTCGAACACGACGGCCGGGAGGACGAGCAGGTACGGGGTCAGGCGAGGCCGGACGGGCCGCCGCCGACGGCGCGGCGGGGTCACCGTCGCGGCCGCCGGGCGGACTTTGTCTTCGCGGGTGCGCTTGGCGCGGCTGAGGGTCATCGAGTTATCCGGGTCAGCTCGCCATCTTCTTCTGCGCGGTGGACAGCGCCGACTTGACCTCGGCGGCCGTCACGCTGCCGCCGGTGGCGGCCTTGGCGAACAGGGCGACCACGGCCCCGCCGACGTTGGTCTGGAACGCCTCCACGGTCGAGACCAGCGGCAGCGGCGTGGCGTGGTCGGCCAGGATCTCGGTCCAGGTCTTCAGCTGTTCCGAGTTGTTCGCGTAGGCCGCCGCCTGCACGCCCTTGACCACGGGCAGCGTCCCGTAGGCCTTGTTGAGGATCTCCTGCTCGGCCGCGCTGGTCATGAACTTGACGAAGGCCAGGTCGGCCGCGAGGTGCTGGCTCGACTTGAAGATCGAGATGTTCGTCCCCGCGACGAAGCTGTCGACGCCGGTCCCGCCCGCGGGCGGCGGGATCGGCACCACCCCGAACTGGCTGCTGGTCATCCCGTCCTGGGCCAGCCCGGTGGTGGCACCGGTCTGGCCGAAGTACATGCCGATGTTGCCCTTGGCGAACTTGGCCAGCGCCTGGGTGCCGTCGGTGTCCTGAACGTCACTGGTGTTGACCACGTGGTCCTTGCTCATCAGGTCGATGTAACGGGTGACGCCGTTGACCATGGCGGCCGAGGTGAAGTCGGGCGCCCCGCTGCCGGTGAAGGGCGAGCCGCCGTTCTGCGAGGTGGTGATGAAGGCGAGGTGCATGCTCACGTTGACCGTGCCGGCCGGGATGACCAGGCCCCACTGGTTCTTGCCCGGGACGGTCAGCTGCTTGGCGTCGGCGACCAGGTCCTCCCACGTCGCGGGCGGCGTCAGGTGCGCGGCGGCGAACAGCTTCTTGTTGTAGAACAGCCCGTACACCTGGCCGTAGAGCGGGAGCGAGGTCGGCGTCTTGCCCGCCGCCCCGGCGGTCGCGAACGCCGACGTGACGAACTTCGACGTGCCGCCGACCTGCTTCAGCGCCGCGCCGTCGAACGGGTAGAAGCCGCCGGTGGCCTGGAAGGTGGTCGCGTTGGTGTTGCCGATGTTGACCACGTCCGGACCCTTGCCGCTGACCGCCGCGGACAGGGTGTTGGGAGTGATGTTGGCCCAGGGGACGACCTGGAGGCTGACCGTCACGCCGGTCTGCTGCTCGAACTTCTTGATCTCGGGCATGAGGATCTTCTGGTCGGCGGACACGCTCGCGGCCTGGTTCGTCGCCCAGTAGGTGATCGCCTGTCCCTTGATCGAGCCGCTCGCCGCGCTTCCTCCTCCTCCCCCGCCGGAGGAGGAGCAGCCGGCCAGCGCGAGAGCGAGGGCAAGCGTGGCGGACGCCACCCCGGCCCCGAGGATTCGAATCTTCATCGCGCGAATCTCCCTTGGTAGACGTCCCTGGCAGTCGCCCTCCCTGGCGTGTTTATAGCACGTGATCCGTGACAATCACAACACATCTTGAGCTAAATGGTACAAAAAATGTTGCCTATCGATCAAAGATGACAAGTCAAATACGACCAAACAGGTGGGCTCACCCTGCGTTCTCACGCCGCGTGTGGTTGTGCGGAAGCGAACACGGCGGCCAGGGCTCTCGTGTATCGGTTCGCGGGAGTCCAGGCTCGGAAGCTACGGATCGTCCCGGTCGGGGGCCCAGCCGAAGACAACCGCTTCCGCCCGCGGTGGCGGGCCGACCAGCGCGCGCCTGGCGATCATGGACGCGGTCAACCAGGCGGACCTTTCCGTTCATCCCCTCGATCCCACCGTCCGCGGCTGCCATCACGTGTACCTGGCCGCGCCGGGCTCGGACTCCCGGCACGCCATGGTCATCCATCCCGGATGGTTCGACCGCTCTCCCTGCGGGACACCGAAGAACTGGCCGTCCTTGAGGCTGCATCCGGCGAGTTCGCTAACCAGGATGCGGCGACCGACCTGCCGCCGGTGCTGACGCGGACCTGGTTGCACACCGGGGTGTTCCCCGACGAGGACTGGGTCAGCAGGCATTTACGCGCACGAATACTGGCGGCAGCCGGACGGCGGCGACCCGAATCTGCCCGACACTGGGCTGCCATCCACGCTCCGGCTGACCGGTTGCCCGCCTTGGCCGTGGCAGCTATCGCGGACCGAGGCCAGGGAGGCGTGCCGGGCGCTGAAGGGCATGCCGCTGCGGGAAGAGGTGTACGCGCTCGATGGGAGCGAGGCCGCGTCCCGGCCATACCTGGTGACCGAGCACAACTACACAATCGAGCTGCTGCAGCCGGCGCTCACGCCGGTTGCGGACGGGCCGGTGAACTACCACGCGGTGCTGCTCGCGCACGCCCGGGAGAGCACCACCGCGCACTACGAGCGCGCTTTGTATAGCGTGGCGGACGGTGAGCTGCGGGCCGATCCGCGGATCACGCATGACGTGGTGCTGGCGATCGACGACTACGGGAACCCGCTGCGCACCGCGACGGCGGGCTACGGACGGCGATACCCCGACCTGGCGCTCGCCCCGGAGGACCAGGCGGCCCAGGCGCGGCTCCGGCTTGCCTACACCGATAGCGACTACACCAACGCCATCGAACTGCCGGACGCGTACCGGACGCCGCTGCCCGCGAGGGTCCGCACGTTCGAGGCGATCGGGCTGCACCCGGCGGGGAGGCTGTTCGGGTTCGCCGAGCTGCGGGAGGGGCTAGCGGCGATCGCGGTGGCGGTGCCATTCCAGGACTGGGATACAGATCCAGCAGCACTGTGCGGGCCGGGGCGGCGGCTGACCTGTCACACGTCTGTGGGATACCAGCGTGACGACCTGTCCGGTCCGTTGCCGCCCGGGGTGCTTGAGCCGCTCGCTCTGCCGTACCGCAGCTACCGGCAGGCCTTCACTGACAGCCTGCTAGCTGACCTATACGGCGGCGCGGTCGATGAGGCGATGCTGGCGGCGGCCGGTTACCTGCACGACGGCACGGGCTGGTGGCTGCCGTCCGGGCAGGTGTTCTACTCCCCTGACGCGGAGGACGGACCGGCTGCCGAGCTAGACTACGCGCGGCACCACTTCTTCCTGCCGCGCCGGTACGCCGACCCGTTCAGCAACGTCACCAGCGTGGACTACGACCGGTACGACCTGCTGGTACGGCAGACGCGCGACCCTCTCGGCAACCTCCTCACGGCGGGCGAGCGCAACCCGGCCGACGAGATCACGATCGACGGCAATGACTACCGGGTGCTCGCGCCGCGCCTGGTCAGCGACCCGAACAGGAACCGATCGGCGGTGGCGTTCGACCTGCTCGGCCGGGTGGCTGGCACGGCCGTGATGGGCAAGCCGGAGGAGCCACTCGGTGACACCCTGGACGGCTTCGATCCGGATCCGCCCTCGGCGGCGGTTGACGCATACTTCGCCGGCCCGTTCACGTACGGGCACACACGGCTCGGCCAGGCCACCACCCGGCTGCTGTATGACCTGGACGCCTACCGGCGCAGCGGGGGCACGCAGCCAGCGGGCACCGCGGTGCTCGCCCGCGAGACCCACGTCAGCGACCTAGCGCCGGGCCAGGAGACGAAGATCCAGCGGCGGTTCAGCTACTGCGACGGCTTCGGCCGGGAGGTTCAGCGGAAGGGCCAGGCCGCGTCCGGGCCGGTCGTTGACGACGGACCGGACATCGAGCACCGGTGGATCGGCAGCAGCTGGACGGTGTTCAACAACAAGGGCAAGCCGGTCCGGCGGTACGAGCCGTTCTTCACCGCGACGCCCGAGTTCGAGTTCGCACGCGCGGTCGGCGTGAGCGCGGTGCTCTTCTACGACCCGGCCGGGCGGGTCGTGGCCACGCTTAGTCCCGACAGCACGTACGCCAAGACCACCTTCGACCCCTGGCATCAGGACGTCTGGGATGCCGCCGACACGGTCCTGCTTGACCCCCGCTCCGATCCGGACGTGGCTGGCTACGCCGGACGCTACCTAGCCGCGCTGAGCGCCGCGCCGGGTGGCTGGGCGACCTGGTATGCCCGCCGCATCGATGGTGAACTCGGGCGCGCCGCGCAGCGGGCTGCGGAGCAGACCGCTCTTCACGCGGCAGGTACCCCGACGCGGACCTGGCTCGATTCGCTCGGGCGGACGTTCCTGGCCGTCGAGCACAACCGGGTTCCCGCCCCTAGCGGGGCTGGCCTGGTGGAGCAGTACTGCCAGACCCACAGCTTGCTGGATATACAGGGCAACGAGCACGAGGTCCGCGATGCGCTCGGTCGCGCGGTCATGCGCTATGACTTCGCGATGCTCGGCGGACAGCTCGCCTGGGCAGGCATGGATACCGGCGGCGGCCAGTCCCTGCCCGACGTACTGGGCAAGCCGGTCTACAGCCGGAACTCGCGAGGATTCGTGCTGCGGACCGAGTACGACGCTCTGCGCCGACCGACGCGGAGCTACGTGGCGGGTCCGGAGATCGACGGCACCGCCCTGGCGACGCGCACCGAGTACGGCGAGTCCGTTCCCGACCCGGAAGCACGGAACCTGCGTACCCACGTGGCCCGGCTGGCCGACGGGGCAGGTATCACAGTCAGCTCGGCCTATGACTTCAAGGGGAACCTACGTGCCTCGGCCCACCAGCTCGCCGTGCCGTATACGGGCATCGCCCTCGACTGGTCGACGGACGTGCCGCTAGAGTCCCGCGAATACGCCTCGGCCACAGATTACGACGCGCTCAACCGTCCAGTCAGCATGACCACGCCGGACGACAGTGTGCTTGTTCCCTCCTATGACCCGGCGAGCCTGCTCGGGGGCCTCGACGGCCGCCTACGCGGGTCCGCCGAGACAGCCACGTTCGCTGGGCGCATCGAGTACAACGCCCGGGGCCAGCGCACCCTGATCCGCTACGGCAACGGAACCTCAACGGCCTACTCCTATGACCCGCTGACGTTCCGCCTGACGAGGCTGGTCACGCGGCGCGGCGCACGACGACTGCAGGACCTGACATATGGCTACGAGGCCGTCGGCAACCCCACGCAAATCAGCGACCGCGCACAGCAGGACACGTTCTTCCGCAACCAGGTGGTGAGCCCCGCCGCCCGCTACGTCTACGACGCTCTCTACCGGCTGATCAAGGCGACTGGCCGGGAGCACCTCGGCCAAGGCGGCAGTCATCCCGTGCCGCCTGGCGCCACCGACGCGCCACGCACTGGCTTGCCACAGCCCGGCGACGGAACCGCGATGGCCCGCTACACCGAGCGGTATACCTACGATGAGGTGGGCAACCTGCTGGCGGTCGGTGAGGACCGCTTTTCTCTGCCGTTTCAGCGGGATGCCACCGAACCTGGCGGCCAGTGGTTTCCTGCCTGCCCGTTCCACGCTGGCCTCAAAGCAGGTGCGCAGCCCGTGTGGCGTCACGGTCCTGGTCTTGTACTTGCGGGCCATTTTCGTGACGGTCGAGCCGTGCTTGGCGGCCAGCGTTTTGAGCATGGAGGTCTCGGCGGCCCATCTCAGCCGGTTCAGCCTCCAGACATCGCTGGCGAGCAGGTAGTACTGGACGATGCCCCGGTACTCGGCCCCGTAGGTGGCGATGATCATGTGGTCGTCACTGTTCATCAGCTCGGGGCGGTGCACGGGTTGGCCGTGCTTGAGGTAGGGGGCGCATTTGGCCTTGATCGCCGTCTTGGGGACGCGCAGCCGGATCACTCCGTTGACCGTGGGGCGGTCCAGGCTGTGCTGGACGGTGATCTCGTAGCCGAGGAAGGACGCCGCGCCGGTTCTGGCGTGCGTGATCAGGGTCTTGCCCTGGTTCAGTTCCAGCTTGAGGTCCTCGCGCAGGAACTGGGCCAGGCGGGTCTTGATCTGCTCGGCTTCGGCCTTGGGCCCGGTGAACCCGAGAAGATGATCATCTGCGTAGCGGACATAATGCAGCCGCCGGAAGCCGGGATCGCGGGGGTCCCCGCTGGGCTGGCCGCGCCGCCGCGCCCGCAGCTGGCGCACCGCGGCACGATCGCCGTGTTTGCGCGCGCGCTTGATCGCGGTGATGATCCTCACGTAGGCCGGGCTGGGTGCCCGGCCTTTCCCTCGGGTGTATTCCGGTATCAGAACTTTCTCGGCAGATTTGTCCAGCCGGTCCAGGTAAATATTGGATAGGACGGGTGAAACAATGCCGCCTTGCGGGACACCGCTTAGCGTCGCGTTCCATGCCCAGTCTTCCAGGTATCCGGCTTGCAGCATCTGTTTGATCAGCCTGAGGAACCTATTATCGCGGATGTTTTCCGCCAGCGCCGAGAGAAGGACCTCATGGTCCAAAGACCCGAAGCAGTCGGATATGTCTCCCTCGATGAACCAGGTTGTCCCCGTCCATTGGTCCGCCGCTTTGCGCAGGGCGGTGTGGCAGCCGCGGCGGGGACGGAAACCGTGTGACAGGTCAGAGAAGACTGGCTCATAATACGACTCCAGCAGGAGACGGACTACTTCACCGACGATCTTGTCCGACCATGATGGCAGGCCGAGCGGTCTTTTCTTCCCGCTTTTCTTCGGAATGTATATCCGTTTGACCGGCTGGAACCGGTAGCGCTCGTGGCGCAGCGCATCGGTGATACGCCCGATCTTGGCCAGTGCCCTGCCATCGGCGGTTTCCCCGTCGGCCCCGGGCGTCATCGCGCCGTGGTTGGCGTAGACACGCCCGTAGGCCAGCAGATACAGCCCGGGGTTGAACAATTGCCGATATAGCTCATCACACGGCAGGCCACGCCTGCCGCGCTCACGCAGGACCTCCAGCACCGTTTCGGCGTTCTGCATTACGCATACCTCCCGGGGTCTGACTGTCCAGTCACCTGGCCCCCTTCGCCCTGTGGACGGCTTTCCCGCCCGCCTTGGTGCGGCGTGACTCGCACGACTACTACGGGGCCTGTGTCACCATAGGGCTCGCGCCCCTTAGGCGATCCCACGTTCGTCTCTGTCATACGTAACAGCGCAACTTAGGCTCCCCACTCATCTCCTTAAATACCCTCACTAGGCATCGCTCCGCATCCCAGAGGTTGCACCGGCCACCACTGAATGCCGATACAGGACGTGGCACCGGTTCCAGGCATCTTTCCGGCGGGATCGCTACTTGAGCCAGCTGGAGATTAGGGTTCAGGCAATCCAGCTTTAGCCATATTGCGCGGGTCCCGCAGCGCCCCGTTTCATATGCCTGAACACAGCCGCTGCTTTCCTGGCATGCTATTGTCCCCTTCACCTTTCGGCTCCAGGTAAGCCATCAGACCCAGAAACCTCCCTCCAAGTTCCTCTGAGGCTAAACCGGGAATATGACAAAGCGCATCGTGGCGCAGAGTGGTCATAGGCGGTCAGTGAGCGTTTGACGGGCTGGGCGGTGTGGTCGTTGTGCCAGATGGCGGTGGTCAGGGCCAGGATGGGCTGCAGGACCCTGATGAGCTGTGTCAAGGATCTTGGACAGTTCCTCGGGTTGCTGGTCATGCAGCGGTTGCTGCGGCCTGGAATTCTGTGAGGGCTTCGGCTGGGGTGCGGTAGCCGAGGGTTGAGTGCAGTCGCTGGCGGTTGTAGAAGACCTC
>DATAVV010000442.1:0-9270 GCA_036267555.1 Streptosporangiaceae bacterium | reverse complement strand
ACCGGCTGGTGCACGGTGCCGAGCAGGTTCCGGCCCTGGGGCAGGTTCAGCGACGCCTTCCCGCCGACCGCCGCGTCGGCCTGGGCGGCGAGCGTGGTCGGCAGCAGGACCAGCGGCATGCCGCGGTTGTAGGTGCTGGCCAGGAAGCCAGCGATGTCCCCGACGACCTCGCCGCCGATGCCCACGATGAGGTCGTCCTTGTGGATCGCCAGGTCGGCGAGGGCCCCGGCCACCTGCGCGATCGTGCCCAGGTCCTTGGCCTGCTGGCGGTCCGGCACCTCGATCGGCCGGACGTCAAGACCCCGGCGCCGCAGCGCGGCCTGCGCCACCGTGACGGCGGGGCGGTCCGGGGCCGCGGCGAGCAGCACGGCCGTCCTGGCGTGCGGCAGCGGCGGCAGCAGGCGGTCGAGGTCGGCCAGCAGGCCCGCGCCCACGTGCACGTTGTAGGTGCCGCCCATGCAGGACACCAGGACCGAGGTCGTCCCGGCCGGGGCGGAGGGCACCTGGACCAGCCGCTCGATGATGTCCAGGCAGATGGCCTCGGGCCGCCGCCCGTCGGTGGGGACGACGTGCGTGGCGACGTTCTCGTAGACCGACAGCCGCCGCTCGAAGATGGCCTGCAGGTTCGGCGCGCGCAGCAGCGGCCGGTACTCGTCGTGGGAAACCCGCAGCATCGCCTCGTCGTAGCCCACCCGCAGGTAGATCACCTGGCTGCCGCGCAGGCAGTCCTGGGTGTCCGGGTGCTCGACGCCGCCGCCGCCGAAGGCGAGCACCGCGTCAGGACCGCGCAGCAGCTCGGCGATGATCTGGTGTTCCAGCGCGCGGAACGCGGGCTCGCCGTCCGCGGCGAAGATCTCCCGGACGCTGCGGCCGGTGCGGCTCTCGATGACCAGGTCGCTGTCCACGAACGGCAGGCCCAGCCGCTCGGCGAGCAGGTGCCCCACGGTCGTCTTGCCCGCGCCCATGAAGCCGACGAGGACGATCACGCGGCCGGGCCCCCGGTCGTCAGGCCGGCGATGGCGCGCAGCGCAAGCTGGTAGGACATGACGCCGAAGCCCGCGATGCTCCCGTCCGCGACGTCTGCCACCACCGACAGGTGCCGGAACGACTCGCGCGCCGCGGGGTTGGACATGTGCACCTCGATCAGCGGCGCGGTCCGCATCGCGAGCGCGTCGTGCAGCGCGTAGGAGTAGTGCGTGAACGCGCCCGCGTTGAGGACCAGGGGGCTCTTGGCGTCGATCGCCTCGTGCACCCAGCTGATCAGCTCGCGCTCGTCGTCGGTCTGGCGGAAGTCGACCGTCAGCCCGAGCGCCTCCCCCGTGACCCGGCAGGCCTGCGCCAGGTCTTCGGACGTCGCCGTGCCGTAGATTTCCGGCTCGCGGGAGCCGAGGCGGCCCAGGTTGGGGCCGTTGAGCACCAGGACGATCGTCATCGCGCCGCCACCTCCGCATATGCCTGCGCGAGCAGGTCCTCGGGCGGGTCCTCCAGCGGAACCGGCCGGCCCGCCTGCTCGAGAATGATCAGGCGCAGCCGCGCGCCGCGCGCCTTCTTGTCGACCGCCATCGCCTCCCGCAGCGCGGGCCACGGCCGCGACCGGCAGGTCACGGGCAGGCCCACGCCGGAAAGAACCGCGCGGTGGCGCCCGACGGCCTCGGCCGCCAGACGGCCCGCCAGCCGGCTGACCTCGGCGGCGTACATCATGCCGACCGCGACCGCCTCGCCGTGCCGGATCTGGTATCCCTCGACCCGCTCGATCGCGTGACCGAGCGTGTGGCCGTAGTTGAGGATCTCGCGGCGGCCGCTCTCGCGCAGGTCGGCCGAGACCACCTCGGCCTTGACCGCGACCGTGCGCTCGATCAGCTCGCGGGCGTGGCGCCCGTCCGGCCGCGTGGCGTCCTGCGGGTCGGCCTCGACCAGGTCCAGGATCACCGGATCCGCGATGAACCCGGTCTTGATCACCTCGGCCATCCCGCTCACGTACTCCGCGCGCGGGACGGAGCCGAGCACGGCCAGGTCGGCGAGCACCCCGGCGGGCGGGTAGAAGGCGCCGACGAGGTTCTTGCCCTCGGGAATGTTGACGGCGGTCTTCCCGCCGACCGCGGCGTCCACCACCGCGAGCAGGGTGGTGGGCAGCAGGACCACGCGCACCCCGCGCAGCCAGGTGGCCGCCACGAAGCCGGCCAGGTCGGTGGTGGCGCCGCCGCCCAGGCCGACGATGACGTCGCCGCGGGTGACCCGGTGCGCGGCCAGCCGCGACCACAGCCCCGCGGCCACGGTGATGTCCTTGGCCGCTTCCCCCGCGGGCACCTCCTCGGCGTGCACCAAGTAGCCCGCCGCCTCGAGCACCTCACACGCGGGCTTGGCGATCCGCGCCAGCCCGGCCGGGTGGATCACCACCACGGTCCGGGCCGACCCGCCGACCAGCGCGGGCAACTCGCCGAGCACCCCGGTGCCCACGACCACGTCGTAGGGGGCCGCGCCGCCGACCGGGATCCGGGTGACGCTCACGGGCTCTCCGTCCCCCCCGGGGGGGCGCCCCCCCGGGCTAGCACAGCGATCTGGCCGGCGATCTCGCGCGGCTCGGCGTCGTCGGTGTTCACGGTCAGCCAGGCCAGTTCCCGGTACAGCGGGCGCCGCTCCTCCAGAAGCTGGAGCAGCCGCCCGCGCGGGTTACCCGGCATCGGCGGCCGGGGCCCGTCCAGGCCGGAGCGGCGCACCACGGCCGGGAAGCCGGTCTCCAGGTACACCACCCGCTGGCCGGCCAGCAGCGACCGCAGTCCGTCCCAGTGGACCGCGCCGCCGCCCAGGGCGAGCACCCCGCTGTGGTCCGCGATGGCCGCGGCCACGGCTGAGCGCTCGAGGTCGCGGAACGCGGCGTCGCCGTCGTCGATGAAGATGTCGCTCACCGGCTTGCCCGCGGCCTGCGCGACCAGGTCGTCGGTGTCGGCGAAGCTCACGTCCAGCAACTCGGCCAGCAGTGGCCCGACCGTCGACTTGCCGGACCCGGGCGGGCCGATGAGGATGACCGCTGGCCCGGTGGCCAGGGGCTGCGGCGCAAATGTCATGGGTGGATGGTTACTCACTCCGCTACGGATGGTTAACGACTCAGCACCGAAGCCTACCCAGGCGGGAGGCTCAGGTGATCGGCAGCGCTTCCAGGTAGCCGCGCAGGTTGCGGCCGGCCTCGGCCACCGAGTCGCCACCGAACTTCTCCATGGCCGCATCCGCGAGGACCAGGGCGGCCATCGCCTCGCCCACCACCCCGGCCGCCGGCACGGCGGTGACGTCGCTGCGCTGGTTGATGGCCTTCGCGGGCTCGCCCGAACGCATGTCCACGGTGTCCAGGGCCCGGGGCACCGTGGAGATCGGCTTCATCGCGGCCCGCACCCTGATCACCTCGCCGGTGCTCATCCCGCCCTCGATCCCCCCGGCGCGGTTGGTCCGGCGGCGGACGCCGCGCCCGGCGGGCTCGATCTCGTCGTGGGCCGCGGAGCCGCGGCGCCGCGCGGTGGTGAAGCCGTCGCCGATCTCGACGCCCTTGATCGCGTGGATGCTCATCATCGCGCCGGCCAGCCGCCCGTCGAGGCGCCGGTCCCAGTGCACGTGGCTGCCCACGCCCGGCGGCATGCCGTAGACCGCGACCTCGATCACGCCGCCGAGGGTGTCGCCGTCCTTGCGGGCCCGGTCGATCTCCTCGCGCATGGCCGCGCTCGCGTCCTGGTCCGCGCAGCGCACCGGGTCCTCGTCCACGCGGGCCGCCTCACCGGGGCCGGGCAGGACCCCGTCGGGCACCGACACCGGGCCGATCGACACCACGTGGCTCACGATCTCGACGCCGTACGCCTGCCGCAGGTAGCGCCGGGCCACCTCGCCCAGGGCCACCCGGGCCGCCGTCTCCCGGGCGCTGGCCCGCTCCAGCACCGGCCGGGCGTCGTCGTAGCCGTACTTCTGCATGCCGGACAGGTCGGCGTGGCCGGGGCGGGGCCTGGTCAGCGGGGCGTTCCTAGCCTGGTCGGCCACGTCGGTGGCGGGCACGGGGTCGGGCGACATCACGGTTTCCCACTTGGGCCACTCGGTGTTGCCGATCCGGATCGCGACCGGGCCGCCGAGCGTCAGGCCGTGCCGTACGCCCGAGGTGATCTCGGCCTCGTCCTGCTCGAACTTCATCCGCGCGCCGCGGCCGTAGCCCGCGCGCCTGCGGGTCAGCGCGGCCGCGATGTCCGCGGTCGTGACCTCGACGCCGGCGGGCATTCCCTCGCAGATCGCGACGAGCGCGCGACCGTGGGACTCCCCAGCGGTCAGCCAGTGCAGCATGCTGCCGATCCTGCCATGGGTCGCCCACCCCGGTGACCGGCGGGCAGGTTGGGGACGGAGCGGGCGGGGCGGTCGCCCGCCCCCCGGTGACCGGCGGGCGGGTTGGCGGGACGGTCAGCCGCTCCGGTGACCGGCGGGCGGGTTGGGCGCGGGGGTGAGGGCGATCGCGATGCCGCGGCGCAGTCGACCGCCGAGGTGGGCCATCAGCCGTGATCCCAATTGCTGGAGCGCATCGTGGCCGGCCGCCGGGTCGCAGCCCGCCGCCAGCGTCACCACCACGCGCAGGTCGCAGTCGCCGCCCTCGGCCGCGCTCAGGCCAGTGATCGCGGTCAGCCCGGCCGCGGCCGCGGCCGCGGCGGCCAGCACATCCGGGTCCTCGTGCGGCCGCGGGACCGGCCGGCCTTCGGCGAGCGCGGCCAGGCGCGCGCCGTCGATGGCGAGCGGAACCGGCCCGGCCACGTCCACCACGACCGCGCACGTGTCGTCCGCGGCCGCCCGCCACACCTGGCTGGCCTGCGCGGGCACGGGCCGGGCCGCCGGGCGCCACCGCGCCATGGCCTCCAGGCTGGTGAACGCGGGAATGGCGGCCCGGCCGTCGTGACCGATCAGCGTGGGCAGCGACATCTCGGCACCGCCCGCCTCGCTCTCCGCGGCGCCGTCCGGCTCGGTGGCCACGATCGGCACCAGCAGCCGGGACGAGGCCAGCGCCGTGAGCGCCGCGTGCTCGCTGCCACGGGCCGCGGCGAACGCCGCCAGGGTCGCGGCCACCTGCGCATCGGCCGAGCCGACGTCGTCACGGAACGGCGACTCGCCGCCGCTGAGCAAGGACACCGGGCAACTTTAGATGAGGGACGGCCGGCCTCGGCCCGGAGGTGGCGCGGGTAGCCTTGGCCGAGGGGACCAACGGGTCAGCGGAAGCAGT
This sequence comes from Streptosporangiaceae bacterium, assembly GCA_036267555.1. GTDB lineage: Bacteria > Actinomycetota > Actinomycetes > Streptosporangiales > Streptosporangiaceae > JASHPR01. The sequence continues at coordinate 4,034 of DATAVV010000442.1, read as the reverse complement.
TGAGGACGCATTTCGCAATGTGAGACTCTCAGGGAACTGCATCAACGTCCGAACCACAGAGGGAACGAGTGCAGCAGGCTGACCAGGCGTCCCTAGCCATAACGGCGGGGACGCTCATGCAGAAGGCGATTCCGCCACGGCTTGTCGAGCCGTACCTGACGGGTCGCCGAGCGGTTATCGCCGGCTTCGTCTACCGGGTGCAGGACAGCTCCTTTGCCGACCCGGCGGAGCTTTACGAGGCGCTGGACCTGGGGTATGACGGCTCGGACTTCGCCCCGGACGTCGCGGAGGTGTACGTCTTGCGCTGGAGTGCGGTGGGGACGGAGTCCTACCGGGTGCCCTACTCCGCCGAGCGGGGCGGTGACTGGTCGGGCAAGCCGCCGTTCACCGGAACCGGCTACAGTTCGTCCCGAAGCCACGTGATCGCCGAGTTCTACCTCGATCCGGTCCCGGTCCCGGTGGGGGCCGAGATCTACCGGATCGCTCAGGGCCGGTCCGATTTCATCGCCCGGTTCGACGGGCAGGTGTGGCTGCGTCCAGTGGGGACGGTCTGAGCATGCGCTACCGGCTGATGGCCACCTACGGCGGTGTGCCCTACGAGGCGGGCATCGGCCCGACCGAAGACGACGTCGTGCTGTTCGCCGCGTGCCCGCCGCCGGAGGAACTCGGTTTCGAGCCCGCCACCGGTCACTGGCGCAAGCAACTGCGCCTGCGGGACGTGCAGGCGCTGTGGGAGTCGCGGCCGATGGGCCGGTTCCGGGGCGACCCCTGCATCGTGCTCGACGACCTGGGTGACCGGCTGCACATCGCCTACCTGGGCCACGACGCCCACCAGGCGGAGAAACTCGGCTACTGGCAGGTCGACCGCGGGGTATTCGAGCTGATCACCCCGCGCGACGAGGTCCTCGACATCGTCGAGGAACGCGTGGACTATCCGCACCATCGGGCCGCCGGTGCCGACAGCGCGTCGGTTCCGGCCGCGCCGCTCGCGGACGCGGACGCGGCCAGCCTGACCGGCCCGCCCGCCGCACCGGACCTGACCGGCCCGCACGCGGCGGTAAACCTCACCGGCCCGCACGCCGCGGTCAGCACGACTGGCGCGCAGCCGGCGGTCGAACTGACGGGTCCGCAGCCGGCGGTCGGCCTGACCGGCCCGCACGCGGCCGGGGCGTACGCGGCCGGCCCATATGCTCGCGGCCCGCAGGACAGCGGCTCGTATGACCGCGGCCCGCAGGACAGCGGCTCGCATGACCGTGGCCCGCAAGACAGCGGCTCGCATGGCGCCGGCCTGTACGACACCGGGCCCCAGCCCGCCGGACCCGGTTACGCCGACGACGCCGAATCCGACCTCGCCGTGATCCCGCCGACGAGCGAGCCCCAACTGCCGCTGGAGGCGGCGGCCCGGCGCGCGGCGTCGGCGGCCGCGTCGATCCGCGTCGTCCCGCACGCGCCACGCGAGGCGCCGTCGCAGGCCGCTCCGGCGCCCGCGCCGACGCTTGAGCCGAAGCTCTCCCGCCGGCAGCGGTCCGAGCTAAGGAAGCTCGCGACGCAGCGCATCTTCTCGGAACTGGCCAGCCTCGCGGCCATACCGCCGTCCGCGTATGCGGTGGGCCAGGAGGTCGACGGCGCGATGTGCCTGATCCAGACGCCGGATGGGTTCGAGGTCTTCAACGCCGCCGGCGGCGCCCGCCATGAGGTGCGCATTTTCGACGACGAAGAGTCGGCCTATTTCTACCTGTTCGGCGTCCTGGCGGCCGAGGCGGTCCGGACCGGCCGCTTGGTGCCGCGGGGCTAGGCCCGAGGCCACGCCCGCCGCGCTGTTCCCGGGTACCCGCCGGGCCGACCGGCCGCGCGTGACACGAACCTCAGAACTACCTGTCGTGTTGGCGAAGTTCGCCCGCATAAGCCACCAGTCCCGCTATGGTGCAATTGTCGGCGGGGCTGAAGGTCCCCCGCTCCCCAAGCAGCCCCGCCGGCGTTAAATAACCGGGGTCCCGCTTCGGCCCTCAGGCCAAGAAAGCAAGATGGTCCGCATGACCAAGCTGACCTCGATCCCGCTCACCGGAACCCAGTTCCGTATATCCGCGGGTGACTACTCCGCAACCATCACCGAACTCGGCGCGGGCCTACGCGAATTGCAGCATCGTGATCGGCCTGTGATCGTCGAATATGGTCCCGATGAGCTGCCGCCCGGCGCCGCGGGCCAGTTGCTCGCCCCCTGGCCGAACCGCGTCGACGGCGGCCGGTACACCGTCGGTGACGCCACTTACCAACTCGATCTGAGCGAGCCCGCGAACGGCAACGCCATTCACGGCCTGACCCGGTGGGCGGGCTGGACCGAAGCGGAGCATGCGGCCGACGCGGTGCGGCTGACGCACATGCTGTACGGCCGTCCCGGCTACCCGTTCTGCCTGGAGCTAAGCGCCGAGTACCGGCTCACCGCCGCCGACGGGCTTCACGTCAGCGTGACCGCGAGCAACGTGGGCGGCCACCCCGCCCCTTACGGCACCGGCTCGCACCCCTACCTGACCGCGGGCCTGCCCGTGATCGACGAGTGCGAACTCCAGTTGCCCGCCGGCCGCTGGCTGCAGGCCGACCGCCGCGGCATCCCGCAGGGCGAGCCGCAGGACGTCGCGGGCACCAAGTACGACTTCCGCAAGCTCCGGCGGGTAGGCGACACCAAGCTCGACCATGCGTTCACCGACCTGACCACCGGCCAGGACGGCCGCGCCTGGGTCGAGCTCGCGAGCGCGGGCACGCGGGTGTCGCTGTGGGCCGGGCAGGGCTACCGGTGGCTGCAGGTCTTCACCGGCGACGGACTGGACCCGGCCCACCGCAGGCGGGCCATGGCTGTGGAGCCGATGACCTGCCCCCCGAACGCGTTCGTCACCGGAACCGACCTGCTGGTGCTGCTGCCGGGCGACAGCATCACCCACGAGTGGGGGCTGTGCGTCCGTCAGTCCTGATCCCCCCGGCGGTGTTGCCCTCGGGGGGGACGACCCCCCCAGACCCCCCCGGGAGATGCCGGGTTCACGCGCGGCTGTACCAGCCCGGCCAGCCGGTCCAGGTCGGACGGGGTATCCATGTCGTCCGGCCGGCCGGTGTCGCCGCACTCCACCAGCGTGACCAGGTCGGGGTGGGCCCGCAGGTACGGCCGCGCCCCGGCGTCGCCGACGGCCATCTCGATGACGCCGGGCCAGTGCTCGCGGGCGAGCAGAACCGGATTGCGCGGCGCGCCGTCGTAGGCGGCCACCGCGATGCCGGCGCCGGCGGCATGAGCGGCGATCAGGCGCCGCACCGCCTCGGGCCCGACCAGCGGCTGGTCCACGAGCGCGACCACGGCGGCCGCGCAGGCGTCCGGCACCATGGCCAGCCCGGCCGCGAGTGACGAGCCCATGCCGCTGCGCCAGCCCGGGTTGTGCACGGCCAGCACGCCGGGCAAGTCGACGGCCACGGCACCGGTGACCACCACGACGGGCGCGGCACCGCCGTCGCGGAGCAGGGCCACGCCGCGCCGGGCCAGCGGCTCCCCGCCGATCTCGACTAGCGCCTTGGGCTGCCCGAGCCTGCTGCCCTCGCCCGCGGCGAGCAGGATCCCGGCAACGGCGGCTGATGGCACGCCTGCCAGGCTAGTACCGTTCGGCGGGGCCGGGCCCTCAGCCGTGATGGATGCGGCCCGTGGTCGCGGTGAGGGGGCGGCCCGAGCCACCCCAGCGCAACTGGATCAGCTCCGCGGCGATCGCGATCGCGGTCTCCTCGGGCGTGCGCGCGCCCAGGTCGAGCCCGATCGGCGAGCGCAGCCGGGCCAGTTCTTCCTCTGTCAGGCCGACCTCGCGGAGCCGGGCCAGCCGGTCGTCATGCGTCCGGCGGCTGCCCATCGCCCCGATGTACCCGGCCGGTGTGCGCAACGCCACCTCGAGCAGCGGCACGTCGAACTTGGGGTCGTGGGTGAGCACGCAGATCACGGTGCGCGCGTCCACGTTCTGCCGGGCCAGGTACCGGTGCGGCCAGTCGGTCACCACCTCGTCCGCGTC
>DATAVV010000441.1:0-6776 GCA_036267555.1 Streptosporangiaceae bacterium | reverse complement strand
GGCCTCCTGCACCATCTGGTGCCCGGCCACCACCTTGCCGTGCGACTCGCGGGACAGCGCCCGCTCGCACATCATGTCGAAGGCCAGCTTGACCTGGGCCACGGTGCGCATGGCGTGGTGGATCCGGCCGCCGCCGAGCCGGCGCTGGGCCAGCACCTTGGCCCCGTCCTCGGGCCCGAGCAGGTGGTCGCGCGGTATCCGCACGTTGTTGTAGCGGATGTGGTTATGCAGGGCCGGGTACTCCATGACCTCGACCCCGGGCGTGTCCCTGGGGACCACGAACATGCCGTTGGTGCACATCACGAAGATGATGTCGGCCCGGGCGCCCGCGCTGGTGAACCACTTCTCGCCGTTGATGATCCACTCTTCGCCGTCCCGGACGGCGTGGCTCTTGAACAGGCTGGGGTCGGACCCGCCCTGCGGCTCGGTCATCGAGTAGGCCGAGAAGATCTCCTGCCTCATCAGCGGGTAGAGCCACCGCTGCTTCTGCTCCTCGGTGCCGTAGGCCGCGAGCATCTCCATGTTCCCGGTATCCGGCGCGGCCGTGCCGAAGATCACCGGCGCCGAGCGGTAGCGGCCCAGGACCTCGTTGAGCAGCGCGAGCTTGAGCTGGCCGAACCCCGGGCCGCCCAGGTCGCGGTCGAGGAACAGCGCCCACAGCCCCCGGTCCTTGACCTGCTGCTTGAGCGGGTCGGCGAGCGCCCTGGCCTTCGGGTCCCGCGAGTAGGCCGCGCCCGGGAACACCAGGTCGAGCGGCTCGATCTCGGTGCGGCAGAACTCCGCGACCCAGTCGAGCCGCTCCTGAAACTCCGGCTCGGTTGAGAAGTCCCACGCCACGGCGTCCTCCAGGGCAGGCTCGCTTGCTGGCCCCACCAGCATAGTAGAACGCGATTCTAAAAACCGGAACGGTGCCAGGCCCGCCCCGGTGCCGCGTTAATCCATGATCTGGGTTATTCGCGTGCGATATGCGCGCGCCATCGGCCCAGATAATGAAAAGCGCACCTAACTGCCGTTGCAGGCGCTGAGCCTGCGATACCGGCTGGCGTGGAAGATAAGCGGCGGAACGGCCGGATCGGCGTCGAGGGCGTGCACGCGCAGCAGGACGAGATCGTGGTCGCCGACCCGGATCTCGCGCTCGATGCCGCAGTCCAGCCACGCGCTGGCGCCGTCCAGCAGGACCGCGCCGTCCGCGGTCGGCCGCCACCGCAGCGAGGCGAACCTGTTGCCGCGGCGCTCGCTGAGCGCGCGGCCGTGGCCCTCCTGGTGCGCGCCCAGCACGCTGATGCCCAGGCGGGGGGCGGTGCGCAGGGACGGCCACGTGGTCGAGGTGCGGGCCACGCAGACCGAGACGATCGGCGGGTCCAGCGAGACCGAGGTGAACGAGTTGGCCGTGATGCCCGCGGGCGCGCCGTCGATGATCGCGGCGACCGCGGTCACGCCGGTCGGGTAGGCCCCGAAGACCCGCCGCAGGTCGGTTGATTCCAGCACGCAGGCGGTCATGAGACCCTCATCGTCGCTGCCACTCCTCGGCGAGCAGCCGGTAGGAACGGACCCGGTCGCTGTGGTCGTGGGTGATCGTGGTGATGATCAGCTCGTCGGCGCCGGTCGCCTCCCGGAGTTGCTCGAGCTGGCCGGCGACCTGGCCGGGCGAGCCGACGAACTGGGTGGCCACCCGGTCGGCGACCATGTCCCGGTCATCGGCGGTCCAGGCGTGCGACCGGGCCTGCTCGGGCGTGGGGAACGCGATGGCGCCCTCGCCGGAGCGGATGCTGCGGACCCACAGGCCGTAGCCGGCGGCCAGTTCGCGCGCGGAGGCCTCGTCCTTGGCCACCACCACGTCGGCGGACACCGCCACGTAGGGCCGGTCCAGGACGGCCGAGGGCCGGAACGCGGCGCGGTAGCCCTCGGCCGCCTCGAGCACGGTCGCCGGGCTGACATGGTAGTTCGCCGCGAACCGCAGCCCGTTGGCCCCGGCCACGCTGGCGCTCTGCCCGCCGCTGCTGCCCAGGATCCACACCTGCAGGTCCGCGCCCTCACCGGGGATCACGTGCCCCTCCACGCCATCGGGCGAGCGGTAGCTGCCGCGCAGCAGGGCGAGGATGTCGCCGATCTGCTCGCCGTAGTCCTGGGGCTCGGCCCCCGGCAGTTGCAGCAGCGTCTTCTGCAGCCGGATCCGGGGCGAGCGCAGCAGCCGCTCGACGGAGAACCGGGGCGGGATCAGCAGCCCGTTCGGAGCCCGGCCACCCGCCACCCCCCGGCCGCCCGCCGCGCCCGCCAGCGCGGGCTCGGGCCGGGACGGCGCGGAATCGGGGCCGGGCTGGGGCGGCCGCCCGCCCGAGCGGCCGAGGCCCAGGTCCAGGCGCCCGGGGTGCAGCGCGTCGATGAGGCCGAACTCCTCGACGGTGGAAAGCGCGGTGCGGTGGCCAAGCTGGACCGCGCCGGACCCGATCCGGATCGTCGAGGTCGCGGCGGCGGTGAGGGCCAGCACCACCGCGGGCGAGGTCCCGGCCACGCCCGGGTTGAGGTGGTGCTCGGCGAACCAGTACCGGGCGTAGCCGAAGTTCTCGGTGGCCCGGGCCAGCCCGATGCTGTTGCGCAGCGCCTCGGCCGGGGTGGACCCGGAGCTGATCGGCACCAGGTCGAGCACGGCCAGCGGGGTGTTCACGACGCCTCCCGGCTGACCGATGAGCCGGGCCGCAGCGGCGCGAGGCCGAGATGCTCGCGCAGCGTGGTGCCCTGGTACTCGGTGCGCAGCACCCCGCGTTCCCGCAGGATCGGCACGACCGTGTCCGCGAACTCGTCCAGCCCGCCCGGGGTGATGTGCGGGACCAGGATGAACCCGTCGCTGGCGTCGGCCTGGACCAGGTCGTTGATCTGGGCGGCGACCGTGGCGGGCGCGCCGACGAACGACTGCCTGCCGGTGACCTCGATGATCAGCTCGCGGATGGACAGGTTCTCGGCCTGGGCCCTGTCCCGCCACTGGGCCGCCGTGGCCAGCGGGTCCCGGTACATCCGCACGCTGGCCCGGCCGCGGGCGATCGTGTTCTCGCCCGGGTCCGGGTCGATCTCGGGCAGCGGGCCGTCCGGGTCGTAGCCGGACAGGTCCCGGTTCCACAGCTGCTCCAGGAACTTGATCGCGGTCTGCCCGCTGACCTGCTGCAGGCGGACCTCCCTGGCCCGCTCCGCGGCCTCGGCGTCGGTGTCGGCCAGCACGAACGTGGCGGCGGGCAGGATCAGCAACTGGTCGCGGGCGCGGCCGTACCGGGCCAGCCGCCGTTTCACGTCGGCGTAGAACGCCTGGCCGTCCTCGAGGGTGGCGTGCCGGCTGAAGATCGCGTCGGCGCTCGACGCGGCGAACTCCCGGCCCTCGTCGGAGTCCCCGGCCTGGAAGATCACCGGACGGCCCTGCGGGCTGCGGGGCACGTTGAACCGCCCGCTGATGTCGAAGTGCGCGTCGCGGCGCGCGAACCGGCCCGCCTCGCTGTCGGCCAGGAACACCCCCGTCGCCTGGTCGGCCACGATCTCGCCGCCCCGCCAGGAGTCGAAGATCTCCCAGGTCGCCCGCAGGAAGGACCTGGCCCGCTCGTAGCGGTCCTCCTGCGGCAGGAACCCGCCGCGCCGGAAGTTCTCCCCGGTGAACGCGTCCCAGGAGGTGACCACGTTCCACGCGGCCCGCCCGGCCGACAGGTGGTCCAGGCTCGCGAACTGCCGGGCGACCTCGTAGGGCTCGTTGAACGTGGAGTTGATCGTGCCGGCCAGGCCGAGCCGGTCGGTGACCGCCGCGAGCGCGGCGAGCACGGTGAAGGTGTCCGGGCGGCCCACCACGTCGAGGTCGTATATCAGCCCGTTCTGCTCGCGCAGCCGCAGCCCCTCGGCGAGGAACAGGAAGTCGAACCTGGCCCGCTCCGCGGTGCGGGCCAGGTGGGCAAACGAGCTGAACTCGATGTGGCTGCCCGAGCGCGGATCGCTCCACACGGTCGTGTTGTTCACGCCGGGGAAGTGGGCGGCCAGGTGGACCTGCTTGATCGGCTTGGTCATGATGCTTCGGCGTAGCGGTTGGCGGGACGGCCCAGGCCGAGCAGGCCGCGCAGGGTGCCGGCCTCGTAGGCCGAGCGGAACGCGCCCCGGCGCTGCAGTTCGGGCACCAGGTCCCTGGTGATGGCCTCGAGATCCTGGGGCAGGGCGCCGGGCCGCAGCCGGAACCCGGACAGCCCCCCGGCCTGCCAGTCCTGCAGCAGGTCGGCCAGTTCCCGCGGCGTGCCGGTAAATACGGCCGCGTCGCTGGCGTAGGGGTGCCCCGCCGTGTCATCCAGCCGGGCCTTCCGCTCGGCCCCGCGTTCGCCGCCGGCCGCGTCGAGGAACACGACCAGGTCACCGAGCACGTGCACGGTCTGCTCGCCGCGGCCCGCGTGCTGCTGGGCCTCGCGGATCTCGGCGACGATCGACCGGGCGTGGTCGCGGCCGCGCGGCGTGACGTAGCCGACGTCGGCCGAGCGGGCGATCAGCCGGTACGGCACCGAAGCGTGGCCCAGGGCGCTGACCAGCGGCTGGCCCTGCGGCGGCCGCGGGGTGATCGACGGCCCCTTCACGCTGAAGTGGTCGCCGGTGAAGTCGATGTAGTGCAGCTTGTCCCGGTCGATGAACCGCCCGGTGACGACGTCGCGGATCTCGGCATCGTCTTCCCAGCTGTCCCACAGCCGCCGGGTCACCTCCACGTAGTCGGCGGCCTCGTCGAACAACTGGCTGATCAGCCGGGCCACCCGCGGGTCCGCGCGGTCAGCCAGGTCGAGCCGGGGCAAGCCGCGCCGCCCGAAGTGCTCCGCCTCGTGCGGCTGCGCCGAGACCCGCACCCGCACGCCGGCCCGCCCGCCGCTGACGTAGTCCAGCGTGGCGATCGCCTTGGAGATGTGGAACGGCTCGGTGTGCGTGACCACGACCGTCGGGACCAGCCCGACGCGGCGGGTCAGCGGCGCGACCCTGGCCGCGATCAGCACCGCGTCCAGGCGCCCGCGTACCTGGTCGGTCCGCCGGTCCGGCTCGGTGCGGTGCGCCGATTGCAGGGCCAGCCCGTCCTCGATCGTCACGAAGTCCAGCAGGCCGCGCTCGGCCTCCCGGACCAGGTCGGCCCAGTAGCCCGCCGTGAACAGTTCGGCCGGGCGTGCCCCCGGCTCACGCCAGGCGGCCGGATGCCAGCCCGCGCCGTCGAGCGCGACGGCTAGGTGCAGGGCAGCCTGACGCTGATACTGGTTTCCCATGTCATCAGCATTTTAGGTAATCCCTATAGGTATTGTCGAGATCATTACGGCCGGGATCACATGGCCCGGATCACATGGCCCGGATCACACGGCCCGGATCACACGGCCCCGGGTTCGGACGGGGCCGGCGCGGTCAGCGGCACCCGGAAGTACCGGCCGCGCGGATGGGCGGCCTCGACCGCCCCGGCGATGCGGGCGGCCAGGGCGAGCGAGCGCGCGTTGCCCGGGTCGATGAGCAGCGAGGCGACGGTGTGGCCGGTGCGCACGGCCAGGTGGCGCAGGAGCAGTCGCACCGCCCGGGTCGCGTAGCCGCGGCCGCGGTCGGCGGGGAACACGTAGTAGCCGATGTTGACCTCGCCGGGCGCCAGCCAGTCGTGCTCGGGGTCGCGGTCGTAGTCGACCCAGCCGACGATCCGCCCGCCCGCGTGGATGCACGCCGCGGGCCGCGGTTCGGCGTCCCCGGGACCGAGCCAGCGGCAGAACTCCGCGTCGCGCCCGGCGACGAGCACCCGCGCGTCCCCGGGCCCGGGCGCGCGGATCCGCACCGGCCCGTCGCTGGCCGGCGGCACCGGCGGGTCGGTCATCTGGCCCTCCTGCCCGTCCGCGTCAGTCCGGTTTGCGCCAGCAGATGGAGTAGCGCCAGAGCAGGTGGCGGCGGAACCGCATCCCGGGCAGCAGGGTGCGGGCCAGGCGGCGGACCTGCCGGTACGTCAGCGCCGGGGGCCAGCAGGTCCCGCATCCGGCGCAAGGCCGCCTCGGTGTCCACGTGGTGCACCGAGGCCACGGCGGCAACCAGGTCGAAGCCGCCGGACGGCAGCGGGAGGTCCAGGAAGTCGCCGTGGCGGTACTCGAGGCCGTCGGTCCCGGCCCGGGCGCGCGGCCACGATGCACCGCTCGTCCCGGTCGACGCCGGTCACGCTGGGCACCACCCGTCCGCCGCCTGCGCCACCGCCCCATCGTGCCACGGCGGCCGGCCTACCGGGCGAGGGCGCCCATCGGGTCCCAGGCCGGCAGCACGACCGGCTCGGCGTCGAGGGCCTCGCGCAGGGACGGCGGCAGCGCGTCCCGGCGGGCCGCGATCTCGAAGACGTACTCGTCGAACCACGAGTCGTTCATGGTGTAGAAGCCGTCCTTGCCCCGCTCCGTGCCCCAGGAGTTCTCGACGCGCCACCGGCGGGTGGCCCCGTCGAGCACGTCCACCCCGGTGAACAGCATGGCGTGGGTCATCTCGGTCTCGTGGTAGACGAGGCGGTCCGCCTTGCCGAGGGTGAAGTCCGCGTCGTAGACCGACGACAGGTCGTACAGGTGGGCGTCCCATACCCCGTACTCGCTGCTCATCATCTTGCCGACGTCACAGCCGAACCACACCGGCTCGCCCCCCTGCAGCGCCTTGGCCGCGATGTCCTTCATCATCGACATCTCGACGTTGAGGTAGGTCACCGGCGGGGCGCCGAGCACGTTGCCCAGGTACTCGACCGTGAACGTGCGGCCGACCGGGCTCGACGGGCGCGGGTCGTGCAC
>DATAVV010000440.1:0-14098 GCA_036267555.1 Streptosporangiaceae bacterium | reverse complement strand
GGCGGCTGGGGCGGGCTGGGCGGCTGGGGCGGGCTGGGCGGCTGGGGCGGGTGCGAGGTGTTCATACTGGCTCCTCGTCGAGTCAGTGGCGCAGAGCCACGGCAGGCTACGGTTCATCATCCACCGTCAGCGGCCGGTTCGCCGGGACCAGGTCACTGACCAGCGGCAAAGCGGGGCCCGGCGCGCGGGGCCCGGCGCGCGCCAGGCCGTCGGCCTGCGCAATTGCGTGGTTCATTTGCGTGCTAGGTCACGGTTCGGGGCCAGCGCGGGTGGATCGTTGCGGCATTACCGACGGGAAACTAGGATTTTCGCCTATCCGATCAAGGACGCGTGCCGTCCCGCAGTCGTCCAGGGGGAAGTCGTGCTGACGTACATCCTGAGACGCCTCGGGCTGGCCATCGTCACCCTGTGGCTGCTCAGCATCATCGTTTTCCTTGCCGGGCAGGTGCTTCCCGGCGACCCGGGCCGGGCGATCCTGGGCCCGCTGGCCGCGCAGAGCGCCGTGCACGCGCTCGACCACCAGCTAGGCGTGGACCGGCCGCTGCTCCTGCAGTACTGGAGCTGGATCACCGGGCTGCTGCACGGCAACATGGGCCTGTCGTACCAGTTCCGCAGCCCGGTCGAGCCGTTCATCAAGGCCGCGGTGGTCAACTCGCTCAAGCTGGCCGCGCTGGCCTTCGTCATCGTGGTACCGCTGAGCATCCTGGCCGGGATCGTGGCCGCGCTGCGCGCGGGCCGGGCCAGCGACCGGATCATCTCCGTGGTCGGCCTGTCGGCCACCACGGTGCCCGAGTTCGTTTCCGGCATCGTGCTCATCGTGATCTTCGCGGTCGAGCTGAAGTGGCTGCCGCCCTCGGCCTCGGCCGGGGCGGGCGCGTCCGCCGGGTCCCAGCTCGATCACCTGATCCTGCCCGCGATCCCGCTGGTGCTGATCTTGTTCGGCTACATCATGCGGATGGCCCGGGCGGGCACGATCGAGGCGCTGGACTCCGACTACGCGCGAACCGCCACGCTCAAGGGCCTCAAGCGGTCGGTGGTGATCCGGCGGCACATCCTGCGCAACTCGCTGCTGCCCACGATCACGGTGATCGCCACCCAGACCGGCTACCTGGTCGGCGGGCTGGTCGTCGTGGAGACGCTGTTTAACTACCAGGGGATCGGAAAGCTGATCCTCACCGCCGCCACCGGCAAGGACTTCCCGATGCTCGAGGCGGGCGTGCTGACGATCGGAGTCGTCTACATGGTCGCGACGCTGATCGCCGACGTCCTCTACACGCTGCTGAACCCGCGGCTGCGACTCGGGGGCAGCGCGTGATCGGCTCCAGCGACCTGGGGCCCGCCGCGCCGCCCTCGGCCGCCGGGGTACCGGTCGCCCAGGCGGCGGCGCAGCGCCCGTCGACGCCGTGGCGGCTGCTGCTGCGCAGGCCGACGTTCCTGGTCGGCGCGCTGATCTTGCTGTTCTGGGTGGTCTGCGCGGTGTTCGGGACCACGATCGCGCCGCACGACCCGTTCGCCCAGCAACTGCTGGCCACCAACAACGCCCCGTCCGGCGCGCACTGGTTCGGGACCGACCAACTGGGCCGTGACGTGTTCTCGCGGGTCATCGTCGGCTCGCGCAACATCCTGCTGATCGCCGCGGCCGCTACCGTGCTCGGCACGGTAGGAGGGACCGCGCTCGGCCTGGTCATGGGCTACCTGGGCGGGATCGTGGACACGCTGGTCAGCCGCGTCGTGGAGGCCGTGCTGGCGCTGCCGGTCGTGATCGTCGCGTTCTTGTTCATCGTGGCCGTGGGGCCGTCCACCGGGACCGTGATCATAATCATCGGCCTGGTGTTCACGCCGCTGATCGCCCGGACCGTCCGGTCGGCGGTGCTGGTCGAGAGCCAGTTGGACTACCTGTCGTCCGCCCGTCTGCTCGGCGAGAAGTCGACCGCGATCATGTTCACCGAGATCCTCCCGAACGTGATCCCGGCCGTGCTCGTCGAGTTCACGGTCCGGCTGGGTTACGCCGTGTTCACCGTGGCCAGCCTGTCGTTCCTCGGCTTCGGCGTGCAGCCGCCCACGCCGGACTGGGGCGCCGACATCGCGGCGAACTACGGCGTATTGCCCGCGGGCTACTGGTGGGAGACGCTGTTCCCAGCTCTGGCCATCGCCTCGCTGATCGTGGCCGTCAACCTGGTGACCGACTCCATCGAGCAGGTGCTCGCGTCATGACCTCCGCCGATATCACAACCGAGCCGGGCGCCGCGGACGCGGTCGGCCCGGCGGTGACCGTCGCGAACCTGGACGTCACCTACCAGGTCCGCGGCCAGGACCGCCGCGCCCTGCGCGACGTGTCGTTCGAGATCGGCCGGCGCGAGTCCTACGGGCTGGTCGGCGAGTCCGGGTCGGGCAAGTCCACGGCCGCGCTCGCGCTGACCAGGTACCTCCCCCGCAACGGCCGGGTCAGCGCGGGCGAGATCCGCATCAACGGGGCCGACCCGCTGGCCATGGGCCGCGAAGCCCTCCGCGAACTGCGGGCCCGCCAGGTGTCCATGGTCTACCAGGAGCCCGGCCGGGCGCTGAACCCGTCGATCAGGGTCGGCCGCCAGGTGGCCGAGGTCTACGAGATCGCCGGCCTGGGCCGGGCCGAGGCCACCGGGCGCGCCGAGGCCATGCTGCGCAAGGTCCAGATCGCCGACCCGCACCGGGTCATGGAGCGGTACCCGCACCAGCTTTCCGGCGGCATGGCGCAGCGGGTCGTTGTCGCGATGGCGCTGGCCTCCGAGCCCTCGCTGCTGATCCTCGACGAGCCGACGACCGCGCTGGACGCGACCGTCGAGGCCGAGGTGCTCGACCTGATCGCCGCGCTGCGCGAGGAATTCGACACCTCGGTGCTGTTCATCAGCCACAACCTCGCCGTAATCGCCAAGATGTGCGACCGGGTGGGTGTCCTGTACGCGGGGGAGCTCATCGAGGAGGGGCCGGCCAGCGAGGTGTTCGCCCAGCCGCGCCACCCCTACACGGTCGGGCTGGTGCGCTGCATCCCCCGGCGCGGCCAGCGCAAGGACCACGGCCGGCTGGACACGATCCCGGGCTTCCTGCCGCCGCCCGGGGAGGAGCCCGCCGGGTGCATCTTCGCCCCGCGCTGCCCGATCGCCGAGGATCGCTGCCGGTCCGCCCCGCCGCCCGCGTTCGACACAGGACCGGGCCGGACCGCGCGCTGCTACCTACACGATCAGACGCCGGACCTGCCCCGCAACACCCCCGAAGATCTGACGATAATTTCCGAACGCGACGCGACTCACCCGGTCGTCAGCGTTAACGGCCTGTCCAAGACGTTCCGTTCGCGCGGCGAGGCGGTCAAGGCCCTGGTCTCGGTCAGCCTGACCCTGGAGGCGGGCGAAACGCTCGGCCTGGTCGGCGAGTCCGGCAGCGGCAAGACCACCCTGGCCCGCGCGCTGCTCGGCCTGATCCCCCCGGACGACGGGTCCGTGATCACCCTCGACGACAAGCCGCTCGGGGCCGACGCCCGCCGCCGCCCGCGGGACCAGCTCAAGGCGCTGCAGATCGTGTTCCAGAACCCGGACTCGGCGCTGAACCGGCGGCACACCGTCCGGCGCCTGATCAGCCAGCCGCTGTCCCGGCTGGCCGGCCTGTCCGGCAGCCGCCTGCGCGAGCGCCTGACCGACCTGGTCCGCTCGGTCCGCATGGAAGAACGGCACCTGCCGCTGCGCCCCAGCCAGCTTTCCGGCGGCCTCAAGCAGCGGGTGGCGATCGCCCGGGCCTTCGCGGGCGGCCCGCGCATCGTGGTCTGCGACGAGCCCACCTCGGCGCTGGACGTGTCGGTGCAGGCCGCGATCCTCAACCTGCTGGTCGACCTGCAGGCCAAGGAGCAGGTGACCTACCTGTTCATCTCGCACGACCTCGGCCTGGTGCGGTACCTGTCCGACCGGATCGCCGTGCTCTACCTGGGCCGCGTCATGGAGATCGGGCCGGCCGAGGACGTGTTCGCCGGGCCGCACCACCCCTACACCGAGGCGCTGCTGTCGGCGGTGCCGTCCCTGGACGGCCAGCACCCGGACCGGATCCGGCTGCGGGGCGAGATCCCGTCCGCGGCCGACCCGCCGAGCGGCTGCGTCTTCCACACGCGCTGCCCGCGCAAGCTGTCCACGGGCGAGTGCGAGTCCACCGAGCCGCCGCTGCGCGAGGTCGCGCCCGGCCACTTCATGAGCTGCCATATCCCCATCGATCAACTAACAGTCCTGCAGCGGACCGGGCGCGTGTCGTGACAAGCGCACGCCCTGGGCGTAGTTTTTTCGACTCACGCTGGGCGCGTACGCGTGCCCAGCGAGGTTCTTAGGGAGGACCCGCAGTGAACGCAGACCATCGCCGCCTCGACCAGGCCCGGGGCGAGACCGGTGACATCGGCAACCACATCATCGACGAGTTCGTCGCGGGCCGTCTCTCGCGCCGGGATTTCCTGCGCCGCGGCTCCGTCGTCGGGCTGTCGGTCCCGCTGCTCGGCACGGTCCTGGCCGCGTGCGGCAGTTCGGGCAGTTCGTCGCCGTCATCCTCGTCCTCGAGTGGCGGGGGCCAGGCCGGCGCGACCATCAAGGCCGGGATTACCACGCCGACCGCTGCCATCAACCCGCTGACCGTGGCCGACCAGGGCGGCCTGGACATGCTCGGCCAGACCGGCGAGTACCTCTGCCTGTCCGACCAGCACCTGAAGCTGCAGCCGGTGCTGGCCGAGAGCTGGTCGCCGAACTCCGCCGGCGACGTGTGGACGTTCAAGATCCGCCAGGGCGTGAAGTTCCACAACGGCGCGGCGCTTACCGCCGACGACGTCGTGTACACCTACCAGCTTCAGACCGACACGAAGAACGCGTCGAACGCGCTGTCGGCCTTCGGCGGGGTGCTCGCCCCGACGGGCGTGACGAAGGTCGACGACTTCACGGTCGCGTTCCACCTCGAGGCCCCGAACGGGAACTTCCCGTACCTGACCTCGTCCGACAACTACAACATGATCATCATCCCGAAGGGTTACAACCCCGCGAACTGGCAGAGCTCGTTCGTCGGGACCGGCCCGTTCGTGCTGAAGAGCTACACGCCGAAGGTCGGCGCCTCGTTCACCCGCAACGACAAGTACTGGGGCACCAAGGCCAAGCCCGCAGCCACCGAGTTCACCTTCTACGCCGACCAGACCCCGGCCATCCTGGCCCTGACCAGTGGGTCGATCGACGTTGTCGGGCAGTTCGCGGTGTCCGGCGGTGAGCAGCTCCTCGCCTCCGGCGCGCCGTACAACATCATCAGGCTCAAGTCGAGCGCGCATCGCGAGCTGTCGATGCGCTGCGACCAGGCGCCGTTCACCGACCCGCGGGTGCGCCAGGCGATCGCGCTGACGCTGGACCGGCCCGGCATCGTCTCGGCGCTGTTCAAGGGCTACGCCGACCTCGGTAACGACAGCCCGTTCGCCCCGGTTTTCCCGTCCACGAACACCAGCGTCCCGCAGCGGGCCCAGAACATCGCCAAGGCGAAGGCGCTGCTGTCGCAGGCCGGCCACTCGTCCGGGTTCAGCACCAAGCTCGTCACCGAGCAACTGCTGGAGATCCCGGCGTACGCCCAGATCGTGGCGCAGGCCGCGAAGGAAATCGGCGTGACCATCAAGCTGACCGTCGAAAGCTCGGCCGCCTACTACGGCAAGGCCACGTTCGGCAACTCCGACTGGCTCGACGCCACGATGAGCATGGTCGACTACGGCCACCGCAGCGTGCCGAACGTGTTCCTGGGCGCGCCGCTGGAGACGATCAACGCCAAGAGCGGGACCGGTTCCTGGAACGCGGCCCACTTCAACAACTCGTCCTACGACAGCCTGTTCGCCAAGTACGTCGCGGCCGTGGACCTGTCCACCCAGCGCACGATCGCCGGGCAGATCGAGACCCTGCTGCTGGACCAGACGCCGGTGATCTTCGGCTACTTCTACAACTACCTGACCGCCACGGCCAAGAACGTGAACGGGGCCTACCCGACCGCGATCGGCCACATCTTCCTCTACAACGCGACCAAGGGCTGACCGATAGCACTCTTCATAAGGTTCCTGTCTGGCCCCGACATCGACGCACTCGGCCTGACCAACGCCGAGATCGTCGGCGCGGTCGAAGGCGCGGTCCTCGCCCACGGCGAGGGCCGCGTCGTGTTCGAGCCGCGCGTCCACCTGGTGCCGGGCGGCGGGGTGGACGGCCACTTCAACGTGCTCCGCGGCCACCTGTCCGGGCCCGGCGCCGGCGCGGCAGGCGGACTCAGCGGACCTAGCGAGGTCGGCGGACTCAGCGGGATAAAAGTCGTCGGGGACTTCGTCGACAACTACGCGCGCGGGCTGCCCAGCGAACTCGGCCTGCTGACGCTCTACGACCCAGCCACCGGGATCCCGCTGTCGATCATGGACGCCACGCTGATCACCGCGTGCCGGACCGGCGCGATGACCGCGGTGGGCGCGAAGTACCTGGCCCGGCCCGACGCCCGGGTGCTCGGCCACGTCGGGGCCCGGGGCACGGCTTTGTGGAACGTGGTGTTCCTGGACGAGCTGTTCGACCTGGACGAGATCCGGGTGACCAGCCGCCGGCCGGAGTCGCGGGAGGCGTTCGCGCAGCAACTGGCCGGCCGCACGAGCACGCCGGTCCGGGTCACGGCCAGCAGCGACGAGGCGTTCGACGGCGCCGACATCCTGGTCGAGGCGTCCCGGCTGACGCAGCCGCAGCCGCTGCTGCGCACCAGCGCCGTCCGGCCGGGCGCGTTCGTGGTCCCTTACGGCACGATCAGCGCGGTCGAACTCGACCTGCTCGACGTGATGGACAAGGTCGTGGTCGACGACTGGCGTGAAGCCCAGTCGGGGCGCTTCGGCGCGCTGCGCCGGCACGTGGACACCGGGCGTCTCTCGCCGCAGACCCTGCACGCCGAACTGGGCCAGATCGTGGCCGGGCAGCGGCCGGGCCGTGAGCATGCCAGCGAGCGGATCCTGCTCTGGCACCGGGGGCTGTCAATCCTGGACATCGCCGTGGGCGAGCTGATCCTGCGCCGGGCGCAGGAGGCCCAGGCCGGCACGATGCTGCGATACCGGTGACGACGATGCCCGGTGACGGCGGCCCAGACGCCGCCGTAATTCGCGCGCCCGGGGACCTGGACGCCGCCCGGATCCTTCAGGTCGCGGCCGGGCAGCGGGTCGAGATCTCGCCCGGCCTGCTCGATGACGTGCGGCGCGTGTGCGAAGCCGCGCGCGAGGTGCTGCGCCGCGGCGACCCGGTCTACGGGGTGAACACCGGCATGGGCGCGCTGTCCGGGGTCCGCCTCACCGAGGCCGAGCAGCTAGCGCACCAGCGCAACCTGCTGCTGGGCCGGGCCACCGGGGGTCCGCCGTGGCTGGAAGCGGCCGACGCGCGCGCGATCGTCGCGGTCCGGCTGCGCACGTTCCTGTCCGGCGACTCCGGCGTGTCCGCCGGCCTGTGCCAGCACCTGGCCGCCACGCTGAACGCGGGTCTCGTCCCGGCCGTGCCCCGCACCGGGGTGGGCAGCGCGGGCGAGATCCTCCCGCTGGCCCACGCGTTCGGCCCCCTGGCCGGAATCGGCCAGGTGCTCGCCCCGCCCACGCGCGCCGCCGGGACCGCGCAAGCCGGCCCGACCGCGCAAACCGGCCCGACCGCGCAAGCCGGCCCGACGGTGCCGGCTGGCGGGGCGCTGCGCGAGTCGGGGGTCGCCGCGTTCCGTCTCGGGCCACGGGAAGGGCATGCGCTGCTGGCGGGCGTGCCGGGCGCGACCGCGCTGAGCCTTCGGCGCCTGGCCGAGGCCCGGACCCTGGCGTCAGCGATGGAGCAGGCCGCGGCGCTGTCGATCGCGGCGGCCGGCGCGTCCCGCGACCCCTACCGCGCGTCCTGCGCGCGCGGGGACGACATCCTGGCCGGCGTGCTCGCCCGGCTGCGCGCGGCCGTCGGCGACCTGCCCGAACCGCGCAGCCTGCAGGCCCCGGTCTCGTTCCGGGTGGTCGGCCCGGTCCTGACCCAGGTGCTGCGGGCCGCCGACGCCCTGGCCGCCGCGGTCGAGCGCGCGCTCACCGGCGTGACCGACTCGCCCGCCTTCCTCGACGGCGCCTTCACGGGCACGGCCGGATTCCACGGCATCGACCTCGCCGCCCACTGTGACCTGCTGACCGCCGCGCTCGCGCACGCGGCCGAGGTCTCGGCCGCGCGCCTGCACCGGCTGCTCGACCCCCGGGTCACCGGCCTGCCCGCCCAGCTAGCCGCCCGCCCGGGCCCGGACGCCGGGCTGGTCGCGGTGCACAAGCGGGCCGCGGGCGAGGTCCACGCCCTGCGCCGGCTGGCCGCGCCCGCATCGACCGGCCTCATCGAGACCTCGGGCGGCCAGGAAGACGTGCAGTCGTTCGCCTGGGAAGCCGCCGAGAACCTGCGCGGCGCCCGGCACACCGCCCAGGCCGTCACCGCCTGCGAACTGCTGGCCGCCTACCAGGCCAGCGCGCTGTCCGACCGTCCCGCCCCGCCCGGCTGCCGGGAAACCCTGTCCTGGCTGGCCGGTATCGTCGGCCCGATCACCGCCGACCGCCCGTTCGGCGAGGACATCGAGCGCATCCGGCGCCTGCTGCCCACGCTCCCGGCCCCCGTCTGACCCATCCATCGGCCCGCTGACCAGCCCGGCCGAGGGCCGGGACCGGGGCGTCCGCGCGGGCATATGATGGCCTATCCCCTAGGCCAAGGATTTGGAGGTCTAGTGGCGCTTGCCACACTCACCCCGGACTCAGGCGCGGACCAGCCCGAGCGGCTCGGCACCGGGCTGAAGCAAGGCTGGGGCGTCAGCCCCCAGCGCCAGCAGGCGATCGTGGACACGCTGCACGGTCTCGTGCCCCGCGCCGGCCGGCTGTCCCCGGCCCAGTTGCGCGCGGTCACGGTCAAGCTCGCCGCGCACCGCGAACTGTGGGCTGATCTCGTCGTCCACGACCCCGACGTGCGCTGGTACCTGCCGCTGCACCGGTCGAACGCCTGTGACGTATGGCTGCTGGCCTGGGAGACGGGCCAGGACACCGACTGGCACGACCATGGCGGGTCGTCCGGGTCGTTCGCCGTGGCCGAGGGCAGCCTGATCGAGCAGTACCGGGTGCCGAGCGGGCGCAGGCTCTCCCGCAGGCGCCTGGGCACGAGCGAGGCGGTGGCGTTCGGGCCGGGGCACGTGCACGACGTCGCGCACGGCGGCGAGGGCTCGGCCACGAGCATCCACGCGTACTCGCCGCCGCTGATGGCGATGACCTACTACCGGACCACCGACTACGGCCTGATCGCCACGCAGACCGTGGCCATCGACGGACCGGAAGGCGACCGGGGCCGCGGCGGCGCGGACACCGCGCTGGCCGACGCCACCGCCTCGGCGGCGGAACTGACCTCCGACGCGCTGCCCGCGGACGCGCCCAGCATCGCCGACCTGCTGGCCGAGGCCCGCGGCGGCCTGGCCCGGCTCCGGCCCGAGGCGGCATTCGCCTTGCTGACCGACGGGGCCGTGCTCGTCGACATCAGGTCCCTGGAGCAGCGGTTCGTCGAGGGCGAGGTCCCAGGGGCGATCATCATCGGCCGCAACGTCCTCGAGTGGCGGCTCGACCCGCGCAGCGAGGCCCGGATCCCGGCGCTGGCCCGGGCCGACGCCCGGATCATCGTGATGTGCTCGGAGGGCTACGCCTCGACGCTGGCCGCCGCCAGCCTGCGGCGCATCGGCCTGCGCGAGGCGACCGACCTCGAGGGCGGGTTCCAGGCCTGGAAAACGGCGGGCCTGCCCACCCGGGCGGCCCAGTCTCTGGGCTGAGCCCGGTGCCGACCAGGGATAATGGGTGGTAATGACCACTGCCAGCGACTCTGCCGACAAGGCGCACGTGGCGGCCGGTGAGGCCAGCAGCGAAGCCCACGACCACCAGCACCGGGACGTCTCGGGCGGGTGGCTGCGCCCGGCCGTGTTCGGCGCCATGGACGGCCTGGTCACCAACGTGGCCCTGATCGCAGGGGTCAGCGGCGGGGGCGGCTCACCGCACGCCCTGCTCCTGGCGGGCCTGGCCGGCCTGTCCGCGGGCGCGTTCTCGATGGCGGCCGGCGAGTTCGTCTCGGTGTCCGCACAGAACGAGCTGGTCGCGGCCGAGGTCCGCAAGGAGCAGTTCGAGCTCGAGCACCATCCCGAGTCCGAACGGCAGGAACTCGCGGCCATGTTCCGCCAGCGCGGCGTGGAAGCCGGCCTGGCCGACGAGGTCGCCCGCCAGGTCTCCGTGCACCCGGACCAGGCGCTCCGGGTGCACGTCCGCGAGGAACTCGGGGTGGACCACAAGGACCTGCCCTCCCCGATCCTGGCCGCGGTCGCATCCCTGGTGACATTCGCCATCGGGGCGCTGGTCCCGCTGTTCCCCTACCTGATCGGGTTTCACTCGCTGGCCGCCGCCCTGGTCCTGGCCGCCGTGGCCGCGTTCATCGGCGGCGGCCTGGTCTCGCGGATCACCGACCGCCCGTTCCTGTTCGGGGCACTGCGCCAGTTGCTGCTGGCCGGGGCGGCCGCGGGCCTCACCTACGGGATCGGAAGCCTCGTGGGCGCCGTCGTCTCCTGACCGCTCACCGCGATGCGCCGGCCGCGGCCCTCGCCCGAGAAGCCGTAACGCGGCTCCCCGCATCCCTGGTCGCCTCCCGGTCACCGCGGGGGACAGGAAGATCAGGCTGCTCACCTGGCTGGCCGGCCGGTGCCGCAGCATCGCGTACAACAGCGTGACCGCGCCGATCGAGTTGCCCACGGCCAGCCAGGCGAGCGGGCCCGCGAGTTCCAGCGGGTGCGAGACCCGGATCGGCTCGATGGCCAGCGTCAGCACGCCCAGGACCGGCACGCTGACCAGGAGCTGGGTCGCGGTGCCCGTGCGCAGGTCCATGCGCCCGCAGAACCGCTGCTGGTAGAGCAGGCCCGCGCTGGCGCCCGCCAGGCCGACCGCGGTGAGCACGGGGTCAGCGCCTGGATCAGGGCGGTCAGCGCCGCGGGCAGTCCGAGGGCCATCGCCCAGTAGAACCCGCCGAACTGGGCGGCCTGCAACAGCAGGCCGGCCACGATCACGTGGCCGAGCTGGCGGCCGCGCGGCCACGGCGCCCGGGTCACCCAGGCGACCACGGCCAGGAGCACGCCCGCCGCGGCGAACCGCATCAGCATCAGCAGCAGCGGCGGCGCCGAGCGCAGCCCGAAGATGCCCGCGATGAACGCGCTGCTCCACATGAGCACGAACGCGGGACCGGCCACCCTGGCACCGACAGCGGCGGTGACGCGCGTCCGGTCGCCGGGCGGACGTGCCGGTCACCGAGGTGCTTACCCGCGACGGCCTGCGGCGGGCGGGCACGGCCCGCCAGATCGTGGCCACCCTGGCCCGGGCCGCGGTCGTCCTGCTCGGCGGGCCGGACGCGGGCCGCATCCGCCAGTGCGAGGACCCGCCCTGCACGCGCCTGTTCGTCGACACCTCGCGGGCCCGCTCACGGCGCTGGTGCGAGATGATCGGCTGCGGCAACCGGGCCAAGGTGGCCGGCTTCCGCGCGCGCCGGTCAGCCGGGCACCCCGGGCGAGCACCCCGCACCCGCGAGGCCCTGACGCGGGCGGTTACCAGGAGTCGGATCCGAATGAGTCCTCGGCGTGCCCGCCCGACACCGACAGCAACTCCATGTCGGCCTCGACCATCATCGTGACCAGCTCCTCAAAGCCGATCTTCGGTTCCCAGCCGAGCTCGCTCGCCGCCTTGGCCGGGTTCGCGCATAGCTGGTCGACCTCGGCGGGCCTGATGAACGAGGCGTCGGTCACCACGTGGTCCTGCCAGTCCAGGTCCACCACCTTGAAGGCCAGGTCGACCAGTTCGCCGACGCTGTACGTGACACCGGTCCCCACCACGTAGTCGGTGGGCTCGTCCTGCCCCAGCATCAGGTGCATCGCGCGCACGTAGTCCCCGGCGAACCCCCAGTCCCGGCTGGCGCCCAGGTTGCCGAGCCGAACCTGGCGCTCGTAGCCAAGCTTGATCTTGGCCACGCCCAGCGACACCTTGCGGGTGACGAACTCCGCGCCCCGGCGCGGCGACTCGTGGTTGAACAAGATCCCTGACACCGCGAACATCCCGTACGACTCGCGGTAGTTCTGGGTCAGGTGGTGGCCGTAGGCCTTGGCCACGCCGTAGGGGCTGCGCGGGTGGAAGGGGGTCTGCTCGGTCTGCGGCGTCTCCCGCACCTTGCCGAACATCTCCGACGACGATGCCTGGTAGAACCGGATCTGGCCCTTTGAGGTGCTTCGCGAAGCGTTGATCCCGCTGCACACCCGGATCGCCTCCAGCACCCGCAGCACCCCGAGCCCGGTCACCTCGCCGGTCAGCTCGGCCTGCTGCCAGGACATCGGCACGTAGGAGATCGCGGCCAGGTTGTAGACCTCGTCGGGCTGCACCCGCTCGACCGCGGAGATCAGGCTGCCCTGGTCGAGCAGGTCGCCGCGGACCAGCCGGACCTCACCGAGTAGCTCGCGCACCCGGCGTACCCGCGGGTTGGCCTGGCCGCGCACCAGGCCCCAGACCTCGTATCCCTGGGCGAGCAGATGCTCGGCCAGGTAGGAGCCATCCTGGCCGGTAATGCCGGTGATCAGGGCGCGTCGTGTCAGCGAAATCTCCCCATCATTCGGGCCGCCCGCTACCGCGGCCGACCATCGGTCACGTCGCGGCAGTTTACCGACATCGGAACTTCAGGAGCACTCTTGCCTGATTGCGCATGGGGCGCAAGAGCACGCAAGGTACCGGGTGGTAACGTACGCTCCTTAGGGGTCACGTGGGCAGGCCTTTCAAGCTGGGCTGCCAGCGGCAGACGAGGAGGCAGACCTGCGTGAGCGCCAGTCACGTGAGCGCCAGTCAGCGGCCGGGACGCCGGGACCCCCGGCGCTCAGGAAAACAGCGGGAGAGCACCCCCGGACCGCCGCAGATGCCAGCCACCGCGACCACGCCTGACCCAGCAGAGCCGGCCGTCACGCGAGAGAGTCTGGGGTCGTCTCCCCGGATGTCACCGCCATCTGGTCCGCCGGACCGGCCGCTGCGCGTCGCGCTGCTGTCCTACCGCAGCAAGCC
The DNA here is from genome assembly GCA_036267555.1 of Streptosporangiaceae bacterium. Taxonomy (GTDB): domain Bacteria; phylum Actinomycetota; class Actinomycetes; order Streptosporangiales; family Streptosporangiaceae; genus JASHPR01. Next base: position 963 of record DATAVV010000440.1, on the reverse strand, counting down.
GCATTGCGGCGGCCAGGGCATCTACCTGCGGCACCTGTCCCGCGAACTGGTCGCGCTCGGCCACCACGTCGAGGTGTTCTCCGGCCAGCCGTACCCGGAACTCGAGCCGGGGCCGGTGCTGCGCACCCTGCCGAGCCTGGACCTCTACCGCGATCCCGACCCGTTCCGCACGCCCCGCCCGGGCGAGTACCGGGACTGGATCGACGCCCTCGAGGTCGCCGCGATGTGGACCGGCGCGTTCCCCGAGCCGCTGACGTTCAGCCTGCGGGCCCTGCGGGCCCTTCGATCCCGCCGCGACGACTTCGACATCGTCCACGACAACCAGGTCCTGGCCTACGGCAACCTCGGCATCGCCCGGCTCGGCGTGCCGCTCGTCACCAGCATCCACCACCCGATAAGCGTGGACCGGCGGATCGAACTGGCCGAGGCCAAGGGGCTGTCCCGGCTGTCGAAGCGCCGGTGGTACGGGTTTGTCCGGATGCAGGGCAAGGTCGCCCGCCGTATCGGCCCGGTGCTCACCGGCTCGGAGTCCTCGCGTGAGGACATCTGCCGCGATTTCCGGATTCCCCGCTCCAGCGTGCACGTGATCCCGCTCGGGGTCGACACGCGGCTGTTCCACCCCAGGCCCGCGCCGCGCGTTCCAGGCCGGATCGTGGCCGTGGCCAGCGCTGACTCGCCCGTCAAGGGAATCTCGACGCTGTTGCGGGCGGCGGCCAAGCTGGCCACCGAGCGCAGCACTGAGCTGATCGTGGTCGGCAAGCCCGCCTCGGGCGGCCCGACCGAGAAGCTCGTCTCCGAGCTGGCCCTGGGCGACCAGGTGCGGTTCGTCAGCGGGATCAGCGACTCCGAGCTCGCGGAACTGCTGGCCAGCGCGCAGATCGCCGTCGTGCCCTCGCTGTACGAGGGATTCTCGCTGCCCGCGGTCGAGCACATGGCCTCGGGCACTCCGCTGGTCGCCAGCCG
>DATAVV010000439.1:0-5001 GCA_036267555.1 Streptosporangiaceae bacterium | reverse complement strand
GACGAAGTCAAAGCCCTGCTCGTAACCTGCCGAAACCAGAACGTATCCTGTCGGCCACGGGCTGGCGGCAACGGCTGGGACAGGTGCGCGGCGTCACATCCGGCGTCGCGCGGCGAGCCCGAGAACGGTGATGTCCGCCTGGTCGACCGCCACGTGCAGGTACTTTGCCACCAGCGCAGCGCTAGGGACGCCACAAGCATGAACTCCGCGCGTTCGAGCGGGAATCCGCCTCCGCTCACCGACGCCTGCGCCCCCCGCCCCCTGGTTACGAGGAGAGATTCATGCCCGATTACCAGTACCTGACCTGCGAGTTGCTGGACGAGGGAACGATCGCGCGGATTACGCTGAACCGCCCGGCCGCGAGGAACGCGCAGAACCGGGGCCTGCTGGTGGAACTGGGCGACGCGATGCTGGCGGCCGAGGCCGACGATCAGGTGCGGGTGGTGATCCTGGCCGGGGCCGGGCCGATGTTCTCGGCTGGGCATGACCTCGGGTCGCGCGACGCGGTGGCCGAGCGAACGCCAGGGCCGGGGCAGCACGAGACCTACGCCAAGTACGGAGGCACCAGGGCCGGCGCGGAGCAGCGCACGCTGCAGGAGTGGCATTTCTATTTTGAGAACACCCGCCGCTGGCGCAACCTGCGGAAGATAACCGTGGCTCAGGTTCAGGGTGCCGTTTACGCGGCCGGGCTGATGCTGATGTGGGCGTGTGACCTGATTGTCGCGGCCGACGACGTCATTTTCTCTGACGTCGTCGGAACCAGGCTCGGAATGTGCGGAGTGGAGTATTTCGCGCACCCTTGGGAACTCGGCCCGCGCAAGGCCAAAGAGCTGCTGCTGACCGGAGACTCCATCGACGCCGACGAGGCTCACAGGCTCGGCATGGTGTCAAAGATCTTTCCGGTCGGCGACCTTTCAGAGCGGACACTGGAGTTTGCCAGGAGAATTGCCGGGCTGCCCACGGTTACCGCGCTCCTGATCAAGGAGTCCGTTAACCAGAGCGTGGATAACATGGGCTTTTACAATGCGCTGAACGCATGCTTCACGCTGCACGAGCTCAACCATTCTCACTGGGCTGAGATCCACGCGGACAAGACGCCGCGCGGGCTGCCCGAGGACGGGACACCCGATTGGCGCTCGGCGCCGCCTGTGACACCCGCACGCCGGGATCAGGTCATCGCCGCGGAAGGGTAGTCGCGGTGGCGCGGGATGTCGGCTTGCTGCCGTTGGCGGGGATCCGCGTGGTCGAGGTGGGATACGCCATGGCCGGACCGCTGACGGCTCGTTACCTCGCGCATTTCGGCGCGGATATTGTCCGGGTTGAATCGTGCCGTAAACCGGACTCGCTGCGTGTCAGCCACGCGTCGTGGCTTTCTGCTGACATCGGTCCCGGCGTGGCGCGGGACACCATGCCGCTGCTGAACCTGTCGTCCGCGGAGAAGCGCAGCATCGTGCTGGAAATAGACAAGCCGCAGGGATACGCGGCGTTCGCGCGGATCGTCGCGACCGCGGACGTTCTGGTCACCAACCTGAGCGCCGATGCCATTCCCAAGCTCCGCCTGCGCTACGACGACATCAAGGCGATCAAGCCGGATGTGATCTACCTGGCCACGACGGCCTTCGGCCACGACGGGCCGTACCGGTCCTTCCGGACCTGGGGCATGAACCTGTGCGCGGTGTCCGGCCTGGACGCGATGGTCGGCTGGCCGGACCGTGACCCGACCGGCATGGGCATGTCGTTCCCCGACTATCCCACCGCGCTGATCGCGGTTTCGGCCATCGTCGCCGCGCTGCAGCGCCGCCGGTCCACGGGGGCCGGTGCCCACCTGGAGTTGCCGCAGTTCAACATCAGCCTCAATTGCGCGGGAGCCAGCCTCGTGGACGCGGCGCTCGGCGGCACCGGCTATGCCGCGCGCGGCCATCGCGAGGCCGGCGCGGCGCCGCAGGGCGTCTACCCGGCTCGCGGAGAAGAGCGGTGGGTCGCGATATCCGTGGCTGACGACGCGATGTGGGCCGCGCTGTGCCGGGTCGGCGGCCTCGGCGGGCTGGCCGGCGACCCGCGTTTCGCCAGCGCGGCCGGCCGGGCCGAGCACCACGACGAACTCGACGAGGCGCTGTCGTCCTGGACAGGCCGCCGCACGGACTGGGAGGCGGCCAGCGAACTTCAGGAGGCCGGGGTGGCGGCCACCCCCGTGCTCGACAGCTGGGACGCGCTCGGCGACCCGCACCTGGCCAGCCGCGACTTCTTCCAGGTCGCGGCGTCCAGCCGGTTCGGCGCCGACCTGGTGTGCCGCCCGGCGGCCGTGCCGTCCGGCACGGCGGCGCAGGTTCGCCGGGCCAGTCCGGGCATGGGCGAGCACACCCGGCAGATCCTGCGCGACGCCGGGCTCGAGGAGCCCGCCATCGAGCAGCTGATCTCCGGCGGGGTCTGCGCCGAGATGTCCGAGCCCGGCAGGCGCCTGCGGCGGCCGTACCTGAGCTGGATCGGACGGCTGCTGCGGCTGCCCTGGCCTTCACCATGAGCGGCCTGCTGGACACGCTGCGCGTGGTCGACCTCAGCAGCGGGCCGCTAGCCTACTGCGGGCGGATGCTGGCCGACCTCGGGGCTGACGTGGTGCTGGTCGAGCCGCCCGGCGGCGACGCCGCCCGCCGGGCGCCCCCGGTGCGCGAGCTAGCCTCCGGCGAGAAGCTCAGCGCGGTGTTCGCGTTCACCGCGGCGGGCAAGCGCTCGGTCACCCTCGACCTGGCCCGCCGCGAAGGCCTGGATGCCCTCGCCCGCCTGCTGGACCGGGCCGACGCCGTGATCACCACCGCGCCGCCCGGCATACCGCAACCGCCCGGCCCGCAGGTCCCTGGCCACCAGGAACTGGCCGGCCGACACCCGCGCCTGATCATCGCCTCGATCACCCCGTACGGCCTGCGGGGGCCGCGGCGCGGCTGGCGCGGCAGCGACCTGATCGCGTGGGCGTCCAGCGGGGTGATGCCGGCGTACGGCGATCCGGACCGCGCCCCGCTGGCTCCCCGTGGCGGCCTCGCGCTCGCCGCGGGGGCCCTCAACGCGGTGATGGGGATCGTGCTGGCCCTGGAGGCGCGGGAGCAGACCGGCCGGGGCCAGTTGCTCGACATCTCGCTCCAGGAGGCCGTGCTCAGCGTCTCGCTCGAACTGTCGCCCGTCCTGGCCGCGGACAACGGCGTGATGGCGAAACGAGTCGGAAAGCGCAGGCCCACCCCGCCCATGGGCCAGTACCGGACCCGCGACGGCGCCGTGATGATCGTCGCCTACACGCCCTGGCAGTGGGCGGCCCTCGCCGAGTGGATCCGCGCCGAGACGGGAATCGATGAGGCGACCAGCGACCGGTACCACGGCACCCCGGCTGACCGCGCGCCGTATGCCGCGCAGCTCGATCAGTGGGTCGAGATGCTGACCTCGCGCTACGGAAAGCAGGAGTTCGCCGAGGAGGCGCAGCGGCGGGGCGTCCCGGTCTGCCCGGTCAACACGCTCGCTGACGTGCTGCACGACCCCCATCTCGCGGCCACCGGCGGGTGGGCCGCCGTGACGTCGCCCGGCGGCAGTCAGGTACGGCTGCCCGCGCCGCCGCTGTCCGTGGACGGCGCGCCGCTTCCGGCGGGCGCGATACCGGGGATCGGCGAGCACAACGCCGAGATCATCGCGGGCGAGCTCGGCCTCGGCGCGGACGATGACGCCGGCGGCACGGGCGCGGGAGCGGCGTAACCGGCTACGAGGGGGGAACCATGTTTGAACTGGCAGGCAAGACGGCCGTGGTCACCGGCGGCGGCCGCGGCATCGGCCGCGGCATCACGCTGGCGCTGGCCGCGGCGGGCGCGAACGTCGTCCTGGCCGGGCGCACGGCCGAGCCGCTGGAGTCGGCCGCGCAGCAGGCTCGCGCGCTCGGCGTCACCGCGATCCCGGTCGTGGCCGACATCACGGTCCGCGAAGACCTGGACCGCCTGGCCGCGGCCGGCCACCAGCCGAGCGGGTACATCGACTGCTGGGTGAACAACGCCGGCAGCGCACGGCCGCAGGACGTGGGCCCGCTGCTCGACCTGACCGAGGCTCAGTGGGACGCGGTCACCGACATCAACCTCAAGTGGACGTTCTTCGCCTGCCAGGCGGCGGCGCGCGCCATGTCCGGGGGCGGGACGATCATCAACGTGTCCTCCCGCAGCGGCTCCCAGCCCAATCCGATGACCGGCCAGTACGGGGCGGCCAAGGCGGGCCTGGAGAACCTGACCGCCACCATGGCCGTCGAGTGGGGTCATCTCGGCGTGCGCGTCAACGCCGTGGCCCCGGGCGTCGTGCTGACCCCCGAGGGGCTGGCCAGCGGCAGCATGAGCCGCCCGAGCCGGCGCCAGCGGCAGATCGACACGATCCCGCTGCGGCGGCTCGGCGCCGTGGAGGACATTGCGTGGGTGTGCGTGTTCCTGGCCTCCGACGAGGCCGGCTGGATCACCGGGGAGACCATCCACGTGACCGGGGGCAGCCGGATCAGCATCGGCTACCTGACCTACATGCACCGCGTGACCGAGCGCCTGGCCGCGGCCGGCCCCTCCGCCGCCCCGGGCCAGCCCGCCGGCTGACCCTGCCGCACGGGACCCTGCCTCCCGGGACCCTCCCTGGCGTCTCGCCCGTCCTGTGTCCGCGCCCCGCGCCGCGGCGCTTAACACTGACGAAACATGACCTTCCACTTTCGTTATATCCACGATATTATCTAACGGATAATACAGATGGTCGTAAGGGAGGTGAGGGCATGATGAGGGCCGAATCATCCGCTGACCTGCGTAAACTTCACCTGCGTCCGCTCTGCTCCCAGGTGAACGAGACCTCACCCCGGGCATGAAGTACGCGGCCGCCGGGCGCCAGGTGCTCCCGTGGGTGATCTTCCTGGCCGCGATCGTGGTGTGCTCGGCGCAGGGGCCGTTCCTGCTGTCCGTGGCGACCGTGACCCTGCTCTGGGTCGTCCTGGCCAGCGGGCTGAACATC
>DATAVV010000438.1:0-3425 GCA_036267555.1 Streptosporangiaceae bacterium | reverse complement strand
CACCGCCCCGGCACTGGGTCCTGGCGCCGTGCCGGGGCTGGCCGCGGGCCGGCTGTGGGCGGCCAGCCGGTTCCCCTACCTGGCCACCGGGCTGTTCGGCGCCCAGGTGGTCGCGCGGCGCGACATCGGCACCGTGGCCGTGGACGACGGCTGGCGACTGCACGCCGACCCGGCGCTGACCGCGCAGTGGACCCCGGCGCAGCTTGGCAGCGTGCTCGTCCATCATGTGTGCCACCTGCTGCGCACGCACGCCGAACGAGCCCAGTGCGCCGACGTGCCCGACGACGATGCGCGCTCCTGGGTTCGCTGCTGCGACGCCGAGATAAACGACGACCTGGTGCCCGCCGGGCTCGACCTGCCCGGTCCGGTCACGCTGCCAGCGGACCTGGGCGCGGAACCCGGCCTGCTGGCCGAGCAGTATTTCGCGGCCACACGGCGCCCCGGTGCCGCGTTCCGGCCCAACGAAGATACCGGCGGGTGGCGCCTCGACTGCGGAAGCGGGGCGGACGGGCGGCCGCGGCCCTGGGACGGCTCCGGCGCCCCGCGGCTGGCGCCCTGGCAGGCGCGGCTGCTGGCCCGGCAGGTGGCGCAGGACTGCGTGCGGCACGCCAAGGAGGCGGGCAACGTGCCGGCCGGCCTGCTGCGCTGGGCCGATCAGGTGCTCGAGCCCGCTGTCGACTGGCGCAGGGCGCTCGCGGCCGAGTTGCGCCGGGCTGTCGCGGACACCATGGGCGCGGTCGACTACTCCTACCGGCGGCCCTCGCGGCGGGCGTCCGTGGCGGGCCCGGTGGTGCTGCCCGCGCTGCGCCGTCCCGTGCCCGAGGTCGCGGTCGTCTGCGACACCTCGGCCAGCATGTCCGAGGACCTGCTGGCCATGGCGCTGGCCGAGGTGGATGGCCTGCTGCGCGCGGTCGGGGTGGCCCGCAAGCTGCGGGTGCTGGCCTGTGACACGGCCGTGGGACCGGCCCGGCGGGTCACATCCGCCCGCCAGGTCGAACTCGTCGGCGGGGGCGGGACCGACATGGGCACGGGCATCGCGGCCGCGGCCGCGCTGCGGCCCAGGCCCGCGATCACGGTGGTGCTCACCGACGGGTACACCCCGTGGCCGGACGGGCCGCCCCGGGGCATGCGCGTGGTGATCGGCCTGCTCGGCGACGACGCTCCCGGCGCGCCGGGCTGGGCCAGGGCGGTCCGCGTGCCCGCGCCCTGAACGCGGGTCGCGGGTCCCGAGCCGCGGTGAGCGGGCCGGTTATCGTGGCGGCATGCCCGATCGCAAGGAAATCCTGCAGGTCGCCGGGCGCAGCGTGTCCGTCAGCCACCCGGACAAGGTCTACTTCCCGCGGACCGGGCACACCAAGCTGGACCTGGTCCGGTACTACCTGAGCGTGGCCGACGGCGCGCTGAGGGGCGTGGCCGGGCGGCCGATGGTCCTGAAGCGCTACGTGAACGGGGCGGAGGGCGAGCCGTTTTTCCAGAAGCGAGCGCCGTCGTCGCGGCCGGACTGGATCGAGACCGTCGTGCTGAGCTTCCCGTCCGGGCGGACCGCCGAGGAAGTCGTGGTCGCCGACGCGGCCGGACTGGCCTGGGTCGTGAACCTGGGCTGCATCGATCTCAACCCGCACCCGGTGCGGGCCGGTGACCTCGACCATCCCGACGAACTGCGGGTCGACCTGGACCCGGTGCCCGGGGGTGGAGTGGGCGCAGATCACCCGGGTCGCGCTGGTCGCCCGCGAGGTGCTGGCCGACGTCGGGCTGACCGGCTGGCCCAAGACGTCGGGCTCGCGCGGGATGCACGTCTACGCCCGGATCGAGCCGCGCTGGACGTTCTCCGAGGTACGCCGGGCTGCGGTCGCGCTGGCCAGGGAGATCGAGCGGCGCGCGCCGCAGGACGCGACCTCGCGCTGGTGGAAGGAGGAGCGGCACGGCGTCTTTGTCGACTACAACCAGAACGCCAAGGACCGCACCGTCGCATCGGCCTACTCGGTCCGGCCCACGCCGGATGCCCGGGTGTCGGCGCCGCTGGCCTGGGACGAGGTCCCGGACTGCCGGCTGGAGGACTTCACCATCGATACGGTCCCGCAGCGGTATGCCGAGCTTGGCGACCTCGCGGCGGGCATCGACGCCGCGGCGGGCTCGCTCGAGCCGCTGCTGGAACTGGCCGCCCGGGACGAGGCCGCCGGGCTGCCCGACGCCCCGTGGCCGCCGCACTTCACCAAGCAGGCGGGTGAGGCGCCGAGGGTACAGCCGTCCAAGCGGCGCGCGCCCTCCGCGTCCGATTCGGCGTCCGATTCGGCGTCCGCTTCGGGGCGGCGGCGTAGCTCGATGCCGCTGATCGAGGTGGCCAGGGCGGCCACCAAGGACGAGGCCCCCTAGACCGGGCCGCCTAGACCCGGGCCGCCTAGACCCGGATAGCTACACCCGGGGCAGCACCTCGGTGGCGAGCAACTCCAGGTGGTCAAGGTCGTGCAGGTCGAGCACCTGCAGGTAGAGATGCTCGGCGCCGATCTCGGCGAACTTGCCGATCTTCTTGACCACGTCGTCGGGCGTGCCCGCCAGCCCGGTTTCGGCGAGCTCGCCCGCCTTCTTCCCGATCGCCGCCGCGCGCCGGTCCAGCTCGGCCTGGTTCCGGCCGCAGCACACCACCTGGGCCGCCGAGTAGATCATCGAGGTCTCGTGCCGCCCCGCGGCGGCGCAGGCCGTCCGGACCCGGCCGAAGGCCGCCCCGGTGTCGTCCGCGCTGGCGAACGCCACGTTGTACTCGTCCGCGTAGGTCGCGGCCAGCCGCGGGGTGCGCTTGGGCCCGAGGCCCCCGATGATCACCGGGGGCCTCGGCCGCTGCACCGGCTTGGGCAGCGCCGGGGAGTCGGCCACGGTGAAGTACTCGCCGGCGAACGAGAACGTGCCGCCGTCCGGGGTGTCCCACAGGCCGGTGATGATCGCAAGCTGCTCTTCGTACCGGGCGAAGCGCTCGCCCAGCGGCGGGAACGGGATGCCGTAGGCCGCGTGCTCGGCCGCGAACCAGCCGGCGCCGATCCCGAGTTCCACCCGGCCGCCGCTCATCTGGTCAACCTGGGCCACGGCGATCGCCAGCGGGCCCGGGTACCGGAACGTCGCGGCGCTCACCAGGGTGCCCAGCCGGATCCGCGAGGTCTCGCGGGCCAGGCCGGCCAGGGTTACCCAGGCGTCCGTGGGGCCCGGCAGGCCGCTGACGTCTCCCATCTTCAGGTAGTGATCGGAACGGAAGAACGCGTCGAAACCGAGGTCCTCGGCCGCCTTGGCCACCCGCAGCAGGGTCGCGTAGTCCGCGCCCTGCTGAGGCTCGGTGAAGATTCGCAATTGCATGGGTCCCATCGTGGCCCATGCCCCGCGCCGCCCCGCGCGCGCCCCGCCCAGCACGCTGCTGTGCGACCTCAGCAGGAGTCCTG
>DATAVV010000437.1:0-21339 GCA_036267555.1 Streptosporangiaceae bacterium | reverse complement strand
CGACCCGGCGGGCCTGCCAGGCTACGAGACCCGGGCGACCGGGCACCTGCAGGTGGCCGCGGCCATCAGCGCGGGCCTGGCCGACGCCGGGATCGCCAGCGAGCCGGCCGCCCTCGCCTACGGGCTGGCGTTCGTGCCGCTAGCCGCCGAGCGGTTCGACCTGGTGATCCCGGCCGACCTGGCCGGGTCGCGCGAGGTCCAGGGCCTGATCAAGGTGCTCTCCTCGCGGTGGCTGCACGACCAGCTCGCCAGCCTGCCCGGGTACGACGCCACGACGTGCGGCGACCAGGTCGCGACGCTGCCACCAGCGCCAGCGCGGGCCGCTGACTCTGCCGAGAGCTAAATAGTTTCTCGTCGCCGGACCGGGTGCGGGAGGGTGTCGGTATGAGACTGCTTGTCCTGGGCGGGACGCACCACGTGGGCCGCGCGGTCGTGGAGACCGCCCTGGCCCGAGGCGACGACGTGACCACGCTGAACCGGGGGATGACCGGGCACCAGCCGCCCGGGGCGCAGGCCCGGCACGCCGACCGAACCGACCCGGCCGCGCTGCGGGCCGCACTGGGCGACGACACCTGGGACGCGGTGGTCGACACCTGGAGCCGGGAGCCCCGCGTGGTCGCGGACGCGGCGGGCCTGCTGGCCGGCCGGGCCGGTCACTACGGCTACGTGTCCAGCCTTTCGGTGTACTCCGAGCCGCTCGCGCCGGGCGCGGACGAGAGCGCGCCGGTGGTCGACGCCGACCCGGCCAGCGCCGACCGGGACGACTACGCGGCGGCCAAGCGGGGCGGCGAACTGGCCGCGATCGAGGCGTTCGGGGACCGGGCGCTGCTGGCCCGGGCCGGGCTGATCATCGGGCCGTACGAGGGCGTCGGGCGGATGCCGTGGTGGCTGGGGCGCATGGCCCGCGGCGGGGACGTGCTGGCTCCCGGGCCGCAGGACCAGCCGGTGCAGGTCATCGACTGCCGCGATCTGGCGGCGTGGCTGCTGTCCGCCGCCGACCAGGGTGTGGGCGGCGCGTTCAACACGGTCTGCCGCCGGGGCCACGTCACCATGGGCAGCCTGCTCGAGGCGTGCCGCGACGTGACCGGATCCGGCGCCCGGCTGGTCTGGGTCGAGCCCGAGGTGATCGTGGCCGCCGGCATCGAGCCGTGGATCCAGTTGCCCATCTGGCTCCCGCCCACGTCGGAGTACGCGGGCCTGCACGACAGCGACGTCTCCGCGGCCTACGCGGCCGGCCTGGCCTGCAGGCCGGTCGAGGAGACGATCGCCGCGACCTGGCGGTGGCTGCAGGACGAGGGCTTCCCGCCGCCGGGGCGGATCGAGCACGGCCTGGACCCCGGCGTCGAGCGCCAGGTCCTGGCCGACGTGGCCGGCTGACGCCGGGCGCCCGGCCCGGGACGCCCCTCAGTGGCTGAACACCGGAACGATCAGCGCCCGGGCGATCGTGTGGAACCGGAGGTTGAAGCCGGTCACGGCGGGCGAGACGTCAGAGTCGATGCCCAGCTTGTCGGTGTCGAGGGCGTGCACCGCGAACACGTACCGGTGCGGCGGGTCACCCGCGGGCGGGGCGGCCCCGCCGAAGTCCTTGGTCCCGTAGTCGTTGCGCACCGAGAACGCGCCCGCGGGCAGGCCGCGGCCGTCGCTGCCGCCCGCCCCGGCCGCCAGTTCGGTGACCGTCGCCGGTATGTCGGCCACCAGCCAGTGCCAGAACCCTGATCCGGTCGGCGCGTCGGGGTCATAGCAGGTCACGGCGAAGCCCTCGGTCTCGGCGGGGAAGCCGTGCCAGCGCAACTGCGGCGAGATGTTCTGGCCGGTCATGCCGAAGGAGTTGTAGACCTGAGCGTCACCCATCTGCTCACCGTCGCGGACGTCGTCGCTCTCCACCGTGAACGAAGGCACCTCGGGCAGGAAGTCGTACGGCAGCGGTGCTCGTGCGGTCATGGGTCTTCTCCTCGTCGGCAAGGTCCGGCAGCGAAAATCGCGATCCCAACGCTACTGCGGCATCCGCTCGCGGGTCTGGCGGGGTCGTCCCCGGGGTCGTCCCCCCGAGGCAAAAGCGACTACCTTGGATGATCAGCGAGAACCGGCAGGAAGAGGGCGGGCAAGGGCGTGAGATTGGCGCGCTGGTCACCGGTGTGGGCGCGGCGCGGACTGCTCGCCGGCGTGCTCGTGGGCGCGGCCCTGATCCCCGGGTACGCGTCGGGCTCGGCGTCACCCCGCCACTGCACCGCGTACTGCGGGCCCGCGCTCGGCGTCGTGCGCTGGATCCAGCCGCTGACCGGGTCGTGGACCGCGCAGGGCGGCGTGGTCGGGACGGTGCCCGCCCTGGGCCAGGCGTACGTGGCGGCCGGCCCGCAGCTAGCGGTGCTCGGCTACGGCATGAACGTCTACGCCTACGACGCCGCGACCGGGACCCCGATGTGGGCGGCCACGGTGACCGGGTTCCCGGCCGGAGCGTCGATCGTGTCCGTGCGGTCCTGGCCGGGCGTGGTGACCGCCGGCGTCGCCTTTACCCAAGCGTCCGGCAAGACCATACGGGACGAGGTCGTCCTGGCCTCGTCGGGCCAGCAACTCCGGACGTTTCCGGCGGCGGCCTACGGGGGCGCGATCGAGGCCGACGCCGCGCGCACCGTGATCGTCGGCGCCACGGCGGTGACCAGCTACGATAACGCGACCGGCCGGGCCGTCTGGAGCAGGCCGACCGGGGCGGCCCAGCAGGCCTGGCGGGTCGACGGCTCCTTCCTGTACGTCACGGTGGCGGCGGCTGGGTACGTGGGAGCCGCGCCCGTGACCAAGCTGCGCCAGATCGACCTGGTTACCGGCGCCGAGCGGATGATCAGGCCGCCGCACGGCTCGTTCGCCGGCGCGCTGAACGCCGCGTTCGACGGCGTGCTGGTGTTCTCGGACACGGCTGGGATCACCGCGTACAGCGAGGCGACCGGGCAGTGGCTCTGGCAGCGCGCGGGCACCGTGCCGCAGAGCGAGGACCTGGTCAGCCAGACGCTTTACGTGACGCACCCCCCGGGGCTGGCCGGGGTCGACCCCCAGACCGGCACCTGGGTCAAGCGGTCCTCCATCCCGGGCTCGTCCGGCCTGTACGGGGTCCGCGACGGCGTGGCGCTGGGGCTGGACCAGGGGGCGCTCGGCGACGCGTGGGGCTACGACATCTCCCTGCGCCGCGTCATCTGGACGACGCCGGCGCTGCCGTGGCCGCACTACTTCGTCGATCTGTCCGGCATCGGCGGCAGCGCTGACCCGTCGAGCAACACGGTCCTGCTCGCGGCGTGCGCCGGGCTGGGCGGCACCGGGGCGGCGAAGAACGGGCACGTGTGCCTGCGGCCCGAACTGGTGGCCATCCGGCGCTGACGCGCGGGACGGCCACGGGACGGCTAACGGCCCAGAATGGCCGGGTTGGCGGCGGCCGGTTCGCAGGGCCGGGCCCGGCTGCTGGCGTGGGCCGTGCCCGCCGCCCGGGGTGTGGCCGGGCAGCGGCTGGCGCTGGGGAACTCAGCCCCGACCAGCACGGCCGAGGCGACGATCGCGAGCGCGACCGGGAAGAAGACGGCAGTCCGCAGCCGGGCTCTGGCGGGCGCGCCGAACCACCGGGCAAAGGCGGCGAAACGGTAACGGACCCGGGCCATGAGAACCACTACGCGGGCGCGGACCTGCTCGATGCGCGGCATCTCCTCATCGCGGTTCAGCCGGGTAAAGATGCTGAACAGCGCAGCGAGACGCGGGTCCGATCCCCGCAGGGCGGTCTCGATCCTCTCCAGGATCCTGCGCTGACTGGCGGGAAGGCCCATCGAGACCTCCGATCTGGCCCGTGTTTTCCCCAGCACAATTTAGCAGGGGGCTCGCTGCCGCTCGGCGTCGGCGGTCTCCTGACCTTCGAATCCCGCGCCGGCCGGGCGGGCGTGGCTCGGCCGCGGGTCGGCGGCCAGGATCCGCCGCCGGACGTCCTGCATCTCGGGGCCGGGCTCGGTGCCGAGACTCTCGACCAGCGCCTGGCGGCCCCGCTGATAGGCCGCCAGCGCCTCCGCCTGCCGTCCGGACAGGTGCAGCGCCAGCATGAGCTGCACCCACAGCCGCTCCCTGAGCGGGTACGCCACGACCAGTTCCGCCAGTTCCTGGGCCAACTCGGCGTGGCCACCCAGCCGCAGCCCGGCCTCGGCGCGCCACTCCGCCGCCTGTACCCGCAGCCGCTCCAGCCGCGGCACCTCCATCTGGGCCAGCACCACCGACTGCACGTCGCACAGCGGATCGCCCCGCCACAGCGCCACCGCCTCGCCCAGGACCCTGGCCGCCCGCGCCCACGCGCCGGCCCGCACGGCGGCCGCGCCGGCCCGGCACGCCGCGGCGAACGCCAGCGCATCGACCGCGTCGTCGGCCACTTCCAGGAGGTAGCCGCGATGCCGGGTCACGATGCAGGGGCCCGCCGGGCCCAGCAGCCGCCGCAGCCGCATCACGTAGTTGCGCACCGCCGCGCCCGGCTCGTCGGGCAGCGCCTCGTCCCAGATGATCTCGGCCAGTTCGCCGGCCGACACGACCTGACGGGGCCGTAAGGCCAGCGCGACCAGCACCACCCGCTGCTTGGCCGCCGGAATCGGCACCGCCTGGCCGTCGACCAGCACCCGTAGCGGGCCCAAGATCCCTACCTGCATCACAGCCCCCAGGAACAACCGCCTGTGAGAACGCTCGAACGTCGGCTATGTCCCGACCCCCGTACATAGTCGAACGTCCGCCGAGATTACGCGGTTCGGCCCCATTGCGTACGGATTTCCCGTATTTCGGGCGGTGCCGACCTCGCTAGCTCGCGGCCGAGCGGCGGGCGCGGTAGGCGGCGACGTGCAGGCGGTTGCCGCAGGTGCGGCTGTCGCAGTAGCGGCGCGACCGGTTGCGGGACAGGTCGACGAAGACGTCCCGGCAGACCGGTGCCGCGCAACTGCGCACCCGGCCGCTCTCGCCCGCCACCACCAGTTCGGCCAGGCCCATGGCCAGGTGCGCGGCGATCCGGTCGGCCAGCGGCGCGGACGGGCGGGACACGTGGATGTGCGGGCCGCGGCCGTCGTGCGCGACGATCTGCGGGATCGCTCCGGTCTGCGCGAGCAGGGTGTTCAGCAACTCGATGGCGGCCGCGTCGTCGCCGGCACCGCAGCGCATGGCGATGTCGTCGAGACGGGCGCGGTGGGCCCGCAGCGCGGGCACGTCCCGGGGCACGGCCGGGCTGCCGTGGAAGGCGTAGCGCTCCCCGAACGCCTGCACGTCGGCCACGGTCCGCAGGCCGTCGCCGTCCGCGGCGCGGCCGGTGTTGATCAGCTCCGTGCCCGCCTGCAGCGCTTCCACCAGGTCAGTACCAAAAGGGCTTTGACTCCTGTCAGAGCCCTCCCTTAGGGTTGGCGACATGTCAGCACCATATGCGAGTACGGTCCTTACCGGCAACGGTGCCGGATCGAACGGTGCCGGATCGATCGCCGACCGCAGGCCGCTGCTGCTCGCCGCGGCGGGCGCGAGTTGCATCTCGGCGTCGGCCATCCTGGTCAAGCTGGCCGGGACCGGCGCGGCGACCACGGCGTTCTACCGCTGCGGGCTGGCCCTGCCCGTGCTCGTCATGCTGGCCCTGACCGAACGGCGGCGGCACGGGCCGCGGCCGTGGACCGCCCACCGCGGAGCGCTCGTGGCCGGGCTGCTCCTGTCCGTCGACCTGGTGCTGTGGAACCACGCGATCGCGGAGGTCGGCGCGGGCATCGCCACCGTGCTGGGCAACCTGCAGGTCCTGTTCGTGGCCCTGGCCGCCTGGGCGCTGTTCTCCGAGCGCCCCGAACGCAGGTTCCTGGTTGCCCTGCCCGTCGTGATGGTGGGCGTGGTCCTGGTGTCCGGCCTGGTCGGCGGCCGGGCGACCGGCGAAACCCACCCGCTCGCCGGGATCGGCTATGGCATCGGCACGTCGCTGGCGTACGCGGCGTTCCTGCTGATCTTCCGCCGCTCGTCGGCGGGCGCGCACGTGGCCGCCCCGCTGGCCGAGGCCACCGCGGGCGCCGCGCTGGGCTCGCTGGTGCTCGGCCTGGTGTTCGGGGAACTGCAGTGGCGGATCGGCTGGCCGGCGTTCGGCTGGCTGCTGCTGCTGTCGCTGACCAGCCAGACGATCGGCTGGCTGCTGATCACCTCGTCGCTGCCCCGGCTGTCCGCGGCCATCTCGTCGCTGATCCTGCTGCTCCAGCCCGCCGCGTCGATGCTGCTCGCGTTCGTCGTGCTGGGTGAGAGGCCCACCCTCATCCAGGTGGCCGGCGCGGTCGTGGTCTGCGTAGGGGTGCTGGCGGCCAGTCGGTCGACCCCGGCGCCGCGCGACGTTTCGCCCCGTCCCGCCGAAGCGCCACCTGGCCCGCCAGTCCCGCCGGGCCCGCCAGACAAGTCTGCGTCCCGGCTGTCCCCGGTCGGCCCGTAGCGGCGCCAGACCGGGCGGGTCGCCGCGTTACTGGTGACAAGGCGCCATGCCGGGCGGATCGCCCGCGTTACTGGTGATAATCGGTTAGGAAGCGGGCCAGTCTGCCGATAGCGTCGTCGAGCACGTCCACCGGGGCCAGGAACACCAGGCGCAGGTGGTCAGCGGTCGGCAGGTTGAACCCCGTGCCGTGGGAGAGCAGCAGGTCCTGCTGCTCCAGCAGGTCGATGACCATCCGCTCGTCATCAGCGATCTTGTACACGTCCGGGTCCAGCCGGGGGAACAGGTACAGCGCCCCGGCGGGCTTGAAGCAGTCCACGCCGGGGATCTCGTTCATCATCCGCCACGCGTGGTCGCGCTGCTCGCGCAGCCGCCCGCCGGGCAGCAGCAGGCTCCGGATGCTGTACTGCCCGCTCAGGGCCGGGACGATCGCGTACTGCGCCGGGACGTTCGGGCACAGCCGCATGTTCGCCAGCAGTTCGAGGCCCTCGAGGTACTCCGCCGCGTCCCGCCGCGGGCCGCAGACCACCAGCCACCCGGAACGGAAGCCGGCCAGCCGGTAGGTCTTGGACAGCCCGCCGAGTGACAGCACCAGCAGGTCGGGCGCGAGCGCGGCCGCGCTCTCGTGCACGGCGTCCTCGTAGAGGATCTGGTCGTAGATCTCGTCGGTGAGCACGAGCAGCCCGTGGCGCCGGGCCAGGTCGAGCAGGCCGAGCAGGGTGTCCTTCGAGTACACCGCCCCGGTCGGGTTGTTCGGGTTGATGATGACCAGGGCCCGGGTCTTCGGCGTGATCTGCTCGGCGACGTGGCCGAGGTCGGGGGCCCAGCCCTCCTGCTCGTCGCAGCGGTAGTGCACCGCGCGGCCGCCGCACAGCCCGACCGCGCCGGTCCACAGCGGGTAGTCCGGGCTCGGGATCAGCACCTCGTCGCCGGGCTCCAGCAGCCCCTGCAGCGCCATCACGATCAGTTCGGACACACCGTTGCCCAGGTATACGTCGTCCGGGCCGACCCCGGCCACGCCCTTGGCCTGGTACCACTGCGCCACCGCCTCGCGGGCCTCGTAGATGCCGCGCGCGTCGCTGTAGCCCTGCGCGTCGCGGATGCTGTGCACCACCTCGCGCAGCACGGCCTCGGGCGCGGTCAGCCCGAACGGCGCCGGGTTGCCCAGGTTGAGCTTGAGTATCTCGTGCCCTTCGGCCTCAAGCTGCCGGGCCCGGCGCAGCACCGGCCCCCGGATGTCATAACGGACGTCTCGAAGCCTGCTGGCCTGCGACACCAATGCCCCGCACCTCTCCCTTGGTTCCCAGGACCGTCGCGCCGTCGCTGGCCGTACGCGCGTCGAGGCCCTGAGCTGCATGAACCTACCCCGGCCTGCAGCCGGGACCATCGGCTGCCGTGCCTGGCAGGGGACTCAGGCGCGTCGTCGCGCCGCCCGGAAACCTGATGCTCGGAAGAATAATCGACCGCGCGCTTGACGGTACTCGATTTTTGCTCGCGCTCGCGGCCGGGCTCCGGCGCCGCGTTTGCCGGCTCCTGCCGCGCTAAGGTTTTGGACGGGCCGTGACTGGCGTCTGGGTGGAGTACCACCGGGGAGCGGCCCGCCGGCACAGGGCCGGATGCTGCCGCGCGCCTGGGCTACCTTCGATACGACTGCCGAGGAGCGCACCATGAACGATTCGAGCCCTTCCGCTATCGACAAGGCCACCGGCACCGCCTACCGCTCGGCGCTCGAGGTCATCGCGGCCTCCGAGCCGGACGTGGCCGAGGCCATCACCGGCGAACTGGCCTCGCAGCGGCGCCAGCTCAAGCTCATCGCCTCGGAGAACTACGCCTCGCCCGCGGTGCTGCTGGCCATGGGCAACTGGCTGTCGGACAAGTACGCCGAGGGCACGCCGGGCAGCCGTTTCTACGCGGGCTGCGAGATGGTCGACCGCGTCGAGACGCTGGCCGCCGACCACGCCAAGGCGCTGTTCGGCGCGGACCACGCGTACGTGCAGCCGCACTCCGGGATCGACGCCAACCTGGTCGCCTACTGGGCCATCCTGGCCAACCGGATCGAGCGCCCGGCCCTGGCCGAGGTCGGCGCCAAGAACGTCGACGAACTCGAGCCGGCCGTCTGGGAGCGGCTGCGGCACGCGCTGAACGAGCAGCGGATGATGGGCATGTCCCTGGACGCGGGCGGGCACCTGACGCACGGGTTCCGGCGCAACATCTCGGGCAAGCTGTTCGAGCAGGACAGCTACGGGACCGACCCCGAGACCGGGATGATCGACTACGACGCGGTCGCCGTGCAGGCCCGGGAGTTCCGGCCGCTGGTGCTCGTCGCCGGCTACTCGGCGTACCCGAGGAACCCGGACTTCGCGAAGCTGGCCCAGATCGCGAAGGACGTCGGCGCCACGTTCATGGTGGACATGGCGCACTTCGCCGGCCTCGTCGCGGGCAAGGTGCTGACCGGCGACCTCGACCCGGTCCCGCACGCGGACGTGGTCACCTCCACCACCCACAAGTCGCTGCGCGGCCCCCGCGGCGGCATGGTGCTGTGCACCGAGGAATACGCGCCCTTCGTGGACCGCGGCTGCCCGATGGTGCTCGGCGGCCCGCTCCCGCACGTGATGGCGGCCAAGGCCGTGGCCCTGGCCGAGGCCCGGCGCCCCTCGTTCGCGGTCTACGCGGCGCGGATCGTCGACAACGCCCGCGCGCTCGCGGACGGGCTGATGCGCCGGGGCGTCCGGCTGGTCAGCGGCGGCACGGACAACCACCTCGTGCTCGCGGACGTCGCCGCGAGCTTCGGGCTTACCGGCCGCCAGGCCGAGTCCGCGCTGCTGGACGCGGGCGTGGTCACCAACCGCAACTCGGTGCCGAAGGACGTCAACGGCGCCTGGTACACCTCGGGCATCCGGCTCGGCACCCCGGCGCTGACCACGCTCGGGTTCGGGCCCGCCGAACTGGACGAGGTCGCGGACGTGATCGTGACCGCGCTGCGGGCGACCAAGCCTGCCAGCGCCACGGCCAAGGCGAAGTACGACATCGACCCGCAGGTCGCCGAGGCGTGCCGGGACCGCTGCGCCCAGATGCTGGTCCGCCACCGGCTCTATCCCGAGATCGAGCTGTGACGCTGACCTGGCAGGATCCCGGGCACTGACGTGTGGTCGTCGTGGGGCGCGACGCAGGCGCCAGGCTGGACGACCCGCCCGCAATGTGGCGAAACTGGGTATAGCGGCAATTGCGGTGACACGCTATGGTTCACCCGCCACGCTCACGTCCCGGGCGTCGGGGGAAGGGTGGTCTGGCGTTGGAGCCGCTGGCCGCTGGCGATCCGGAGGTGGTCGCTGGCTACCGGTTGCGGGGACGGCTGGGCGCGGGCGGGATGGGCCGGGTGTTCCTGGCCCTGACGCCGGGCGGCCGGCCCGTGGCCTTGAAGATGGTGCGCCAGGAACTGGCCGACGACCCCGACTTCCGGGTCCGGTTCCGGCAGGAGATCGCCGCGGCGCGGCGGGTGCACGGGCTGTTCACGGCGCAGGTGCTCGACGCGGACCCGGCCGGGTCGCCGCCCTGGCTGGTGACCGCGTACGTGCCGGGCCCGTCGCTGGCCCAGGCCGTCGCCGATCACGGGCCGCTGCCCCTGGAAAGCGTGTTCCTGCTGGTCGCCGGCGTAGCCGAGGCGCTCGGGGTGATCCATCAGGCGGGCGTCATCCACCGGGACCTGAAGCCGTCGAACGTGCTGCTGGCCGGGGACGGCCCGCGGGTCATCGACTTCGGGATCGCGCGGGCCGCGGAGGCGACGTCGCTGACCCGCACCGGGATGCGGGTGGGCTCGCCCGGGTACATGGCGCCCGAGCAGGTCCGCGGCGGTGACGTCACGCCCGCGGCGGACATTTTCGCGCTCGGCGCGCTGGCCGCCTTCGCCGCGACCGGCCGCCCGCCGTTCGGCCGGGGCAGCGAGGAACCGGTGCTGTACCGGGTGCTGCACGAGGAGCCGGACCTGGCCGGCCTCCCGGACGGGCTGCGGTCGGTGCTCGCGGAGTGCCTGGCCAAGGACCCGTCGGTGCGGCCGTCACCGACGGCTCTGATCGAGGCGTGCCAGGACCGGGCGGCGGGCAAGACCGTGGAGTTCACCGAGGCCTGGCTGCCGCCCGCCGTGGTCGCCGACCTGGGCCAGCACGCCGCCGGGCTCGCGGATGCCGGGCTGGCGGGCGCGGGCCTGGCCGCCGGCCTCGGCGCCACGCCGGCGGCCGGCGATCCCACCCGGACCGCGCAGACCGCGGCCCAGGCCCCGCCGGAGTCTGGCGGCGAGCCGGCCCCGGTTCCGCGCCGGTGGCCGCGGTCGGCGCTGATCGCGATGACCGCAGCGGCCGTGCTGTTCGCGGGCCTGGTCGCCTGGGGCGTGCTGGCCGTGGTCGGCTCGGGCGCCCAGGGCGGCCGTCACCCCACCGTCGGCGGCCCCGCGGCCGGGCCGGACAGCCGTCGGAACGCCACCTCGAAAGCGCTGGCCAGCGCGTCGCCGAGCCCGTCGTCCGGCCTGGACGCGTGCCTGTTCGGCACCTGGGACGAGACGACCGATGACGAGCCAAGCACGATCAATAGCCAGTCGGTGATGTGGGTGGGAGGCCCGGGAATCAAGCAGGTATTCACGCCCGGCGGCATCAACCTGATGGAATACGCGAGCAACGCGAAGTTCACCGCGAGCGAGGGCGGCAACTCCTGGACGGAGATCTTCCACGGCGCCCGGGCCCGCATGCACTACGTGACCCAGGACGGTCAACTGCTGAACAGCGACATCGTCACGCACGGCACCTCCGAGACGCTGGAGAACGGCGGCTACAACAACTCCACCCCGCTGACCCTCGACACCGAACCGGACCGCTACACCTGCTCCGCCACCACGCTGCAGTTTTTCGCGCCCAACGGCTCGTCCATCGTCATGTCCCGGGAGATACCCAAGACCCCGTCAGGATCCTGAGAGCCCTTCGCGGCGGCGCTCGAGGAAGCCACGCTCGGCCGCGTTGCCGGTGCGGGCGATGGCCGCGTCGTAGGCGAGCACCGCGTCGCTCGTGCGGCCCAGCCGCCGCAGCAGGTCGGCCCGGACCGCGTGCAGCAGGTAGTAGCCGTCCAGGGGCAGTTCCTCCAGCGCCGCCAGGCCGCGCTGCGGGCCTTCCACTTCGGCCAAAGCCACGGCACGGTTCAACGCGGCGACCGGGCTGGCCGCGATCGCCATGAGCTGGTCGTAGAGCGCGAGAATCTGGCGCCAGTCGGTCTCGGCGGCAGTGGGCGCGTCGCTGTGCACGGCATTGATCGCGGCCTGGATCTGGTACGGACCTGGCTGGTTGCGGCGCAGGCAGGCGCGGACGATGGCCTGGCCTTCCGCGATCAGGTCCAAGTCCCACCGGCCGCGGTCCTGGTCGGCCAGCAGGACCAGGGTCCCGTCGGGGGCGGTGCGGGCCGCGCCGCGGGACTGGGCCAGCAGCACGAGCGCGAGCAGCCCCAGGACCTCGGGCTCGTCCGGCATCAACTCGGCCAGCAGCCGGGCCAGGCGGATCGCCTCCGCGCACAGGTCGCCGCGGACGAGGTGGTCGCCGGAACTGGCCGCGTACCCCTCGTTGAAGACGAGGTAGATGACGGCGAGCACGGCCCGGCGCCGGCCGGGCAGTTCCGCGTCGCCGGGCATCCGGTAGGGGATGCCCGCGGCGCGGATTTTGCCCTTCGCCCGGACCAGGCGCTGGGCCATGGTCGCCTCGGGGACCAGGAACGCGCGCGCGATCTGCGGCGTGGACAGGCCGCCGAGCAGTCGCAGGGTCAAGGCGACCTGCGCGGCCTGCGCGAGCGCCGGGTGGCAGCAAGTGAAGATCAGCCGGAGCCGGTCGTCGCGCACGGCCACCTCCGCCGCGGGTTCGTCGGGCGTGTACAGGAGCCGGGCCTGGGCGTGCCGGTCGTCGCGGGACGCCTCGCGGCGCAGCCGGTCGATGGCCCGGTTCCTCGCGGTGGTGATGATCCAGCCCGCGGGGCTGGGGGGCATCCCCTCGGCCGGCCAGCGCGCGACGGCCACGGTGAACGCGTCCTGGACGGACTCCTCGGCCAGGTCGATGTCGCGCAGCACGCCGGTGAGCACCGCCACGGCGCGGCCGTACTGTTCACGGAAGACCCGTTCGATCGCGGTCTGGTCAACGTCCGGCACCGTGGCCTCAGTCCCCGGTTTCCTCTTGGAACGGCCGGACCTCGACCGGGGCACCGCAGGCCAGCGAGGCCCGGGCGGCCAGGGCCAGCGCGGCGTCCAGGTCCGGGGCCCTGAGCACCCAGAACCCGCCGATGTACTCCTTGGTCTCCGCGTACGGGCCGTCGGTGATCATCGGATCGGCGTCCTGGGATGCCCGCACCACGGTGGCCGTGCTCGGCGGGTGCAGCCCGCCGGCGAACACCCAGGCCCCCTCGTCCTGCACTTCGGTGTTGTACGCGGCCGTGCGCTCGTACATCTTCTGCATCTCCTCCGGCGGGACCGGCTCGGGGTTGGCCTCGTTGTGCACGCTGAGCAGGTACTGCTTCACCGGGTTCTCCTCTCGGGCCGCGGCGGGTGCGGCGGCGGCTACTGGCCGGCCGGGGCGGGTGCGTAGACGAGCATCTGGATGCCGTCGCTCGCCGGCTTGGCGCTGGACAGGGTGAGCTTGCCTGGATCGGCCAGGGTGTCGGGCGCGAACCGCTTGCCGCCGCCGAGGATGACCGGGAACACCATCAGGTGGTACTCGTCGGCCAGGCCGTGCTCGATCAGCGTGTGGGTGAGCCGGACGCTGCCGTGGACCAGCAGGGTGCCGTCGAACTCTTCCCGCAGCTTGGTGAGCTCGGCCGGCACGTCGCCCCGGATCACTGTGGTCGGGCCCCAGGTGGCGTCGGCGTCGGCCAGCGTGTTCGAGACCACGTACCTGGGCATGGTGTTCATCCGGTCCGCGAAGCCCTCCTCGTCGGTGTAGCTCGGCCAGGCCTGCGCGAAGCCCTGGTAGGTGACGCGGCCGAGCAGCATCGCGTCGGCGCCGAACAGTTCGTCGTACTTGAACTTGTCACCGGCCGGGCCGCGGTTGTACCCGAATGTCCAGCGGGGCTCGTCGATAACGCCGTCGAGCGACATGAACTCGGTGACCACGATCTTTCCCATCGCAAATCCCTCCCGTGCTTCGCTGTCCCGGCCGGCGTCCGCCGGCCTTTCATCACCTACACGAACGGGCCGAGCCCGGATCGACACCCGCGTGAGAAATCTCTGGCCGCGTCGCTCGCCCCCGATGGCCGCGTCGCTTTCCCCTGGTCGCCGCGCCGTTTGCCGCAACGGTCGCCGCGTCGTTTCCCCCGGCAGTGGGAACCGTGACCTGTGTGAGCCAGCATTTTGACACCATGCCCCTCCCGGCCGCCCGCGATGCTGTCGCGCCGGACGGCTCGGACGTCCGGGTCCTGCTCCGGCTGGCCCGGGGCAGCATGGCCCACTTCGAACTGGACGCGGGCCGGACCTCGCGCGCGGTCACGCACCGCCGCGTGGACGAGATCTGGTACGTGCTCGGCGGCCGCGGCCAGATGTGGCGCCGCCAGGCCGGGCGGCAGCAGACCGTGGCGCTGGAACCGGGCACCTGCCTGTCGATTCCGGCGGGTACGCATTTCCAGTTCCGCGCGTCCGGTCCCGGCCCGCTGGCCATCGTCGGCGTGACCATGCCCCCCTGGCCGGGCGACGATGAGGCCCGCGAGGTACCCGGGGCCTGGCCCGCGGACGCCCCGGGATGAGGTAGAACCTTGCTGTGCGGCTGACGATGGCCACCGACCCCGGCTCGCCGGGCTGGCCCAACGAGGATTACGCCTGCGTCGGCCCCGGCGCGGCGGTGCTGCTCGACGGCTCGACCACCGTGCCCCGTGGCGCGGACATCGGGTGCGTGCACGGGGTCGCCTGGTACGCGCGAACCCTCGCCACCACCCTGCTGGCCGAGATCACGGCGCAACCGCAGGTCCCGCTGGCCGACGGCCTGGCCAGCGCGATAGCGCAGGTGCGGGACCTTCACGCCGGCACCTGCGACCTGTCGGCCCGGCGCACCCCGGCCGCCACCGTCACCGCCGTGCGGGCCGAGCCCGGCGGCGTCGCCTACCTGGCCCTGTCCGACTCCAGCGTCGTGGCCGACTTCGGCGCCGGCCGGCCGCCGCAGGTCATCACCGACACGCACCCGGCCGCCGCGGCCGACCCCGATGCGGCGGCTGCGGCCGCCACCGGCGTCCTGCCCGCCGCCGGGCTGCGCGGGGTGGCCCTGTTCAGCGACGGCGCCACCCGCATCGTCGACCGCTACGGCGTGCTCACCTGGGCCCGCGCCATCGACATCGTCCGGGACCAGGGCCCGGAGACGCTCATCGGCCAGGTCCGGGCGGCCGAGGACGGCGACCCCGCCGCCGAGCGCTGGCCCCGCCACAAGCTCAGCGACGACGCCACGATCATCTACTGGCCCCAACCCTGACCGCCGGCCAGCCCGAACCACCGGCCTTCAGCGGGCGCGGAGGGGGGCTAGGCGGGGGTGGCGGCTGCGGGGGAGTCGGCGGGGACGGCGCCGTCTATGTAGGTGACGGAGTTGGCCGGGATGGCGGGGATGCGGGGGCCGGGGAGGATGACCGCGGTCAGGTTGAGCGGGTCCGCGGCCGAGATCCGGACCGGCTGGCCGGTGTGCGGCTGCCGGCGGACCGTCCGCAGCAGGTCGACCGCGTCGGGGTGGGCGAACTGCTCGCCGCTGACGCCGGACACGAACCGGCCGCCGCGGATCGTGCCGCGGGCCTCCATCCGGCGCAGGGCCCACAGCACGTCGCGCCAGGGCACGGCGAGGTTCTCACGGGTGGCGAGGTCGCGGAAGATCACGCCCCAGCGGGCGGCCAGTTGCTCGGCCACGGCCTCGGCCAGTTCGTCGCGGTCGGGCACGGTGGCCGGGGCGGGCAGCAGGCACCACCGCCCGCTCGACCCGGCACCGCCCGTGCCGATGCCCCGGCGCAGCCCGCGGCGGGCGAGCGGGGCGCCGCGGCCGCCGCGGCGCAGCAGGGAGCGGACGGCCCGGAACCCGTCCGCGGTGACCAGCCCGCGGGCCACGCCCTCCCACAGGGCCTCTTCGACCTCGGCCGGCAGGCGGCCGGTGACCTCGGCCAGGTCGGGCCGGAACAGCGCGCCGTGCTGGCGCAGCGCGTCGAGGATGTCGCCGGTGCGGCCGGGCTCCGGCTCGGCCGGGGTCGCCTCCCCGCGCGCGGCGCGCAGCAGCCACGGCAGGTCGTCGCGGATGGTCAGGGTGATCGGCGTGGCCCGGGACGGGGCGAGCCCGCTGCGCCGGGGCGCGGGTTCGGGCAGGTTGTCGCGCACCGACAGGCGACCCCAGGTGACCTGGCCGGACAGGCACAGCTCGTCCAGCCATTCGCGGCGGTAGCCCTCGACCCGGGTGGCCAGGACCGCGTTCTCCCAGGCGCCGGCGGCGAGTTCGAAACCCTGCAGTTGCTCGATGACGGCGAGCACGCCGAACCGGCCCTCGCGCCGGGAGCCCGGTTCCACGTGCTGCCAGCGCAGCAGGAACCGCATGAAGTCCCGGGGCGTGACCGGCTCGATCTCGGCCCGCTTGCGCTGCCGCGTGTAGGCGTGGATCCGGGCCAGCAGCCGCCGGGCGCAGAACTCCTCCTCGCCGTCGCGGGAGGTGAAACGGCCCCGGAGCGCGAAGCCCTCCTCCTCCAGCCGGGCCAGCGCGCGCACGATCAGGTTCGGCGGCAGCCCGGTCACCTGGGCCAGGCCGGCCACGCTCGACGGGCCCCGGCAGTCCAGGTGGCCGCGGAGCAGGTCGGCGGCCGCGGCGTCCTCGTCCACGGGCTCGGCGGGGCGCGGGACCGGGCACGGGTGATCGGGGACGATCGCCGCGTCGGGGAACAGCGCCTCGATCACGTGCCGCCGTTCCACGGCACACCACAGCTCGCCGGCCGGGCCGTGCACCGAGGCCGCCCGGCGGTCGGCGGCCAGCCGGCCGAACAGCGGCTGCCAGCGCGGCTCCGGGCGCAGCGTGACCACGGTCATCAGCAGGTCGTGCAGTTCGTCGGGGTCGCGCGGGTCGGGGCGGACCTGCTCGGTCACCCGCTCGATCGCGGCCAGGTCGAGCCGGTCCAGTTCCCCGGCCTCGACCGGCAGGCCGCGGCGCAGCGGCACGGCCCGGGACCGGCGTTCCTCCAGCGGCGCGTCGTCGAGGAACGTGAACGGCTGCCCGTTGAGTATCTCGTGGGCGAGCACGGACGGCTCGGTGGTGTCCCGCACGATCACCGTCACCCGGCCGGACTCGATGCCGCCGATCAGTTCCTTGAGCCCGTCGATGTCCATCGCCTCGTGCAGGCAGTCCTCCAGGGTCTGCCGGACGAGCACGTGGTCGGGAATCTCCATCGGGCCGGGGGCGACGTTCTCCTGGCAGGCGGCCAGCGTGGGGAACACCGCCGCCATCAGGTCGTCGGCCTCCATCCGCTGGATCGCGGGCGGGTTCTTCTTGCCGCCGCGCATCCGCAGCACCGCCAGCGACCGGTTCAGGTTCCACCGCCAGCGCGCGGCGAACAGCGGCGAGGTCAGCACGGCCTGGCGGAGCACGCCCTCGACCGAGGCCGAGGCCAGGAACTTCGGCACCCGCTCCAGCGGGAAGCTGTGCTGCGGCCCGAGCGACAGCAGGATCGCGTCGTCGCTGGCCGCCGCCTGCAGCTCGAAGTCGAACGTGACGCAGAACCGCTTGCGCAGGGCCAGCCCGAGCCCCCGGTTCACCCGGGCCCCGAAGGGCGCGTGGCCGACCAGTTGCATGCCCCCGGCCTCGTCGAAGAACCGCTCGAGCACGATCGTGTCCATCGTCGGCAGCACGCCGAGCTGGGTCAGCCCCGCGCCCAGGTAGGCCACGATCGTCTCGGCGGCGTCCGGGCCGATCCCGCACTCGGCGGCCAGCCACGCGATCGCCGCGGCCACGCCGCTCCCGGCCGTGCCCCCGCCGGCCGTGCCGCCGCCGATGCCGCCCCCGGCCGTGCCCCCGTCGGCCCGGCCGCTGTCGGCACCGGGCTCGCCGTCGCCGGGCGCCAGGCGGGCCGCGACCGCCTCGCGCACCGCGCAGACCTCCTGCGACAGCTCGTGCGTGCGGCCCGGCGCCTCGCCCAGCCAGAACGGGATCGACGGGGGCGCGCCCTGCGCGTCCACCACCCGGACCACGCCCGGCTCGACCCGCCGGATCCGCCACGAGGTCGTGCCGAGCAGGAACACGTCTCCGGCCATGGACTCGATCGCCCAGTCCTCGTTGACCGTCCCGACCAGCGTGCCGTCGGGCTCGGCCAGCACCCGGAAGTCGCCCAGCTCGGGGATGGCCCCGCCCGAGGTCAGCGCGGCGATCCGGGCTCCGCGCCGGCCGCGCAGCCGCCCGGCCACCTGGTCGCGGTGCAGGTAGGCGGCCCGCCGGCCGCGGCCGGTCCGGATGCCCTCGGAGACCAGTTCGGCCACCTCGTCAAAGTCCTCCCGGGACAGCCCGGCGAACGGGGCCGCCCGCCGGACCAGGGCCAGCAGGTCCTCCTCCGGCCAGTCCGCGGCCGCGCACTCGGCCACGGTCTGCTGGGCCAGGATGTCCAGCGGCCCGTCCGGCACGTGCAGCACGTCGAGCCGCCCCGCGCGCACCCCGCGCAGCAGGGCCGCGCACTCCACCAGTTCGTCCCGCGAGGTCGGGTAGAGCCGGCCGGACGGCGTCCCGTTGCGGCTGTGGTTCGACCGGCCCACCCGCTGCAGGAACGTGGCGAAACTGCGCGGCGAGCCGATCTGGCACACCAACTCGACCGGCCCGATGTCGATGCCGAGTTCCAGCGAGGCGGTCGCCACCAGAGCCCGCAGGTCGCCGCTGCGCAGCCGGGCCTCCACCCGCTGCCGCCGGTCCTTGGACAGGCTGCCGTGGTGGGCGGAGACGTGGCCCTCGCCCAGCCGCTCGCCAAGCTGGTGGGCCACCCGCTCGGCCATCCGGCGGGTGTTCACGAACACCAGCGTTGTCCGGTGCTCCTGCACGTGCCCGGCGATCTTGTCGAGGACCTCGGCCATCTGCTCGGCGGATGCGACCGCGCCGAGTTCGTCATCGGGCAGTTCCAGGGCCAGATCCAGGTCGCGCCGGTGCCCGGAGTCCACGATCGCGCACCGCGGCGAGCCGTCGGCGCGGGAGCGGTCGGCGCCGGCGCCGACCAGCAGCCGCGCGACGGCCTCGACCGGCCGCTGGGTCGCGGACAGCCCGATCCGCTGCAGCGGCCGCTCCTGGCCGGCCAGGCTTTCCAGCCGCTCGATCGTGAGCGCCAGGTGCGAGCCGCGCTTGTTCCCGGCCACCGAGTGGATCTCGTCCACGATCACCGTCCGCGCCGCGCTCAGCATCGTGCGGCCGCGCTCGGCGGTCACCAGCAGGTACAGCGACTCGGGGGTGGTGATCAGGAAGTCCGGCGGGTGCTTGAGCATCGCCGTGCGCTCGGCCGCGCCCGTGTCGCCGGTCCGCACCGCCACCCGGATCGTGGGCGCGCTCAGCCCCAGGTCGGCCGCGGCCTGCGCGATCTCGGCCAGCGGGCGCTCCAGGTTCAGGTGGATGTCGACGGCCAGCGCCTTCAGCGGCGACACGTAGACCACCTGCGGGCCCGCCTCCGGGCCGGCGCCCGCCTCGTGGGCCCGGTAGATCCGGTCGATGCATACCAGGAACGCGGCCAGCGTCTTGCCCGAGCCGGTGGGCGCGGCGATCAGCGTGTGGTTTCCGGCCGCGATCTCCCGCCATCCCCCGGCCTGCGGCAGCGTCGGGCCGGCCGGGAACCGGCGCTCGAACCAGGCCCTGACCGCGGGATGAAACGACTCCAGCACCAGGTCACAGTAACTCAGCCCACCGACATTCCGGTCCTGAGAGGCCAGGGAGGCCGCGTCAGTGTGCCTGTGATCGGTATTCTGGCCCCCGGGATCGATAGGTGTCGCGTGGGCGGGGTACGCCCGGAGCGAAGCGGCGTGGACACGAGCGCGAGCGGGCTGAACGATCGGGACGTGACGGCGTTCAGGCTCAGCGAGGCCCAGCAGGATGAGGTGCGGGCGGCGGCCCGCCTGGCAGCGGGAATGCCGCTGGCGGAGCTGACACCGGAGTCGTTTCCGCTGCCGGCGGCGGGTGCCATGCTCCGGCGGCTGGCCCGCGAGGTGACCGACGGTGCCGGGTTCGCGCTCCTGCATGGCGTGCCTGTCGATGAGGACCCGGACTTCATCTGCGCCGGCGTCGGCAGCTACGCCGGGAGGATCGTGCCGCAGGGCGCGGAGCACGTGCCCGTTCAGCATGTCAGGGATCGGGGAGCGGACCCGGGGGTGCCGACGACGCTCAGCTATCAGCACAGCGGAGCGCTCGGGTACCACGCGGACCCCGCCGACATTGTCGCGTTGCTGTGCATCCGGCCGGCGAAGTCCGGCGGGCTCAGCGGCATCGTGCGGTCGGCAGCGGTGCACGACGAGCTGGCGCGGACCAGGCCGGACCTGACGCAGGTGCTGTACCAGCCGTGGTGGCGGGATATGCGCACCGGTGACGGCCCGGACAGCTTCCGCCAGAGCCCGGTGTACGCGCGTGACCATCGCGGGAGGCTGTCTGTGTCTTACGGTCCTGACTACATACGCGCGGCGCAGCGCGGCGCGCATGTGCCGCCGCTCAGCCCGGCGCAGCTTGAGGCGATGGCGGTGCTCGACCAGATGAACAGCGACCCGCGTTTCTCGGTCACGATGGACCTGCGCCCGGGCGACATGCAGTTCCTGAACAACCACGTCATCCTGCACAGCCGCACTGCGTACGAGGATCACCCCGAGCCGGAGCGCCGCCGCGACCTGATCCGCCTGTGGCTCGACGTCCGAACAGGGGCCAGATAGCGATCACAGGCACAGTCAGCGCAGGCCCGCTCCCTCGCAGCCGGTGACGAACGACGTGATCACCGCGTCGGGCCGGCACCGCTCGCGAGCCTGCGCGAACGTGACCCACTCGAACCGGTCGTGCTCGGACCCGTCGGCGGTCACCTCGGTGCCCCAGGGCACCTCCAGCGCGAACACGGCCCAGCCCACTTCCTGCGTCACGACCGGCCGCGGCGTGCCCCGCAGCCCGGTCTCCTCCTCAAGCTCGCGGGCCGCGCACGCGGCGAGGTCCTCGCCCGGCTTGCGCGACCCGGCCGGAGGCGTCCACGCCCAGTCGCCGACGTAGTCCGGGCCGTGGTGCGCCCGGTGCAGCAGCACGTACCGCCAGCCCTCCGGGGCCCGGCTGGCGACCACGATCGTCGCCCCGTGCGGCCGGTCCCGGGCGATCGGCTCGCCATCCCAGGTCGTGTACGGGAGCCTGCCGCCGAAATCGGTGTTCTCGACGCCCGTGCCCCCGAAGTCCGTCATGAACGCCATTGTGACCGTCCCCGGTGCACCCGGGCTAGACGCGCGCGAAGCCCCAGTTGAGCATCTGCCGGGCGGCGGTGAAAGCCGACGCCAGGCTGGTGCTGGGATCGGCGTGCAGGACCACGCCGATCAGCGTGCGGCCGCCCCGGCGGGCTTCGAACAGCAGGCAGTAGCCGGCCGCCTTGGTGTTGCCGGTCTTGATCCCGACCGCGCCCGCGTACGAACCCAGCAGGCCGTTTGTCGTCTTCCACGCGTAACGGTGGTGCAGGTGCGTGGCGGCCAGGACATAACGGCGCTGCAGCGCGATGCCGCGGAACGTGGTGTTGCGCATCGCCACCTCACCGAGCCGGACCAGGTTGCCCGGCGTGGAGTAGGTGGAATACTCAGTCGGGAACGGCATGCCGTCGAAGCTGCTGAAATGCGTTTTCGCCAGGCCCAGGCTCTTCGCCATCGCGTTCATTTTCCTGATGAACGCGGGCCGGCCGGGGCCGTAGGCCGT